>JBAXMD010000040.1:0-12677 GCA_037134475.1 Verrucomicrobiota bacterium | reverse complement strand
GATTCAACGGCGGCTGGGGTCTTCCCTCAAGCGGATTCGGTGCGTTACCCTTGGGCTTTCTCCTGATTTCCTTCGCGGCACGGATTCGGCCTTGATGCGCGCATGAGCACCTGCGCCCGCGTCGAGGAGATCGACGGCCCTTACGGCCCCTTCGCCATCGGCGAACGCGCCATCCAACGTCTCTGGGCTTCCGGCGAAGTCCGCGGCCCGATGGCCGCCGCCTCCGGCGCGAAGATTGAGATTATCCACCAGGGCGATTGGAACCGCGGCGCAGGCCCCGACTTCCTGGGCGCGGAGATCCTGGTCGATGGCCAACGCCTCCGCGGCGACATCGAGATCCACCTGCGCTGCTCCGACTGGCACGCGCACGGCCACGACCGTGATCCGCACTTCGGCGGGGTGATCCTCCACGCTGTGCTGCTGCCGGGCACGAAGGACGTGTCCACGCTCGCCGGCCACCGACCGGAAACGGTGGTGCTCCTGCCCTATTTGCCACGCGATCTCGAGGACCTGGCCGAAGAGGACGCGCTCCTCGAACTCCGCGGCCGCTCGGGAGAGGTCGCCAAACGCGTGCTCGAAGCCGAGCCGAACCTTTCGCTGGGGCTAAAACGGCGCGCACTCGAACGTTTCCGCAACAAGACGAAACACGCCCGCCTCCGCATCAAGGAAGTCGGCTGGGATGCGGCGTGCCACGAGCTCTTCGTGGAATCGCTCGGCCTCGGCGGGAATCGCGCTCCGATGTCGGAACTCGCCCGCAGCCATTCGCCGGAACAGATGCTCATCCTCGGCCTAGACGCCCTCTACATGGAGAAGTGCGGACGCTGGCGACTCCGTGGCCTGCGACCCGCCGGACATCCGCACCGCCGACTCGGCCAGTACCTCGAACTCCATCGCCGCCGCCCCGAATGGCGTACGCAGTTGCGCGACTGGGCCCTCGCCCTGCCCTCGTCGCCATTGGTTTCCGCTCGACGGAGGCTCATCGATGACGTGTTCGCGTGCCTGCTCTCCGACGGCCGTGCCGACACACTGTGCGTGAACGCCTTGTTGCCCCTTCTGCAAGACCCGCGGCACGCCCTCGACCGCAGCTGGCTCGACTGGCCACCTGGCCATCACCCCGATGACATCCATGAAGCTCGCTCCTTGCTCGGGCTCTCCGGATCGGCCCGGAACTGGGAAGTGCAAGGAATCCTCGATATTCTGCGCCGCTCGATGGCCTCGGCCGAAACGAAGCCGGCCTGAGGTAAGCTCCCTAGGCCTGACTGAGGAACACGGATTGACCATGCCGAAGGCCAGTCGTATATTATTCCTATGAACCCCAAGCTCACTCTGGCTCTCCTCGCCATCGGTCTCTCCGTCCCCGCCTTCGCGGCCTCCGCCAGCGACCCCACCGCCCACATCCTCGGCGGCGGCGGCTCCGGCCCCGGCCCCTCCGGCCCCGGTCCGTCCGGACCCGGCGGCGACTTCGGCGTCGTCGATGAGTGGGACGAACAGGAAGACACCCTCCTCGATCAAGCTATCAAGCTCCTCGAAGTGGCCGAGACCGCTCCGACCGTCGCCGACCTCAAGGAGGCCATCAAGGACCTCTCCGTCGCCGAAGACATGGAAGAACAGGAAATCCACCCGCGCGAATCCAAGGCCCCCCGCGGAAGCGCCGGCCCCCGCAAGCCGACCTCCTCCCGCCCCCGTCACGTGAAGGAAGACCACGACGAGATCATCAAGCAGGAGAAGAACGCCATCCAGCTCGTGCAGGAAGCCGTCAACGCCCTGAAGTCCAACGATCGTCGTAAGACCACCGAGAACGTCACCGCCGCCCTCGTCGCCATCAAGCGCGCCGACGTCCTCAACGAAGACGAAGATCCGAACGAAGGCACCGAGTCCGTCAAGGCCGCCCGCGCTGCTGCCACCGCCTCCGGCGCCACGGCTCCGGCCAAGCCTCGCAAGAAGTAAGCTGTCTGGCTTGTTCAACTAAAAGGCCCCTTCCGGGGCCTTTTTCTTTGGTCGAGACTACCGGCCTTAGGCCATCATCTTCCGCGCCTTCTCGAGCGAGACGGCCAGGCGGTCGACTTCCTCGAGGGTGTTGTAAAACGCGAACGAGGCACGGGCGGTACCGCTGAGACCATAATGCTTCATGAGCGGCATGCAGCAATGGTGGCCCGTGCGGATGGCGATGCCGTCCGCGTCGAGCAACGTGCCGATGTCATGCGGATGACCGCCCTCGATGTTGAAAGAGATCACGGCGACCTTCTCGGGCGCTTCACCGACGATGGTCAGACCCTTGATGGCATTTAGGCGCTCGGTCGCGGCGGCGAGCAGGGTCTGCTCATGCGCATGCGCGGCGTCCTGGATGGGCATGAAGTATTCCAAGGCGACACCGAGGGCGATGGCGCCGGAGATATCCGGCGTACCCGCCTCGAAACGCTCGGGGGCTTCGCGGAAGGTGGTGCCGGCAAAGTCGACCTTGCGGATCATGTCGCCGCCGAACTGATAAGGCGGCATGGCGTCGAGCAGCTCAGGGCGACCCCAGAGCACGCCGATGCCGGTCGGGCCGAAGGTCTTGTGGCCAGAGAAGGCGTAGAAGTCGCACCCGAGCGCAAGGACATCTACCTTGAAGTGCGCGGCGGACTGGCAGCCGTCGATGAGCACGACCGCACCCACCGCCTTGGCGAGGCGCGTCATCTCGGCGGCGGGATTAACAGTACCAAGGGCGTTGGAAACGTGGGCAAAGGCGACGACCTTGGTGCGGGACGAAAGCAGGCCCTTGAAGGCCACGAGGTCGACTTCTCCGCGCGGCGTGACGGGCGTGACCACGACCTTGGCCCCGGTGCGCTCGGCGATCACCTGCCACGGCACGATGTTCGCATGGTGCTCGAGATGCGTGAGCAGGATTTCGTCACCGGCCTTGAGGTTAGTCCGCCCCCAGCATTCGGCGACGAGATTGATCCCCTCGGTCGCTCCACGGACGAAGACGCAGCCCCGGGTGTCTTTCAGGCCGAGGAACTTCGCGACCGAGGCACGGGCGGCTTCGTAGGCGGTGGTGGCTTCCTCGCTCAGCAGGTGGACGCCACGATGGACGTTGGCGTTTTGCTCGGAGTAATAGCGTTCCAGCGACCTGATGACCGCCAGAGGCTTCTGGGAAGTCGCGGCGTTGTCGAGGTAGGTCAGCGGACGACCGCGCACCAAACGTCCCAGGATAGGGAAGTCCTTGCGGAGGGCGACGACGTCGAACGCGGGCATAAGCCGAACGTAGGAGGACCCGGGCGGGGCGCAACCGGGAAGCGAAATCAGGGCGCCGGCGGCAGGCGTACGGCCTTACGGATATAGGCCGGCACGTCGACGTCCTGTCCGTCGATGAAGGTCATCGGCGTGCCTCCGAAGAGACCGCGTCGCATCGATTCTTCCGTCGCGAACTCGAAGATCGGCTGAGCAGGGTCCTCCGACTTGGCGCCCTTCTTGGGCTTCGTGGGCGCCTTCGGCGCGGGCAGCGAAGCGCCGAGCACCGATACTTCGATACGGTCGCCGAGCGAAGGCTCGATACGCGCGCAGAGCACCGTGGAGGTCTCGCCGCCGAAACGCGTCCGGACCGCGGCGACAGCCTCGAAGGCTTCGGTCGAGGTCATGGCGGACCCGCCGGCGACGGTGACGAAGAGCGAGGCGACCTTGGCGACCGCGCCGGGCGCGTGCGCGAGCGGGCAATCGCAGGCCGCGCGGGCGGCCTTCATCGCGGCGCCTTCGCCCACCCCGACGCCGAAGGCGAAGAGCGTGGGAGAGCCAGGTGTGGAGAGGAGCGAACGGAGTGCGGCCGGGTCGACCGCGATGAGCGCGCCAGGCGCGAAAGCCGAAGCGAGGCCGCGGAGCGCGCCGCCGACCCAGTTGTCCGCCGCGGCGAACGATTCGGAAAGAGGGGCGTCGGGCGAGACCTGCTGGAGCAGGAGATCGTTGTGCACCACGACGAGCCCGTGGCACTTCTGGCCGAGCTTGACCGTGGCGTCATTCGCCTGACGCATGCGACGTTCGCCTTCGTGCGAGAACGGCATCGTCGCGAAGGAGAGCACCGTCGCGCCGCACTCAGCCGCAAAGCTGGCGACTACGGACGCAGCCCCGCTACCCGTGCCGCCACCGAGACCGGTGACGAGCACCACGACGGGGACGCCGGTGAACAAACGGCGGAGCGCGGCTTCTTCGGTTTCGGCGGAAGCGAGGCCGAGCGCGGCTTCACCGCCGGTGCCCATGCCGCGCGTCTGCGCGCGGCCGAGCTGCAACGTGGCGGCCGTACCGGCAGGCAAGGAGCGCGCATCGGTATCGAGTAACGCGACGGCGATCTCGGCCGGCAGCTGCGCCGAAAGGCGTGTGACCATCGAGCACCCTGCCCCACCGAGGCCGACCAGGAGGATGGAAGCGGGCGTGGACATCTTAGAGGCGGAAGAGTTCCTTGAGCTGAGCGAGGAAACCGCTCGGGCGGCGCACCAGCGGCGGGGCGTCGGCGATCGCCGCGGTCATCAGGCCCACCACTCCGGCATACTCGGGCTTACGGAGGGATTCGTTCTCGAAGTTCGGGACGCCGACGCGGGCGGAAAGGCCCGTGACCTGCTGGACCGCCTCGGCCGCATCGGCCAGGCTGGCGGAACCACCGGTCAGGATGACGCCGGAAGGAATCATGTTCTGGTCCAGCTTCACGGCGTGGCCGGGGAAGATCGCCTCGAGGCGGCGGAGCACGTCCTTGCGCACGAATTCGATCGTCTCCTGGTAGCGGAGCGAGAGCACCTGCGTGATCGTGCCGCGGTTGAACTGCTGGTCGCCCACGCCCTTGTCGCCGTCCTTCCAGATGGTCTGGTTGACGTCGTTCTCGCGATGCATCGCGGAACCGAAGCGGAGCTTCAGGTCCTCGGCCGTCTCGCGGCTGATGCGGAGCGCCACGCTGAGGTCGTTGGTCAGGTGCTCGCCGCCCACGGGAATCGAGCCGGCGCAGAGGATGTGCTCCTTGTAGTAAAGGATCCAGTCGGTCGTGCCCGCGCCCATGTCGATGACCAGCACGCCCTGCTTGTCGGCGTCGCTCGCGGTCGCGCAGGCCGCGGCGTGCGAGGCCAGGATGAAATCGCGGACCTTGATGCTCATGCCGTTCACCATGCCCACGCGCATGCGCATGTTGCCCTCCTCCATCGTCACGCGCCAGAAATTCACCTCAAGGCGCTTGCCCGCCATGCCGACCGGATTGCTGACCGGGCGGTTATCCAGCATCGTCGGCTGGCGCATGTAGAGGATGGTCGCCCGGCCCGCCGGCGGCTCGAGACGCTTGGCAGATTGGATCGCGTCGCTGACGTCCTTGGCGGTGATCTTACCATCGTGCGCGGGCACGGCGACGAAACCCTTCACGCGCTCGCCCTCGGCGGCGGGACCAGACAGCGAAAGATAGATCTGCTCGACGGCGCGGCCGGAACCGCGCTCGATATCGTTGACGACCTCATGGACGCACTGCGTGAGCTTCTCGAGGTCGGTGACCGTGCCCTTCACCACACCGTCAGTGCGGCGCTCGCTGAAGCTGAGCATGCGGGCCTTGCCGTCGATGATCTGGCCGAGGAGGCTCGCGGTCTTGTGCGTGCCGATATCGATGACGGCGATGAGGGAAGGAAGAGGCTTGGGGGTCATCGGAGAGGGGGATTGGCGACGGGAACGAGGCGAGGTTCGGGAACGGGGGAAGAGGCGTTGGTGCGGTTCTGGATCGACATCTTCAGCACGTAGGCCTGCGAAGTCGTGCCGGGGCGACGGAGCATCTCGTCGACATTGATGCGTCCGAGCAACGCCAGCTCGTTGCGCCAGTTGGCGGTGGAGAAGACGATCTCGACCAAGGCGGGGCGATCCATCGGCTGCGTGCCAGGGCGGACGGCCACGCGCAAGTTCGAGCCAGGCGAATCCTCCTGGGCACCGAAGCAGTCGCGTAGCGAGACGGCGGACCACTGCTTGTAGAGGTTCGGGTAGGTCGTGCGAACGGTGAGCAGGAACGGGGCGGCGATCTCAATGCCTTCGATCAGCATCTTATCGTCGCTGCCGGTGGCGCGGTAGTCCTGGATTTCCGGGAGATTGCGGACAGCCTGCTCAGGGTAGCCAGAGCCGGCGAAGGTCTGGCCATCGGAAGCCACGAGGCGCACCTGCATCGGCGTACTCTTGCCGGGCAGCGAGGCGATCTTGGCGACCGCGAGGCGCTCGCGCAGGGTGATATCGAGCGCGCCGTCAGAACGGCGGCGGACGTCAGCGGCGACGACCTGATTATCGGCCTCGAGGTCGGCCTTGATGGAACGAACGTCGCGCCCGAAGCCTTCGGGCCCGTTGGCGACGACCTTCTTCACGAAGTCGGCAGAAAGGAAACCGTCGGTCTTATAACGCAGCGCGCCGGCAGAGGGCGCGCCGGTAACCGATTCGTCGACGGCCCACCAGAGCACGCCGACGAGGACGACAAAGAAGCCCACCGCAAGGATCGTGGGCAGCTTGGAGCGCACGGCGCGCTTGCGACCAATCTCGCCTTCGGGGACGCGGTTGACGTCCTGTGGCACGAGCGCGCGCCAGTCGCGATCCGCGGGACCCATGAAGGCGTCGCGACGTTTACGGAAGAGATTGTCGAAGAGGCCCATGTTCAGCGGCGGACGGGTTGGGCGGCGCGCGCGAGGGCCGGAGCGGCCATGCGGCGGACGAGGGCGGGGAAGTCGAGGCCGACGCAGGAAGCGCTCTTGGGCATCAGGCTGGTTTCGGTCATGCCGGGCATCGTGTTGATCTCGAGGAAATAGAAGCGGCCATCAGGCTCAAGGAAGACATCGGCGCGGGCGAAGTCCCGGCAGCCGCCGGCGGCGAAGAGCCGCGCGGCGGCCAAGCCGATGGCGGCGGTCAGTTCCGGGCCGACGGGCGCGGGGAAGCGATACTCCGAGGCACCCTTGGTGTATTTGGTCTTATAATCGTAGACCCCGGTTAGGGCGACGATCTCGACGAGCCCCATGGGCTGGCCGTCCAGCAGGCCGATGGACATCTCCCGGCCGCGAAGGCGGCGTTCGGCCATCCACTGGCCCGAAGCAGGAATCTCGGCTAGGGCCTTGGCCACGGCAGCCTCCCCTTCCAGCATGTAGAGCCCCACACTGCTGCCTTGGTCGGAGGGTTTGATAACGATGTGCTCGCCCAAGGCGGCCACCAGCGCGGCGGCCGGGGGCTTGGCGGATCCGGCGAAGGCGACCTCCGGAATGGCCGGCACGCCCGCCGTACGCATGGCGGCTTTGGTCGCGACCTTATCCATACAAAGTCGATTGGCGATGGACGAGCAGCCAGCGAAGGCGATACCGCGGGCTTCCATCTCGGCCTGGGCGCGACCGTCCTCGCCCCAGCCACCATGAAGGATGGGCAGGACGACATGCTTGGCGCCGTCGAGCCAGTCGGGCAAGACGTCGTCCTCAAGCTCGACGAGACGCGAACCCGGGAGCACCGCCGACACGGCTTGTCCGGAACGCAGCGAGACCTCGCGTTCGGAGGAGCGGCCGCCGCAGAGGACGACGATTTCAGGGGCGAAGATCATAGGAGTTCCTTCCATTCGCGACCCAGCGCGACGATCTCCGGCTGGAGTTCGACGCCCTGGCGGGATTTCACCTCCGCGCGGACGGTACGCATGAGTTCGATGAAGTCCGCGGCCTTGGCGTCGCCGGCGTTGACGAGGAAGTTGGCGTGGGTGGGCGAGACCGAGACCGGCCCGACGGTGCGTCCCTTGAGCCCGCTGAGGTCGATGAGGCGGCCGGCCTTATCACCCTCAGGGTTCTTGAACACGCAACCCGCGCTGGCTTCGCGCGGCTGGGAGGCGCGGCGCTGCGCGGCTAGGTCGTCCATGCGCGCACGGATCGCGGCGGGTTCGTCGCGGCCGGCGGAACGGAGCACGGCGGAGAGCACCACCGAGCCGTGGAGCTGCGGGCAGTCGCGGTAAAGAGCGTCGAAACTGTCGCGACGCGCGGCGCGCACGCTGCCCTGCGGCGAAAGCCATTCGATGGATTCCACGATATCGAAGATCCAGCCGCCCATCGCACCGGCGTTCATACGCAGCGAACCGCCGATGGTACCAGGGATGCCTTCCAGGAATTCGAAGCCCTTCCAGCCCTCGCGCGCGGCGAAGCCGCAAAGTTCCTTGAGGCGGGTGCCGCCGCCCACGCGGAAGCGGCCTTCGCCGAGGTCGGTGACCGCGCCCCAATGAGCGGTATCAAGGTGCAGAATCAGGCCGTCGTAGCCTTCGTCGGGCACGAGGAGATTGGAACCACGACCCAGCGCGAACCAGCGGAGATCGAGTTCCGCAGCGGCACGTAGCAGCGTCACGATATCATCCACGTTCGCCGGTTCGGCGTACCAGCGGGCGGCGCCACCGAGACCAAGCGTCGTGTGGCGGGCGAGCGGTTCGTTGGCCCGCAGGGCGCATTCAACCGAAAGACGGCCGGAGACGAGGTCGGGCAGGTCGAGCGAAAGGATATCGGCGCCGCGACGTCGTAGCACCTTCGCGTAAGCTTCGGCGTCGCGCTCGATGTCACCCGCACCGACGAAAGCGACGACGGTATCGGCACCGGCGGAAAGTTCGTCCAGCACGCGGGGCAAGGTCCGGCGATCTTCGACGAGGCGATGCGCCGAGCCGTTGACGACGGCATCGGAACCGCCGCCTTCGACGGCGGCCTCGCCCGCGGAGTAAACCGGCAGGACGAGAGCATGATCAGCGACGGCGAGCGCATCACGGAATTCACGGGCATACTGGCGCGTACGCGTGTGGCGGTGCGGCTGGAAGACGACGACCAGGCGACCCGTGTGCGTCTCACGTACCCACTTAAGCAGCGCGGCGATCTCCGTGGGGTGGTGCGCGTAGTCGGCAAGCACGCGCAGGCCCGTCCGCTCAAAGAGCACGTCCTGGCGACGGCGGATGCCGCGCCAGCGGGCGAGCGGCTCGGCGACGAGGCCGCCGGTGATGAAATGTGTGACCGCGAGCGCCAGCGAGGCGTTGGAACGATTGAACGTACCGGCGACCGGCAGGTTGAATTGGCCGACCGGGAAACGGCCTTCGAGCGAGACGACCGAAGACGAGTGACCGCCCTGCACGAGACGGAAGGAATAATCACCACCCTCGCCGACGCGGATCACGGGGACCTTTAGACCAGCCACCAGGCGTTCAAGACGCTCGTTGCCCACCGGGATCACCACCGCGGTGCGCGTACGTTCGAAGAGCGCCCGGAAGACGCCTTCGAGCGCGGCTTCGTCGCGATAATAGTCGGGATGGTCCCAATCGAGGTTCACCGCCACGGTGACGTCAGGCGAGAACGCGCCGATCGTCCCGTCGCTCTCATCGACTTCGGCGACGACCCAGGGAGACGAAGCGGAAGAGCGGGCCGGCGGGAAGGTCGGATCACGGAAGAGCCCGCCGAGCACGTAGCCGAAATCCGCTTCGGCGCTGGCGAGGGCGGCGACGAGCAAGCCGCACGTGGTCGTCTTGCCATGGCTGCCGCAGATGGCGACGAAGCGACGGGCGGCGACGGCTTCGGCGAGGAGTTCGCCGCGGCGCAGGGTGCGGACCTCATGACGTTCGGCGAGCGCGAGGCCGGCGTGGCCGGGCTTGACCGCGCTGGAGCGGCCGACGACGGAAGGCTGGCGGCCAGCGGCCCAAGGATCGCGCAGGAGCGGGATGTCGGCATTCGCCAACTGGAGCTCCATCGGACTGCCGGTCGAATCATCCCAGCCGGAAACGTCCCAGCCCTCCCCTTTCAGGTAGATGGCGAGCGGACCAACGCCCATCCCGCAGGCACCGAGCATCCAGGCGGAAGCGCTCATGCGGCGGCGAGCTGGCGGCGGCCGGCGAGCGCAATGGTTTCGTGGGCGAGTTCTTCCCAGCGGTTAGAAGCGTCGGCCAGGGCGAGCGCGTCGCGCATCACCGCCAGCGCCGTGGTATCAGCCAGGCGATCGAAGACGACGCGCAGCAGCCGCGGAAGTTCCGTCTCCGGCAGCAGAATCGCCGCGCCGGTCTGTTCACTCTGGCGGGCGTTGGCTGTCTGATGGTCGTCCGCTGAACGCGGATAAGGGACGAGCACCGCGGGCGTGCGGCAGGTGGCCAGTTCGGCGAGCGTGCCCGCGCCGGCGCGCGTGACCGCAAGGTCGGCCGCAGAATAGGCCATCGCCATCTGGTGGCAGAACGGCACGAACTTGACCAGCGAATCGGGCGTGCGGACCTCGTCGTCGCGGCCGCCCGGGCCGGTCAGGCAGAGCACGTGCACGCCGCGGATGGCGAACTCCTCAAGGTTGTCTTCCACCCAGCGATTGAGCGAGTGGGCGCCTTGGCTCCCGCCGGTGACGAGTACCAGGCGGCCCGTCGGCGGCAGACCGAGCGCGCGGCGGGCGGCGTCGCGCGCCTGCGGACGGATCTCGGCGCGCACGGGATAGCCCGAATCATGCTGGCGCTCCGCGGCGAGGCCGGGGATGCGCACGCCGGCGGGAAGATGGACCGCATCGGCGAAGCGCGCAATGAGACGCACGGCCTTGCCAGGCTTGCGGTTAGCTTCGTGGACAAGCACCGGGATACCGCAGAGGCGACAGGCCAGCGAAGGGCCGAGACTCATGAAGCCGCCAAAGCACACGAGCGCATCGGGGCGGAAACGGCGGAGCAAGCGCCACGCGGACCAGACCGCGCCGAGCAAGGCCGGAAAGAAGAGGAGCTTCGCGACGAGGCCCGGACCGAAGCCGCGGCCCTTGCCCGGCACGAAGTTCAGGCGCGGATAGTTCGAGGTCATGCGCGCGTCGACAACCTTGCTGCTGACGACCAGCAGGCACTCGTGTCCTTCGTCCGTGAGCCGCTGGGCGAGGGCGATGCCCGGGGCGAGATGGCCACCGGTTCCGCCGCACGCGAGCAGCACGCGGCTCATGCGCGCGCCTCCTTGGCCACGAAGGCCGGTTGGGCCGATTCGCGGATACAGTTAAGGACGAGGCCGACCATACAGCCCATGATGACCAGATTGGTTCCGCCGTAGCTGATGAACGGCAGTGAGATACCCTTGGTCGGGAGTAGGCCCGTGACGACGCCCATGTTGATGAGCGCCTGCAGCACGAGGAAGAGCATGGCGCCGAGGCAGACATTGAAACGATAGAGGTCCGCCGAATACCGCATCGCGCGGTAGGCGCACCAGAAGATGCCGAGATAGACCAGCGCCACGACCGAGGTCGCGACGAGCCCGTATTCCTCGCCGATGACCGAGAATACGAAGTCGGTGTGGGCTTCGGGTAAATAAGCGCGGCCCTGGATACCGTTGGCGGCGCCCTTGCCCGTCAGGCCGCCGACGCCGAAGGCGACCATGCCTTCGAAGAGCTGGTAGGCCTCGTCGCCGCGTTTTTCCCACGGCTCGAGGAACGAGGTGAAACGGCGCAGTCGGTTCGGCCAATTAAGGATCAGGACGGTGAAGCCGCTGAGTCCGATCAGGAACGTCGGAATCACGTAGGCCCAGCGGACGCCCGAGACGAGCATCATCGTGCCGCCTACCGCGCAGCACAGGAGGATCGTGCCGAGATCAGGACCGAGCCCGATGAAACCCGCGATCAGCAGCAGGATACCCACGGGCTTCACGAAGCCTTCGCGGAAATCGATCCATCCGCGGCGCGTGAAGACATAGGGTTCGCGCATGCTTAGCTGGTAGATCGCGAACTTGTTCGGCAAGGTGTGCCGCTGCATGCGCGCGAGGAAATCGGAAAGCACGACCACCAGGGCGAGCTTACCGAGATCCGACGCCTGCAGGCGGAAGAAGCCGAAATCAATCCAGCGCCAGGAACCGTTGACCGAGACGCCGATGTGCGGGATGCGCGCGAGGAACATCGCCGCGCAGGCGCCGCCGAGGATCCACCAACGCCACTCGCGGGCCTTGTCGAGATTGACGCGGAAGAACGCGAAGCCGGCGACGAAGGCGATCGGCACGTAGGCCAGCTGGCGGTAGAAGGCGCCGGTGCGGTTGCTCGAAGAAAGCGAGATGCCGGCGCTGTACTGCACCACTAGGCCGAACACCGCGAGGGACATCGCGAGCACCAAGATGGTCACGGAGTACCCACCCAGGGCTCCCGGACCTTCCTGCTTCTGCTTGATGACCATGACGCGGTGTGTTCGTCAGCTTACTTCTTGTCCGCAGGAGCCGGAGCGGCTTCGGCGGCCTTGCCGACGGGGACGAGCTTGAACGGGGCGAAGGCCGGGGCGGGAGCGACCGGAGTGGCGGTCGTGGTCTTCGCGGCGGTCGGGGCGGCCTTGGTTCCGGCCTTAGGGGCAGCCTTCACGGGTGCCTTAGAGGCGGCCGGGATGGTCAGCACCTGACCGGCCTTGAGGTCGGCGTTGAGGGCTAGGCCGTTGGCCTTCGCGAGATCCGCGCGCGTGACCTTCTCGCTCGCGGCGATGCTCATGAGATTCTCGCCTTTGACAACGGTGCGCTTACCGCCGTGGCCGACCGCGCCCACGGGCGTGAGCTTCGTCGGGACGGGGGTCGGAAGCGCAGTGGCGACCGGAAGGCCGCCAGCCACCGGGGCAGCCGCGACGGTGCCGACGGGACGAGCGCCACCGGAGTAGGCGGCGAGGTCGCCAGACTGTTCGAAGCCGCTGGTGCTTCGGCAGCCGTTGACTCCGACGAGGACGGCGATGACGCAGAGGTGCAGGAGCACGA
>JBAXMD010000039.1:0-12930 GCA_037134475.1 Verrucomicrobiota bacterium | reverse complement strand
AGCACCATGAGCCACTACAGCGAAATCCAAAAGCACCTCGGCACCGAAGCCGAAAACCTCCTCGGGTTCAACAACCCGAAGATCAAGAAGGAGCAGATCCATTCCCCTCGCGCGGATTGGGTCGACCACGCCTTCTCCGCCTCGGATCGCAATAACCGCGTCCTGGCCAACCTGCAGCGCCTCTACGGCTCCGGCCGCCTCGCCAACACGGGCTACGTCTCGATCCTCCCGGTCGACCAGGGCATCGAACACTCCGCCGGCGCCTCCTTCGCCAAGAACCCGATCTACTTCGACGGTGAGAACATCGTGAAGCTCGCCATCGAAGGCGGTTGCAACGCGGTCTGCTCCACCTTCGGCGTCCTCAGCAGCGTCTCCCGCCGCTACGCGCACAAGATTCCGTTCATGGTGAAGATCAACCACAACCAGCTGCTCACCTACCCCAACGTCGGTGACCAGGTGATGTACGGCACCCTGAAGCAGGCCGCCGACATGGGCTGCGCCGCCGTCGGTGCGACGATCTACTTCGGCTCCGCCGAGACCAACCGCCAGATCATCGAAGTCTCCCACGCCTTCCAGCAGGCTCACGAGCTCGGCATGGCCACCGTCCTCTGGTGCTACACCCGCAACAACGCCTTCAAGACGAAGGAGAAGGATTTCCACGTGTCCGCCGACCTTACCGGCCAGGCCAACCACCTCGGCGTCACCATCTGCGCCGACATCATCAAGCAGAAGCTTCCGGAAAATAACGGCGGCTACCTCGCCATCCAGGCCACCGAGTCCTCGTACGGTAAGATCGACAAGCGCATGTACACCGACCTCGCTTCCGATCACCCGATTGACCTCACCCGCTACCAGGTCGCCAACTGCTACATGGGCCGCATCGGCCTCATCAACTCCGGTGGCCCCTCGGGCAACAACGACTTCGCCGAAGCCGTCAAGACCGCCGTCATCAACAAGCGCGCCGGTGGCCAGGGTCTCATCTCGGGTCGTAAGGCCTTCCAGCGTCCGATCGAAGAAGGCGCGAAGCTCCTGCACACCATTCAGGACGTCTACCTCACCAAGGAAGTCACGATCGCCTAAGGCGACCGTCATCTCCCGACCAAAGCCCCGGCATCCGCCGGGGCTTTTTGTTGGGGCACCTTAAAAGGTAGGGACAGCACCACGTGCTGTCCTCGTTCGCCGCAGGGCGAACGCAGGTAGGGGCACGATTCATCGTGCACTCCTCCTCGGAGGGCGCGGCGAAGCCACGCCCCTACCCTTCGGCCGCCCTTCGGCGACCGCCCTAGCAAACACGTCGAGATACGCTCAAAGGGGAACTGGAGACCGGATGATTAACTGGGGATCGTATGTCCGCAGCATCCTATCCGGTTTCCGGTCTCCCTTTGAATTATTGCCTCTGCTTGCCGCCAACCGCCGCCCTACCTGCCAAATAAAAAGGCCCGGTCCTCTCGCGAAGACCGGGCCTTTATTGAATCTCGTTTAATTACTTCGCCGGGACGAGGTCGGCTTCGGTCAGCATGGGCTTGCCGACTTCACCGCGCTGTGCCTTGACCTGCGCCGGCGTCACAGCCGGAGCGGAGTTACCAAAGCTGTTGCGGACATAGGTCAGGACGGCGGCGATCTGCTCGTCGGTCTGCTGCGCCTGCGGCGGCATCGGCACGGGAAGCGTGTAAGCCTTGCCGGACACGGTGAGCGGACCGTTGAGGCCGCGCAGCTGGATGCGGATGAGGTTCTCGGCCGGGCCGTTGACCCAATTGGACTTGGCTAGCGGAGGTGCGATGACGGTGCCTTCGGCGTTCGGGCCGTGGCAGGCCATGCAAAGCATGAAGCCCTGCTTGCCGGCCGCCATGACAGCGGGGTCGACATTCGCGACGGGCGCGGCGACGACGGGCTTGATGGTCGAGATGTCCAGCAGCTTAGGATCGGCGACCTTAGCCTTCTTGGGAGCCTTCTCCAGGGTCGCGAGCCACGCGACGAGGTCGCGCACTTCGTTCAACGTGAGGACAGCATCCAGAGCGGGCATCCCGGAGACGGGCGTAGACATGGACTTGATGTCCTTGCGGGCGACGCGCCAGCGGTTGCCGGCGACATCGACGTCGACGTTGTCCTTGTCGTCTTTGATGAGCGTGCCGACCAGCGCACCACCATTAGCGAGGTCGATGTTCACGGTGCCGTATCCGGCGACGATGACGGCGTTGGAGTTCACGACGGACTCGAGGAGATAACGGCGGTCACCGCGCTTGGCCACGCCGGCGAGATTCGGACCGGCTTCGCCACCGGCGGCATGGGAATCATCCGAAGCCCGGTGGCAGCGCAGACACTGGCCAGCGGGCAAGGCCTGGAAGAGCGCGAAGCCGTTCTTGGCGTCACCGCCTTCAAGGGCGGGCATCCACTTGGCGAGTTTGTCGGAACCAGCCGCCAGCGATTTCTGGGCGGATGCCAGGGCCTCCTTCACGGAAGGCTCGGAGCGGAGCGCGGCGGCCTCCAGCAGCTCGATCGCGGCGGGCGAGACGCCCTTGGCCTTCTCGAGCGCCTTGAGGTTCTCGACAAAGAGCGCGTCGACCCCAGCGGCCGGAAGTTTGGCGAGGGCTTTCCAAGCGCCCTGACGACGAGCGGCAGAGCCGTTCGCAGCAGACTTGGAGAGTTCGATGAGGCCCTGGGCCGGATTCAGATGGGCGAGCGCGCCGATGGCGACCATGGCGACTTCGTCTTGCTTGTCCTTGGCATACTTGCCCGCGACCTCGGTGAGGTCGGCCGGCTTGCGCTCGAGCCAGAGCTCAAGGGCCTTGGCACGGGCTGAGCCGCTGAGCTTGGCGTTGGCAACCAGGCCGGAGAGGAGCTCGTTGGAGAGCGAGGCGACCTCGAGCTTATACTGCTCCACGAGTTCGAGCGACGCACGCAGGATGTCCGACTCGCCCTTGAGCAGTGTCGGCAGCGCGGCGCTCAGGCTGGTGCGGAGTTCCTTGGCATCGCGCGGGGTGATCGGAGCCCAATGGCCGGTCGACTGATCCACGGGATAAGGATTCGCCCACTGGGCGAGGAGGCGCAGGGCCTCGGCGCGGGCTTCAGCCGGCAGCTTCTCATTGGCGGCGATGGCCACCACGCGGGCGGCGTTCGCTTCACCGCCGAGGCGGAAGGCGCTGTGCGTCAGGCGACGCAGCATGAAGACGGACCATTCGCGGGAGCCGAGGTCGTCGATGAGCGCGGCGACAGCGGGACGTCCGGCCTCGAAGCCGAGGTCATGCACGGCGCGGATGGCCTCGTCGGCCACGATCGTCGACTTATCCTTCACGAAGCGGGCAGCGGAAGCGTCGTTGCGGCGACGCAGGGTGATGACAGCGGCGAGGCGGACGGAAGCGTTGTCATCCTTGGCGACGGCGTCGAAGGCTTCGGCGGTCTTGCACAGGTGATCGATGGCGAAGGAACCAGCGTGGCGAAGCACAGGGTCGGCGTCGGCGTTTTCCTTGAGCATCGCGAGGACCTCGGGGAGAGCCTTGTCGGCGCCGAGACGGGCGGCCGCGATGGCGGCGAAGGACCGCACACGGAGCGACGGGTCGAGAATCAGCTTACCAAGCGGCAGGTCGTTGCCCTTGAGCGGGGCTTCCTCGAGGGCGCGCACAGCTTGGGCGCGGACTTCGGCGTCGGCGTCAGCCAGCAACGGCACGAGGCGCTGCGCGGCGGCGGTACGATCGGCGAGCGAAGCGACGGGCGTGTGCTTGCCGCTGAAGGCTTCGCCGGGGGCGATGGCGGCGCCGCGACGGGCGAGGATGCCGAGACCCCAGACGCCGTGCAGGCGCTCAAGGCGGTTAGCCGACTTGGTGGCGGCTTCGAAACGGTCCGCTGCGTCCGGACGACGGGTCAGCTCGATCTGCGCGCGAAGGCGGACGCGCTGGTCGCCATGGGAGAGCAGTTTGGCGAGTTCGGCGGACGACTGCTTCGTGAAGCCGCCCTTGATGAGGTCGGCCACGGTCGAAGCGACTTCGGGCTTCATCATCTTGTTGGCTTCAAGGGTCACGAGACGGCCGGCGTCATGGGACTCCCAGCCGGTGATGAAGTCGGAGACGACAAGGCGACCTTTCCAGTCGTATTCGATGTCGGTCGCGGCCACGCCCCAGAGGAGCTGGTGCGACTCGGTCATCTTCATACCGGCTCCCGCCGGCTCCATCTTGAAGGACCAGATGCCGGACGCGCCGGCGGAACCGCGGTAGTCGCAGATGTGGAAGTGCTGGGCTTCGGATTCCAGGAAGCCTGCGCCAGGGTGATAGGTCAGGCCGGAAGGACCGGAAGAGATGTAAGCGGCCGGCGGAATGATGAAGGCCGGCTGGGTGGGGTTCTGCAACTCCCAGACCTTCTCGGTCATCCAGCGGGAAAGCGGACGCTGCTCGAGGCCGATCTCGCGGTGGAAGGTGTGCATTGCCTGGTGCTCCATTTCCCAGCCGGAGTCGGCGCCTTCGACGACGTAGACGACGCGGGCAGCGTCGCCTTGGTCGGAATTGTTATCCACGGAGAAGCCGTTGCCGAATTCGTCGAAGGCGATTTCCTTGGGATTGCGCAGGCCGAAGTGAACCACTTCGAAGTTCGTACCATCGGGCTCAAAACGGAAGACGGCGCCACGGTTATGCGAGTCGTATTTCTTACCTTCCTTGGTGGTGAGGTTGAAGCCGCGGTCGCCGATGGTACCCCAGACGCGGCCGTCCGGGCCGATGGCGAAGCCGTTCATATCATGGCCGGAAAGAGAGACGCGCACACCGAAGCCTTCTTCGATGATCTTGCGCTGGGCGGCGACGCCGTCGTTCTTGGCGTCCTGCAGCATCCAGAGCTTCGGGATGCAGGCGAAGTAGACGTTATCGTCCCACGCCATCACGCCGGCGCCGGTGCCGTCGAGGACGTCGTTGAACTTGTCGCCGAAGACCTTCTGGGTCGTGAAAGTGCCGTCGGCCTGCTCGCCGCCCACGTAGCGGATGATTTCGGACTTGGCCGTCATCCATTCAATCGGCTTCTTGGCCTTCCACTTCTCGTGCATGGCCAGGCGGTCGGCGACGGTCTTGGAGGCAAGGTCGTCGTGGTACCAGAAGAGGTTGTTACGATCGTCCTCGACGCCGAAACGGAAGCGATGGGTCTCCGCCACGTAGACGCTACCGTCGTTGCCGAAGGAGATCGCGGTGGGCGAAGTGACGCCGGTGACCTTATGGTCGGCGGTGACCTTGAAGCTCGCGCCCGGGACAAGGGCGGCGCTGCCTTCGCCGGCGACGCGTACGAGGCTAGTATCGGCCTTCGGCTTCGGGCGGCCACCCTTCACAAAGTTCGGCTTGGCATCGGTCGAGAAGATGAAGTGGTCGGCAGCGATGATCCCCCAAGGTCCCACGTCGTTGTCGACGATGCGGATCACGGCGGTCTTGCCCTTGAACTCGGCGACATCCCAGACGGTCTCGCGCAGGGTCAGGTCATTGGCGCCCGTCGACTCGCGGACGACCTTTCCCGCGATGACAAGCTGGACGGCGGTCTTGCCGGGGTGATTACCGCCCGCGACAAGGAACCCGATGTACGGATGCGTGAGTTTGAGCTCGGGCGAAGTCAGCGTACCGGTAGCGGCGTCGCCGCGGTGGCCCGAGCAGACGAGCGCGTTACCGCCGTAGTTGCGGAACTCTCCGTTGACGCCGTCGACCTTGCCGGCGATCGGCGCCAGGCCGAAGCCGGTGCCGGTGGTCTGCCAGCTGTCGAAGCCGTCGCCTTCGAAGGCCTGGATGACCTTGGTGTCCGCCTCGAGGACGGCGGCGCCAAGGCAAAGGGTGAACGAAGCAAACAGGGATGACTTCATGGCAGAAATAGGGGTACAGCCCAGAAAAGGGGTTGTTCCACCGAGGTCGAGCGTCCCTTCCAAAAACCTGCGATTAACCCCTGACCCCGTGCAGGACCTGGAACTTCGCCCCGAAATGAGCGGGGTGCGTCAAGGCCCGGAGACGGCCCGTAGCCTCATGGTCGCCTGAGAGCGCGATTCGCTCCATCTCGCCGGCCGCGTACTTGACGAAAAAGGCTTCCTGGCGATTCAAGCCGACACCCTTGAATCCGGCCGCGAGCAGAACCGGCTCGATGCGGTCCCACAGGACGTGGCACGTGAGGTCCTGTGAACCAAGGTTCTCCATGATGGCTCCTGAAAGCTGGTGGCTGCGATACGCGCGTGCCGTTCCGGCCGGCGAAGACTCGAGACACTGGGCGATGGTCTTGCCGTAATCGAGGAGGATGACCGCGCCCGACCAACCACCGGCGAAAAGTTTCCGCAGCAGTTCCTCGGCGGCCAACGGCGCGTCGATGATCCAACCCTCGTCGGCATCCGGCAGCGAGCGCGCGAATTCCGCGGCGAGCGGCGTGGAGTAGTCGCCCAACGGTTCGACGGTGAGTTCGGCGCCGTCGACCCTGACGCCGAGCTCACGCCACACGCCGCGCTGGCGGACGAAACGATGAAAGGGCTGCGCGTCGAGGAGCTCGTTCGCGACGAGCACGCACCGGGCCGGGAAGTCAGGCTTAGCTCCGAAACGAAAGGTGCGCAGTTCAGCAAACTGCCCCGCGACGCCAGCGTAATGCGCCTGGCCGGGCTCCGCGCCGACTTCCACGAGGGCATGCGTGTGGAGTTCGCCGACCAGCGACTTCGCCGCGCCCGCGATCAGCTGGCCGAACATGGGCCCGAGGGCCGCGGCGGTGGTGAAGTCGGTCCCGGCGGCCTTGCCGACGCGTACACGATCCGACGAATAATAGCCGAGACCCGGCGCATACAACGCCACCTCGACCAGCCGGGCGAACGAGAGCACGCCGTCGCGGGCCTCGCGACGAAGCAAGGCGACGATGGCGTCATGTCGGGCCGCGGGCTCCACGGGAGAAGCGTTATGCGGTCTTTTCCGCTCCGCCAGACGAATCGGGATTGAGCCGACCTCCGAATTGACCTGACTGCTGGCAGATGATCCTCGCGATCGAAAGTTCCTGCGACGAATCGGCCCTGGCGCTCTTCGACCCGGCCCGTGGACTCGTGCGCGAACTGATCAGCTCGCAGGCGGCGGAACATGTGAAATACGGCGGCGTGGTCCCGGAACTGGCCAGCCGCATGCACCTCTCCGCCCTGCCCCTCCTACTGGAGGATTTCCGTACCGAACTGAAGCAGGCCACGACGATCGCCGTGACCCGTGGCCCAGGCCTCCTGCCCTGCCTGTCGATGGGCGTGACGCTGGCCCGTTCGCTCGCTCTCGCGCGCGGCCTGCCGATCGTCGGTGTGAACCACCTCCGCGCCCATGTGCATTCGCCGTTCATCGCCATACACGCAAAGGATCCGGCCGGCTTCGCCGCCGCCCGCGCCGCCCTGCTCCCGCACCTCGCCATCGTGGTCTCGGGCGGGAACACGCTCTTGGTGAAACTCGACGAACACCTGCGCCTCACGGTCGTCGCCCGCACGGTCGACGACGCCGCCGGCGAAGCCTTCGATAAAGGCGCGAAGCTCCTCGGCCTGCCCTACCCCGGCGGCGCGCTCATCGAGAAACAAGCGCTGCAAGGCGACCTGAAGAAATATCCCTTCCCGCGCGGTATCCCGGAGAAGGCGGACCTGCGTATGAGTTTTTCGGGCCTGAAGACGGCCCTGCGCTATCAGCTGGAAAAGATGTCAGACGGCCAGCTCGCCGTCGAGATGCCTGACCTGTGCGCGGGGTATCAGCACGCGATCATCGAACAGCTCGCCTCGAAGGCCGGCGCGGCGCTCGATCTTTCCGCCTATAAGTCGGTCGGACTTTCCGGTGGCGTCGCCAACAACCGCACGCTCCGCACGCGCTTGGCGCAGGTCGCCCAGCAACGCAGCCTGCCGTTAATGGTCGCCGAACCGAAACACTGCGGCGACAACGCCGGCATGATCGCCTTCGCGGCGTGGGCGGATGTTGGCTTGCCTGTCGACGCCGCGGCCGTTCCCGCGGCGAGCCTGAGGGTAGACCAAGTCTAAGCGGCCTGCTTGACCAGATCGGTGAACGCGCGGAAGTGCGGGTGGGTCGCATCGCCGACCATCGCATAGAGGACCGTCTCGGTCGGCAGGATGTGGGCGCCGGCCGCCCGCAAGGCTTCGAGGCAGACCCGGCCGTCTTCGGAGCGACGACCGGTCACGGCGTCGGACAGGATCGTGACTCCCATGCCCTCGCGCAGGGCGTCCATGGCGGTCTGATAAACGCAGACCGGGATCTCGAGGCCGCAGATGAGCAACTGGCTGACCTGGAGCTTGCCGAAGGCCTCGACCAGCCCCGGAGCGCCGAAGGCGGAGAAGGCCGTCTTCCCGAAGACCGCCCGCGCCTCGCCGGCGGCCAGCAGCAGGTCCGGATGGGTCGGGCCCAGCTTGGCGGGGACCTGTTCGGTGAAGAGCACGGGGACTCCCAGCAGCTTGGCGGCCGAGGCGGCTAGGAGGCAGCGACGCAGGCAACCCTCGCCGTCCTGCATGGCCTTCAGGAAGGTAGGCTGGACGTCGACCACGAGCAAGGCGACGCCGGCGACAGGGGCTTCGGACATGCCTGGGAGACTGCCCTGGATAGCCAATAAGTCAGCCGCAAACCATCTTGAATGGGGTTGCCCGCCCCGCCCCGCCCGACTTCTCTTCATAGCCATGGACTGGCAGGTTAAACCTATCGCGCGCATCTGCGCCGCTTCCGGCAAGGAACTCCACGTCGGAGACCTCGTGACGTGCGTCGTCTACAAGCCCGTCGGCGGCAACATCGAGCGCTGCGATGTGCTCCGCGACCACGCGACCTCCTTCAAGCCGGACGGCATCCTCCTCGGTCGCTGGACCCGCGAGGTCAAGGAACGCGGCGAAGAAGAACAGGCCCATCGCGCCCAGCTCCTCGCCTCCCGCGAAGAGTTCTTCCTTTCCCTTTACGAAGACGAATCGGATCCCTCCGGCGACAAGGGCGTGCTCAAGCACATCCTCGCCATGCTCCTGGAGCGTAAGCGCATCATCAAGCAGGTCGGCGTCGCCGACAAAGGCCTGATGACCTACATCCACGCCGCGAGCAAGCAGACCTACCTCGTCCCGGTGCTGGACCTCCAGCCCGCCCACATCCTGCAGGTCGGCGCTTCGCTCGACCTGCTCGTCGGCTGACCTTACTATGACCCCCTTCCGCCTTGCCGTCGCCCTCAGCGCCCTGCTTCTCGCCGGCTGCAAGAACGCCGATATCCCCGATGAGATCGCTTCGATCTTCATCGAAGCCTCGCCGTCCTCGGGCGGCTCGATGAGGCAGGAAGTCCGCCTGCCAGTGAGCCAGATCGCCATCACGGTGATGACCCGCCCGCTCGTGCCCGCCGAAGAGATCCTCAACACCGAGGCGATCACCAGCGGCGACCCTGACCTCCGTCAAGAATTCCTCCTCGTGCAGCTCGACCGCAAGTCGGCCATCGACGTGATGAACTACACCAAGGAGGCCATCGGCCGCCATTTCGTCCTAGTCATCAACGATGCCGCCGTCGGCATCATGCCGATCGACCAGCAGATCGTGGACGGAAACCTGATGTTCCACGTCGAGAAGAAGGGCCTTTCGAACACGCAGGCAGTCGTGGATATCAGCAAGCGCCTGAACATCTCGGCGCTCAAACTCCGTAAGATCAAGGAAGCTGAACGCAAGTGAGCCTGCGGAGCAGCCTCGCCCTCCTCTTCTCCTGCCTGACGGCGCTCTCGCTGGGCGCGACGGATGTCGTCTGGCCGACGACGATGGATCGTGCCTCGATCCGTTCGCCTCAAGACTACCTACAGCCGACAGTCTCGGGTAAGACGGAGTCGGGCTCGTTCGGCATGGTCCGCGAAGACGGCAAGCGCTTCCATGAAGGCATCGACATCCGCCCCGCGAAGACCAACGCCGACGGCGAGCCGCTCGACCTCGTGCTGGCGGCGATGGACGGCCAGGTCGCCTACCTGAACCCCAACGTCAACGGACCGTATGGCCGCTACATCGTGCTCTACCATGCCGCCGCGGAGATCCCCGTCTACACGCTCTACGCCCACCTCGCGAAAATCGAGCCGTCGCTCAAGCCCGCCCAACCGATTCGACGAGGCACGCCGATCGGCTTGATGGGCCACACTTCCTCCGGCGTCAGCCCGATCACAAAGGACCGCTCCCACCTCCACTTCGAGGTCGGCCTCATCCTCTCGACGGGCTTCAATCTCTGGCATGCGGCCCAGGCCGAGAATAAGCAGAATTCCAATCTGCACGGGCTCTACAACGGCCAGAACCTCATCGGCATGGACCCTCTGCTGGTCCTCGGCCAACCGAAGGTCGACGTCCTCGCCGCCCTCCGCAGCCAACCCACCGCCCTCACGGTCGGCGTCCGCGCAAGCAAGACGCCTGACTTCGTGAGCCGCTACCCGGCGCTCGTCCGCGGCGACGCCTCGCGCGCCGCGGGCTGGTATGTCGAGTTCTCCTGGCAAGGCATGCCGCTCCGCTGGACGGCCCTCGACGCCCAAAGCCCGCAGTTACCGGCCGGCCGCTGGCGTCTCCTGGAGGTCGACCAAGGCCAGCGCACGCGGCTGATCCAACGGAAGATGCTCGGCGCCGATGGCCGCACTCCCGGCGAACTGCTCACCCAGAGCCTCGAAATCCTGCTCTCGACCGCGCGCTGACGTCAGGACAGCACGTGGTGCTGTCCCTACCTGTGGCTGAATTGTTTCGCAGCAGTCCCCCCGTGCCAGCCGATCCCCGCGGCGCGCAGCGCCTCTCGGTTCAGTTCAGCCCAGGATTCTCAGGCGAATCCGCCTCGAGCCGCAGGTCCGGGCGATGGCGTTCGAGCAACTTCTTCCATAGCTCAACGCCCTCGAAATCGAGACAGAGCGCATCGAAGGGACAGACGACCCACGCGTTCATCTTCAGCTCGTTCTCCAATTGGCCAGGCGACCAGCCGGCATAACCGATGTAGGCCGAAAGCCGGAAGCGACCGTCCTTGGCCAGCTGCGCCGCCTCATCCTGCCCGAGACCGAAACGCACCTCGGGCTCACCTTGGGCCGGAAAGAACCAGCCTCCAAACGCCAATCGATTGGTCGCGACCGGCCCGCCTTCGAACAGCGGTACATCATCCAACGGCTTGAGCTCCGCGGTCGATTCGATCTGGCCCAGCACCCGGCCGAGCGGACGGTTCACGATGACGCCGAGCGCGCCTTCCGCGGTATCATGGGTATGCATGAGCACGACGGTCTCGCGGAAATGGTCATCGCGCAGCTGCGGATGCGAGACCAGCAATCGCCCCGCCAAGGTCTGCGGAGCGCGGGCCATCAGCGTTCGAGGCGCGTGACCAGCACGCCGGCCTGGCCAAACATCTCGGCGACCAGCGGGTCATTCTTGTAATCGTGTCGATAGCGGACCTCGGTGATGCCGGCGGCGGCGAGGATCTTGGCGCAGTTCACGCACGGGAAATGGGTGACGTAGCAGATCGTGCCCTGCAGCGAGACCCCGCGCTTGGCGGCGTCGGCCACGGCGTTCTGCTCGGCATGCACGGTCGCGAGCTCATGGCCGTCGCGGACATGCGAGTCGTGCGGTGCGCCCGGCAGGAAGCCGTTGTAGCCGGCGGCGACGAGGCGGTTCGGGTGCTTGCCGGTCGAGACGATGATGCAGCCGACATGCAGGCGCTCGCAGCTGGAACGCGAACTGACGAGCACCGCGGTCGCCATGAAGTATTCGTCCCATGACGGACGGGAGCCCCCGTTGACGAGGGCTTCGAGCTGTTCGGCGAGTGACTTGGGTTGGCTCATCGCATCCACAGGCTGCCAGCCGGCACCCACCCGAGGCAAGTGGCAGTTACGCACAGGATCGTGGCCAAGAGCATCAGCACGGCGGCCCGACCGAGAAACGGCAGGAAATCAGCCGGCTGGGCGGCCTTACGGAAGGCCAGATGCTGCCAGAGGGCCAGAGGGAGCAACACCATGGGCGCCCAGCCGAAGACATGGCCCAGACAAGCCAGCCCGAAGATCGAATTGAAACCATGCAAATTGCGGGCGAAGCCCCGTCCGAAACGCACGACTGTCGTGCGCTTGCCGACGGCGAGGTCGGTCTCGTAGTCCCGCGCGTTGTTCGCGACGAGGATGTTGTCCGCGAGCAGGCCCAGGCCGAGGCCCGCGAGGAGCGCCGGGGCCCATGGCATGGGTGGCGTATTGCAGCAGCATTCACCCGGGAAAGGCGTGCAGACGGCCAAGGCGGTCAGCGTGGTCGCTTGGACGCCGAAGCAACCGACGACGAACACGTCGCCAAGGCCGCGGTAAGCCAGCGGAAAAGGTCCGAGCGTGTAGGCCAGCGCGCACGCAATCGCGAGAAAGCCAGCGAGTAATAACCACGGCGACAGCGAAGCGACCGGCGCGCCAAGCAGGAGCGCGAGCGCACAGGCGATCCAGATTCCGCGACGCATCGCGAGGGGCGAGATGTCGCCAGCGGAGACGGCGCGACGCGGGCCGATACGTGCGGAGGTGTCAGCGCCACGCAAAGAGTCGCCGAGGTCGTTGGCGAAATTACAGGCTACCTGCACGCAGAGCGCGAAGCCGAGGCAGCTCAGGAGGAGGAAGATGAACGACGGATCAGCCCAGAGGCCGGGGGCGCCCGAGTAGGCCACGACGACCGCTCCGCCGAGCGCGATGGGCGCGACGGCCGCCACCAAGGTCTTGGGGCGAGTCGCGGCCAGCCATGCGCGGAAGGTCGTCATGCTGTGGTGAAGGTGGCAGACGCGGAACGGACGGAAACAAAAAAGCCCCGCTGAGCGGGGCTTTTCGGAGAGGCCGGCGAAGGCTTACTTGGACTTCAGTTCCTTGACCGTCGTGGCGGTGACGGCGTCCGTCCAGCTGGCGGTCGTCGTTCCCGGGGTCTTCTTCGAGGCAAACTGGTTTTCAACGGCGCTGGTATCGGCGCGCCAATCGACGTGCGCGTCACCGAAGGCGATGTGGCC
>JBAXMD010000038.1:0-12945 GCA_037134475.1 Verrucomicrobiota bacterium | reverse complement strand
CGGTCGTGGCCAAGCCGAGCACGGTGACACGTTGGACCTTCGAGCAGACCACGGCCCACGCCGTCCGCGAAGTCCTGACGAAGGCCAAGGTGCCGGAGGCAGTGATCGAGCGCCTGCTCAGCCCGGTGCGACTCGTTAACAGCGGCAACAGCGTCATCCTACTTCCCGAAGCCGAGGATCTCACGGTCCTTTCCTTTGAATCCCGTAGCGCCCTCTATCTCGAACTCGCGAAGTATGCCGCTAACGAGTACCAGCGCGACCCCGTGTTCATCCTGGGCGGAGATGTGGACGACTGGATGCAGGGCGCCTCGCTCACGCCGGCCCAGCAGGCCCTTTTTCGTCGCCTCCTCTGGAAGCGTGGCGGCGCTCTCGTCTTCAGCGACGTGCAAGCCTTGCTGGGCTTGGCCAAGACGCCGGACGAGGTGAATGCGGTCTTCCGCTCTATCACCCGGGTGCGTAGCTTGGTCGTGGAACTGCGGCTACCGCTGAATACGGATCGGCAGGCCTTCATCGACTATTGGGCCGCGGGCCAGACCGATGCGCCTCGACTGGCCTTCATCAAGGCCATCACCCAGCGCCGGGCCAAGCAGACGGTCGACATCACGCACTTCTTGCCGTCCATCCTCCGTCAGCGTGCCTACACGTTTCCGGATATGGATCTCGGACTGAAGGGCCGCTTCCCGGACTGCCACTGGACGTCGCTCAATTTCTTCAACATCACCCCCAAGGATGTCTACCTGGACACCAGGCTGGCGGCGGAGCATTTGCTGAAGGATTACGTGGTGGTCGATGCGCCTTACCATTTTGGCGACGTCCTTTGCTTTCTGGACGAAGGCGAAGGCCTGCACACCTGCGTGCACATCGCCGACGACATCGTGCTCACGAAGAACGGTGATAGCATCCTGGCGCCTTGGGCGCTCATGCAGATGAAGGATGTGGATTCGATCTACCGTCGGTCGCCGAACACGCGAATCCAAGGCTATCGACTCAAGAAGTGAATTTCGGTCCGCGTCGCTGTCCCCGGCGGGAATCGAACCCACATCCTCGGTTTAGGAAACCAATGTTCTATCCGTTGAACTACGGGAACGCGAAGGGTAGTTAGCCGAGGCGGGGCAGGGCGGGCAAGCCTGCATCGGCGGGTGGGCTTGACTCCTCGGCGTTTAGGCTAACTTCAGGGGGTATGTTCGCCGTCCTTTCCGTCGCCGAGGCGCCGCTGGTAATCCCTAGTTGGGCTTGGGCCGCTTTCTTGGGCTTCGTCGGACTGATGCTCGCCCTCGATCTCGGCGTCTTCAAGAAAAACGCTGACCAGGCGCCGAGCTTCAAGGAGGCCGTCGCCTGGTGCGTGGTCTGGGTCTCGTTGGCCGTCGGCTTCGCCTTCCTGCTTTCTGCCTGGCGCGGGCCGGAAGACGCTGAGCTCTTCGCCGCTGGCTACGTCCTCGAGCTGGCTCTTTCGGTCGACAACCTCTTCATCTTCATCCTCGTCTTCGCCCACTTCGGTATCCCTGAGCGCCTGCAGCATCGCGTGCTTTTCTGGGGCATCCTCGGCGCCGTGGCCATGCGCGCGGTCTTCATCATCGTCGGCGTCGCCGCTGTCGAAAGCTTCGCCCTCATGCTGCCCCTGTTCGGCGCTTTCCTGCTCTTCACCGGCGTCAAGATGGCTTTCTCGCATGACGAGTCCGAAGGCAAGGGCGTGGATGAGAATTTCATCGTCCGCATGACGAAGAAGTTCCTGCCCGTGACCAATCGCCTGCACGGCGACGCTTTCTGGGTCAAGGAGGATGGGCGCGGCGTCTTCACGCCGCTCTTCGTGGTGTTGCTGGTCATCGAAGGCACAGACCTCCTTTTCGCGGTCGACTCGATTCCCGCGGTGCTCGGCATCCTGCCGACCGAGATGGCTATCGAGGAGAAGCGCTTCATCGCCTTCACTTCCAATATTTTCGCTATCATGGGCCTACGCTCGATGTACTTCGCCATCTCCGGCTTCATGCATTACTTCCGCTTCCTCAAGCCGGCCTTATCCTTCATTCTCGTCTTCATCGGCCTCAAGATGATCCTGCCTTGGGCCGCCGGCCTGGGTCAGGCGGACAGCCACCTGGGAACATGGGTGCCGTCCGTGCTCGTCCACGAAGGCAAGGTGCATGTCCCGACCTCGGTCTCGCTCTCGATCATCGGATTCATCCTGGCTCTGGCAATCGGCTTGTCGGTCGCCTTCCCGAAGAAGAAATAGGAAAGATTTGGTGTTTCCACCTGCGGGGCTCATGGCCACGCTGGGGACGTGTTCCGAGGCCGCTACAAGCTTTACCTGCCCTACCTCAAGGGAAGCCGCACGCTGATCTTCCTGTCCTTGGTGGCCGCCATCGTCTTCGCGGCCGCGAACGCGATCGGTCTGCCATTCCTCATCGGTAAGGTGCTTCCCGCAGTCTTCGGCGATGCGGCAGCGCGGGCCGTTCCGCTCCTGACCTGGCCGAAGTGGCTCGGCGGCCAGCCCGCGTTCACTCTCCCCAAGGGTTACGAAGTTGCGTTCGCGGTGGGTTTCCTGCCGGCGGTATGGATGATCCGAGGTCTGGGCGAGTTCTTCTCGACCTACCTCCTTAATCTTGCCGGCCTCCGCGTCATCGAAGCCGTTCGTCGCGATGTCTTCGCCAAGCTGCAGCAGTTGCATCTTGGTTTCTTCGGCCGGCATTCCATCGGCGACCTGCTCTCACGTCTGATCTCGGATCCCAACTCGGTCCGGCTGGTCCTGGTCGACGTGTCCAACGACCTGATCGTCCAGCCGCTGACCTTGCTGTTCGCGCTAGGCTACGTGGTGATGATCTGCTTCTCCCACGACAAGGGCTACTGGTTCCTCGCTTGCCTGCTCGTCGTACCTGCCTCGGTCTTGCTCGTGCGCGGCGTCGCAATACGGATCCAGAAGCGTATGCGGCAGGGCATGGAGTCGGCTTCGGACCTGAACAGCATCGCGGTCGAGAACCTCCAGTCGGCCCGCGAAGTGCGCGCCTACGGCCTCCAGGAGCGCGAGTCACAGCGCTTCAACCAGGCTAGCCAGGAAGGCCTGCGCATCCAAGGCAAGTTGGTCCGTTACGAGAAAGCGCTTTCCCCGCTGGTCGAGCTGACCGCCGCGGCTGGCATTTCCGGCGCCATCGCCGTTGGGGCGATGAACGGTTTCACTTTGCCGGAGCTGATTTCGTTGATCGTCGCCTTCTACTTCGCCTACGGACCGATCAAGCGGTTGGGCAACGTGGCGAGCCGCCTGAGCATGGCCGCGCCCGGGCTTGTCCGCCTGGAGGAGGTCATCCTTGCACCGATCGAGGTCGCGGATGCCGCTGATGCCCGTCCGCTCGCGCGCGTGCGCGGCGACCTTGAGATGAGCGGCGTCTCCTTCAGCTATGGCGCAGATCCGGTGCTGGCGGACGTCACGTTGAAGATTCCCGCCGGACAGTCCGTCGCGCTCGTCGGCCCGAGCGGTGCTGGTAAGAGCACTTTCGTTAACTTAGTGCCGCGCTTCTTCGACCCGCAGCATGGCGTGATCCTCATCGACGGCCATGATCTGCGCACGGTCCGTCAGGGGGACCTGCGCGCCAACATCGCCTTGGTCTCGCAGGAGCCGGTCCTGTTCAACGAATCGATCCTCGAGAATATCCGCCTTGGCCGGCCTGCCGCCACCGATACGGAGGTCCGCGAGGCCGCTCGCCTAGCCGGAGCGTTGGAATTCATCGAAGCCCAGCCCGACGGCTTCCTGACCAAGGTCGGCGAGCGTGGCGGACGTCTTTCCGGCGGTCAGCGTCAACGCGTCTCGATCGCCCGCGCGTTCCTCAAGGATGCCCCGCTCCTCATCCTCGACGAGGCCACTTCGGCGCTGGATACGGACACCGAGCGCAGTATTCAGCAATCTCTCGCGCTTCTGATGAAGGGACGCACGACGCTCATCGTCGCCCATCGTTTCAGCACGATCCGCGATGTGGATCGCGTGCTGGTCTTTGAAGGTGGTCGCATCGTCGCCGACGGCACGCGCGAGGCGGTCTACGCCTCTTCGGATCTGTTCCGGCGCCTCTGGGACAACCAAGCCAAGAACCTCGCCTGAGATGCGGCTGCTGGTCGTCAAGTTTACCGGACTACGCGGCGCGTTGGCCGCGACGGCGGGTTTGCGGACGATCCGTGAACGCCACCCAGGTGCGCAGATTACTTTCGTCACTTCGCCTGGCTCCGAGGTCGCCCTCGAAGGCTGCCCGGCGGTCATCGAGACGATTGGCTTCGGCGAAGAGGGTTCCTCGCTAGCGCTACTCTCCCGGCTTCGTCGCCAGCGCTTCGATTTCGCCATCGCGCTCGGTGGAGACCCGCGGGCGAACCGGCTTGTGGCCCTGAGCGGCGCCGCCGTCCGCGCCTGCGGCGGCCTCGCCCCGTTCTATCTCCGCCCCTTGATGCACCAGCAGGTCTTCGGTGCCATCGTCGACCCGCATGAGGCCGCGCGCGATCACGAGGTGATGTCCCGCGTCCTCGGCTTTCATGCCGAAACGCCGGCGATGTGGTTCGCCCCTTCGCGCATGCAGGAGCACGGCATGATGCTGGAAGAAGGGCGCTTTGCGGTCATTCATCCCGGTGCCACGCGCCCCGAGCGTATCCTTGAGATCGATAAGTGGGCGGCGGTCGCCCGCGAGCTCATCGCTTCGCGTGCCGTCGAGCGAATCGTCATCTCGGCTGGCCCTGGCGGGGCCGAGCGCATCATGGCTGAGGCCTTGTGCGGGCTGATCGGGCCCGTGGCGATGTCGACCGGCGGCCGTCTCCGTTTTTCCCAGCTCGCCCGTCTCATCAAGGAATCGCGTCTCTTCCTAGGCGCGGATTCTTCCGTCCTCCAGCTCGCTGCCGCGGTCGGCACTCCGGTGGTCGGCGTCTTCGGGCCCTCTGATTACGCCCGCGCCCGGCCGTGGGGTACGGTCCATCGGGTCGTCCGCGTCGACACCACGCTGTTCGAGGGTGAGCTACGTGCTGACTATCTCGCGCGCATGGACCGGGCGCTTGCTCGCATCACGGCCCAGCAAGTCACGCACGCGGCGGAGGAGGTCATCCGCATCACGACGTCCTGAGGGCGTCGCTTGACCTGTCAGCGACTTCTGCGACCTTAGCTCCGTGTCCACCCCTTCCGCCCATTACGACGCCGTCATCATCGGCGCCGGCATGTCCGGCCTCGCCGCAGCGGTGCGTCTAGGGATGTTCGGTCGCAAGGTCTTGGTACTCGAACGCCACAACGCCGCTGGCGGGCTCAACTCCTTCTACGCCCGCGGCAAGCGCAAGTATGACGTCGGCCTGCACGCCCTGACGAACTGGGTGCCGGAAGGCACGAAGGGTGCGCCCTTGGTCAAACTGATGCGCCAGCTCCGCATCCGCCGGGAGGAGCTCGACCTCTGTCCGCAGCTCGGCTCCCGTGTCACGATGGCTGGAAGGAACCTTCGCTTGAATAACGACTACGAGTCGCTGCTGGCCGACGTCGCCCGCGAATTCCCGAAGTCTGTCGACCGTTTCATCGCGCTGGATACCTGGATTGCCGGCCTCGACGAAGCCGCCCTCGAGGCCCATGGCGGTTCGGCCCGGGCGCTGCTGGATGAGCGACTCGGCGACCCTTTGTTGCGCGATATGCTGCTTCTACCGACCTGTTTCTACGGCAGCGCGCTGGAGGATGACATCGAGGTCTCGCAGTTCGCCGTGATGTGGCGCTCGCTTTTCCGCGAAGGATTTGCGCGTCCTTTCATCGGGGTACGTCAGGTTATCCGGCTTCTGACCGACCGTTGCCGCGAGCACGGCGTAGAGCGACGCATGAAGTGCGGCGTCCAGAAGATCGAGGTGCGCGCTGGCCGCGCCACCGCGCTTATCCTCGACGATGGTACCGAGGTCACCGCCGAGGCCGTGTATTCCTCCGCCGGGGCGGTGGAGACGTTGCGCCTGCGTTCGGATACGGAACCCGTCGCCGGGGCCTCGGCCATCGGACGCCTCGGTTACGCTGAGACCATCGCCACCTACGACCCCGCGGCCTTCGCCGGCTTCGGTTGGAAAGACACCATCGTCTTCTTCTGCGACGATGAGCGGTTCAGCTATCGTTCGCCGAAGGAGTTGGTCGATCCGCGTTCCGGCGTGATCTGCATCCCGAATAATTATCAGTACGGGGAGGGTAGGACGTTGGACGAAGGTTGGCTGCGCGTCACCGCCCTCGCCAATCATGACGCCTGGTGCGCCTTGCCGGAGATTGAATATCAGGCCCGCAAACAGGAATGGTGCGGCCGCCTCAACCGTGTCGCCCGTGCCCATCTGCCCGCCGTCGCCGATGCGGCCCATGATGCTGCGCTGACCTCGACCGACGTCTTTACGCCGCGGACCGTCCGCAAGTTCACCGGCCATCTCAACGGCGCGATCTATGGCTCCACCGTCAAGCGGCGCGACGGCCGGACCGACCTCGCGAACCTCTTCCTGATCGGCACCGACCAGGGTTTCTTGGGTGTCACCGGGGCAATGTTGTCTGGCATTTCCATGGCCAATCTACACGGTCTGAAGGCGTAACCCCGCCTTAATGAGCACCCCTGATTTCTCGGCCCAGCCTCGTCCTCTCTGGAAGGATCTCCTGCAGCCCGCCGTCATCGTCGGCGCACTCGGTTACTTCGTCGATATCTACGACCTCACGCTGTTCATGACCATCCGCAAGGATAGCCTGACGAGCCTCGGCCTCGGGCACCTGATCAGCGGGGCCGCTTGGTATCAGGACCTGCTTTCCTGGCAGATGGCTGGCATGCTGCTCGGAGGCATTCTTTTCGGTATCCTGGGTGACCGGATGGGTCGTCTGACGACGCTCTTCGGTTCGATCCTGCTCTATTCCATCGCGAACATCGCAAACGGCTTCGTCCACAGCTTCGAGGCCTATGCCACCTGGCGCTTCATCGCCGGCCTCGGCCTCGCCGGCGAACTGGGTGGCTGTATCGCGCTCGTCTCCGAGACGCTCTCCAAGGAGCGTCGCGGGTACGGTACCGCGCTGGTCGCTACCGTCGGCGTCTTCGGGGCGGTCGTCGCGGGTTACATGGCCGATCATGTCGGTGATATCGGTCGCGTCGTCGGCGGCTTCTTTGGCGCCTCTGTTGAAGGCTGGCGCATGAGTTACTTCATCGGCGGCGGCCTCGGCCTGATGTTGCTCGCCCTGCGCGTCGGCGTGCGCGAGTCGGGCATGTATCATCAGGCCCGCGATCATGCGGACGAAGGTTCGGTCACGCGCGGTAACTTCTTCGCATTGTTCTCGAATCGAGACCGCTTCCTCCGCTACCTCCGCTGCATCCTCATCGGACTCCCGACATGGTTCATGATTGGCATTCTCGTCCAGCGCGCCTCGACCGTCTTCGCGCCGGCGAACCAAATCACCGGCGAGCCCATCAAGGACAACTGGTCCGTCGCCGCTTTCTATCTTGGCCTGACCTTCGGCGACCTCGCCAGTGGTGTCGGCAGCCAGTTGCTACGCTCCCGTAAGAAGGTCGTCCTTGGCTTCCTGCTCTTCAGCTTGGCCTGCGTCGGCGTCTATCTCTTCGGTTCCAACGGCTGGAGCTCCGATGCCTACTACCGTCTCATCTTCCTGATGGGCTTCGGGATGGGCTATTGGGCTCTCTTCGTGACGATCGCCGCGGAGCAGTTCGGCACCAATCTCCGCGCCACTGTGGCGACTACTGTGCCTAACTTCGCGCGTGGTTCGCTGGTGCCGCTCACCTTCGTCTTCACCTATCTCGCCATGCCGCTTGCCCAGGCGCGCGTCACGCCACCCATCGCGGGTGCGATCCTCGGAGTAATCTGCTTCGGCGCCGCGTTTATCGCCCTCGCGACGATGGAAGAGACCTTCGGTAAAGACCTGGACTACCAGGAGAAGAAGTAGGCCTTACTTCACCACCGGTGCCGGCAGGTCGGACACGCAGCGGAAACCGACGTGGTTGGTCGACGTCAGCGTGTCGAGCCCTTGGCGGGCCGTCGCGCTGTAGCGGAAGCAGTAGCCTTCATCACAGAGCCAGGAGCCACCGCGGATGACGTGCTGGCCGAAGCCCGTCTTCTCGGGGTCATGGCCGATGGCCGGTCCGATTGGCCGGTCTTTAGGCGAGACCTTATAGTATTCGAGTCCGTACCAGTCTTCGCACATCTCCCAGACGTTGCCGGCCATATCGTAGAGGCCGTAGCCATTGGCGGGGAAGGATTTCACCGGCGCGACGTACGTGAAGCCATCGAGGCCATTGTCGCGCTCGGGGAATTTGCCCTGCCAATGGTTGCACATGATCTTGCCGTTCGGGCGCTCTTCATCACCCCAGACGTAGGGCTTGTCCTTGAGGCCGCCTCGTGCGGCGAATTCCCATTCGGCTTCGGTCGGCAGGCGCTTGCCGGCCCACTTGGCATAGGCCTGCACGTCCTTATAGGTCAGGCAGATCACCGGGTGATTCATGCGATCCTTGATCGAGGACCCGGGCCCTTCAGGGTGTTGCCAGTGGGCGCCTGCGGTGAAGTTCCACCAAGGCAGGTTGCCGCCTCCGCATTGGAACGGGTTCACGCCTGAGACTTTTTTGAAAAGCAGCGAACCCCCTTTGAGCATCTCTGCGGGCGCGTTGGGGAACTGGCGCGGGTCGAGGTCCTTCTCGGCGTCGGTGGCGTAGTGGGTCGCGTCGACGAAAGCCTGGAACTGCGCGTTCGTGACTTCCGTGACGTCCATCCAGAAGCCTTTGATGACGACGGCGTGGCCGGGCGCTTCTTCGGCGTGCTTTTCATCGGCCTTGTCGCTGCCCATGGTGAATTCGCCGCCGGGAATCCAGACCATGCCGGCGGTGGGCACTGGGGCGGGGTTCTTCCGTAGCACCAGGACGACGAAGGGCGTCACGATCAGCACGGCGGCGGCGAGGATGATCCATCCTTTGGCGTTGGCGGCTTTCTGCTGGCTGTCGCTGGATTCCATGGGTGGGTCATTTCTATGGCCAGCTCGGGGTAGGGCGAACCTTTTGCGGTTGCCGGTCGGATATCGCCTCGCCCAGTAGGCCTTTTTCGCCTTATCCAGAGGCAGCATGAGCTCGTCCCAAGAAGAAGTCCTCCAGATTTTCCGCGACTCGAAGGCCCTCCTGACCGGCCACTTCGTCCTTCGGTCCGGGCTGCATAGCGGCCATTTCTTTCAGTGCGCACAAGTCTGCCAGCACATGGATAAGGTCACTCGTCTCATTGAACTGCTCCGGCCGAAGCTCGCAGCGCACCCTTGCGACACCGTCCTCGCTCCGGCGATGGGCGGACTCGTCGTCGGCCAGGAGATCGCCCGCCAGCTCGGCGTCCGCTTCGTCTTCGTGGAAAAGGAAAACGATAAGCTCGTGCTGCGCCGCAACTTCACCTTCCGTCCCGGCGAGCGCGTGATCGTCGCCGAAGATGTCGTGACCCGCGGTGGTCGCGCCCAGGAGTGTCTCGACATCCTCAAGGAGAACGGCGCCGCCGCCGTCGCCGTGGTTTCGCTGGTCGACCGTTCGGCGGGACAGACCCAGTTCAGCGTGCCTTTCGTGTCGTTGCTTGAGCTGAATTTCCCGACCTACGCCGCGGATGCCGTGCCGGCCGAATTGGCCAAGCTTCCGGCGACCAAGCCCGGTTCGTGAGGTCGGCGGGGGCAGGGCGCTCCCATTGTCGGCAAATGAGCCTGAAAACCCCTTATTAAGGGCTCCTGCCTGCCTTGTGCCTTGCACACGGGCGGTCCGTTCCCTACGCCAAACCACTCACTTTCCATGGATCGCAAGAACTTCTTCCTGGGTATGGCCTGCATCGTCGGCGCCTTCGCTCTTTTCTTCCTAACCAAGCCTGCCCCCAAGCCTGCCGGTGCTGCCGTCCCCGCCGCTCAGGTTTCGACCGCTCCGGTCGCTCCGACCGCGCTTAGCCCTGCGGCCAAGGCCTCGCTTGCTCCTTCCGCACAGGCGGCCAAGCCGGTCGCCCGTGCCGACGCCAAGAGTTTTGTCATCGAGAACGAGCACATCAAGGTGACGCTCAGCAGCCGAGGCGGTGCGATCTCGAAGATCGAACTGAAGAAGGAATTCACCGACGTCACCAAGGCCGACATCGTAACCTTCAACGCCGGCAACGACGAGTCGGCCTTGGCCCTCGCCGTCAAGAATCAGACGACGGGTAAGCTGGAAGCCGTTCTCTCTGAATTCGTCGCCCAACCCGGTGCTTCCGCCAACTCCATCACGCTGGTTGGCTCGCTCGATGGCGCCCGCGTCGAACGCACGTTCGCCTTTGTCGCGCCTAAGGCTGGCGAAACGACGGAAGGCTACTCCCTGCATTTTACCACGAAGGTGGTGCCTGTCGTCGGCAAGCCGGCGACCTCGATCTGGGTTTCGACCGGCTGCTGGCAGCCGACTCCTGGCGATTCCGCCAATCAGTTCCTCTCCGTGCTCGCCTACGACGGCGAAGACCTGACCCGCGTCGGCCTCGATAAGTTTACGGATTCCAGTGGCTTCTTTGGTCTCGGTTCGCACAAGGCGCTGACCGAGCATCCGGTCGCCTCAGTCGCCAAGCCGCTCCTCTGGGTCGGCTCGGGCAACCAGTTCTTCGCCGCGATCCTGCACCCGGCCGATGCCAACGCCCGCGGCGCGCGCACCGAAGTCGTCGTACTGCCGGTCCCGCTCGGAGCGGACAAGCGCGGCCTGCAGGCCTTTGCCTCCTGGGAGACCCTTCCCGCCGCCGACCTCTCGCGCACGCTCGAAGGCGACTTCTTCGTCGGCCCCAAGGAGTACGCACGCGTCGCCGCGCTGCCTGACGGCCAGGTCGCCGTGCTGCAGTTCTCGAAGCTCCTTGGTTTCATTTCCTTCGGCGCGATCTGCAAACTCCTCCTGGCCATCCTCGGTGGGGTTCACTGGCTCCTCGAGTGGAGCGGTTCCTGGTCCTGGGGTTGGGCCATCGTCTTACTGACGTGCCTCATCAAACTCGTCACCTGGCCGCTGACCTCGATTCAGATGAAGGCCGCGAAGAAGATGCAGAAGTTCGCGAAGCCGATGCAGGATATCCGCGAGAAGCATAAGGACAACCCCGAGAAGATGCAGAAGGAGCTCATGAAGCTCTACACCGAGAACAAGATCAACCCGTTCGCCGGCTGTCTCCCGATCCTCATCCAGATGCCGATCTTCTTCGGCCTCTACACTGCCTTCCAGACCACGGTCGAACTACGCCTTCACTCGTTCCTCTGGATTCATGACCTCTCGGCGCCGGATACGATCTTCCACGTCGGCGGCTTCCCGGTGAATCTGCTCCCGATTCTCATGGGCCTCTCCATGTGGCAGTCGATGCGGATGACCCCGCAGCCCTCGGCTGACAGCTCCCAGAAGACCATCTTCCTGATGATGACGCTGCTCTTTCCGGTCATCTGTTATCCGATGCCGGCCGCGCTGACGCTGTACATGACGATCCAGAACCTGTTGACCATCCTGCAGACCTGGCTTACCAAGGAAGAACCCAACGTCGTGGTAATCGAGCCCACGCCGAAGAAGGTTAAAGGCTGATTTTTCCCAACCCCCCACCCCATCATGTCTGGTCATAGCAAATGGCACACGACGAAGCGGCATAAGGCCGTCATTGACGCCAAACGCGGCAAGATCTTCTCGGTGCTCGCCAAGGAAATCTCTCTCGCGGCTCGTGCCGGCGGAGGTAGCCCCGAATCCAACGTGCGTCTGCGCACGCTGATGGACAAGGCCCGCGCCTCCAACATGCCGTCGGATAATATCAAGCGCGCGGTCCAGAAGGGTACCGGCGAGATCCCCGGCGTGATTTACGAAGAGATTGTCTACGAAGGCTACGCCCCGGGCGGCGTCGGCCTCATCGTCGAAGTCACCACCGACAACAAGAACCGCGCCGCGGCTGAAGTCCGTCAGGCCTTCAACGACAACGGAGGCAATATGGCCCAGACCGGCGCCGTGTCCCACAGCTTCCTGAAGAAGGGCCAGTTCCTTATCGGTGCCTCCCAGATCAGCGAAGACGCCCTCATGGAGCTCGTGCTCGAGGCCGGCGCCGACGATGTCGTGAACAACGGTGACCACTTCGAGGTGCTCTCCCCCATCTCGGCCTTCGACTCTATCTCCAAGGCCCTGCAGGAGAAGTCTATCAAGCCAGAGTCGGCCGAGTTGGCCTATATCTCTAGTATTCCGGTCCCCGTCGGCGACGCCGCCGTGGCCAAGCAGGTGCTGGAGCTCATCGACGCCCTTGAGGCCCTGGACGACGTGAAAGCCGTCCACGGCAACCAGGAGATCGACGAGAAGCTGATGTCCTGAGCCGGGCGGAATTCCGCCCATGCTTTACGGCTTCACTGTCCGGCTGGTCCGGGTAGTGTGGCCTCGTGTCCGCTCCTCGTCGCCAGTCTGGTAGTACTTCTTCTGGCGTCCGGACGGCGGCCCGCGCCGTCATCCTTCGCGGTGGAGATATCCTGGCGGTCCGTATTCGTACCGAAGAAGGGGAGTTCCTTGTTCTGCCGGGCGGCGGCCAGAATCACGGCGAGACATTGCGCGACACCGTGCGTCGCGAAGTGCTCGAGGAACTTGGATTGAAGGTCGTACCGCAAGGGCTGCTATACCTCCGCGAATACGTCGGCAAGAACCACGCGATGCATCGGATCCATGGCCACTTCCACCAGGTCGAAGCGGTCTTCCATTGCCTGTGCGACGACCTTTCGCCCATCGGGGAGGGGCAGGAACGCGACCGCCGTCAGGTCGGCTTCGAGTGGCTGCCGCTGGCTCGTCTGGCGGATTACCCCCTTTCCCCCAAGGGCTTGGGGGAGGTCATCGCCAAGGCGCTGAAGGACGGGTCCGCCACCTATCTCGGGGACGTGCATTGAAGGCTTGCCAGCGGGCGGTCGGCTCCCTTTGTTCACTTTCCTCTTTATTGGGGTTATAGCTCAGTTGGTTAGAGCGCCTGATTGACATTCAGGAGGTC
>JBAXMD010000037.1:0-13213 GCA_037134475.1 Verrucomicrobiota bacterium | reverse complement strand
TCACCACTGTCCATTGCGTGGCCATGTTTTACGGGCTTTCCCGCGGCTCTGTGAAGGTGAGTGGTGCCCTTGTTGCGCAGGCCGCCTGGTGGCACTACCTCGGTCTAGCCTTATTCTACGTCCCGTTCTTCCTCGTAGGCTTCGCCTTCACCGTCGCCCGGTATCGCATCGAGCTGACGGACGACCTGGTCGTCGTGCGCTGGCGGATTCTGCCCTATGTCGGCTGGACGTGGCGTCTGCCGGTCGGCGACGAAGCCAAGGTGTCGCTGGCTTTTCGAGGTTCGAGCGAGAACGATAAGCCCTCGGCGGCAATCGTGGTGGCCTCTCAGGGCAAGGATATCGACTTCGGTGCCTTCCTCGCCGATGACGTGAAGGAATTCCTCGCGGGTGCCATCCAATATTATTACGGCGAGCCTGTCGCCGCGGCCGTATCGACGCCGTTCATCCCCAACGACTGAGGTTCAGCGCGTCGTCGGGTCGATGACGCGGAACTTGACGACGGTGTTGCTGGCCGGCTCGTACAGCACGCCGATACGTCCGTCCTTAAGGAGCGCCATGCTGCTGTAAGCGAAGGGGCCGGGGAAGGTGAGGCGTGAGCTCTCCCACGTACGGCCATCATCGTGCGTGAGGCGCAGCGTGCCGTTGGCGCGCCTGGGTCCGGCGGCATTAAGGAAGGCGATGGTGCTCTCATCTAGACGCAGCAGGCTGCCTTGGCAGATGGGGTCGGGCAGATGAGCGTCCTCTGCAGCCTGAGTCCATGTCTCGCCAGCGTTTTGAGACCAGGAGACCTTGCGTAGGCTGGCCCCTTTTCTCCAGCTGCGCGCATTCAGATAAAGTCCACCGCCCACTGACTCCGCTACCTGGACTTCGTTCAGTTGGATGGTTTCAGTCTGCGGGACTTTCTCGCCGCGCTTCCAGGTGGCGCCAGCGTCGTCGCTATAGGCGACCCAGTTGAAGAAGTTCTTCTTCGCGTCCTGGGAGTTGAAGGGAATGACCAGTCGGCCTGCCTTGGGGCCAGACTTCAGCTGGATGCCGATGCCCGGGCCGGAAGCGGTGGTGATGGCTTCGTCGGGCTTTAACGTCGCGGAGACGTCGGACGGCTTGCTCCACGTCACGCCATCGTCATCGGAGGTCACGAAGCAGGATCGGTTGCCCTTCGGGTCGGCCGGGCCGACGGGCAAGCCGCCGAACTCATGTCCGCCAGCAGGGAAGGTCTGGTAGAAGAGGAAGATACGTCCGGACTTCGTTTCCTGGACGAGGCAAGGGTTATTGCAGCTGTCCGCGCCCTGTTCGTAGGCGACGACTGGCTTGGACCAAGTCGCGCCTTCGTCCTTCGAGAAGGAGATCACCAAGTCGTTGCCGGCCTGGTCGGTGGGCTTGTCGCGTCCTTCGGCGACGGCGAGTAGCGTGCCCTTCAGCGTGCGGAGCAGCGAAGGGATGCGCACCGAGGGGTGGGGAAGGTTCCGCTTGGCTTCGAAGACGATGACGTCGGTTCCGTCCGCCGCGAATGCGCTAACGGAGAGCAGACTGAGGAGTAGGGCGAGTCGCATGTTTAGAAATTCCAGCTGAAGAAGCCGATGGCTTCGAGTTCACCGATCATCTTCTTCGTCTCAGCAGTGTCGGGGTTGCCGTTGGGCAGGCGGGCGGGTCCTAGGGGCACCCCTAGATGGCCCATCAAGGCTTTGGCTGCGCCCATGTAACCTCGCTTGGCGAGAATATCGACAACCGGCTGGACCTTGGCCTGTTCAGCTTCGGCCAAGGCGGCGTCACCTTTTGCATGCGCCGCCATCGTGCGTAGCAGGGGGCCGGGGTTGAAGTTATAGGTGCTGCCGACGCCGGCCGTCGCGCCTGCTCGCATCGCAGGGAGGAAGCGTTCATCAACGCCAAAGGGCAGGTCGAAGCGGCCACCTTCCAGCGTCTGCGCCCGACGCATCGCGTCGAGGTCGGGATTCGAATACTTCACGCCCGCGAGGTTCGGGATGATCGGTGAGGCGGTCTTGAGGAACTCGTCGACTGGGAATCCGCTGATGCCGGTCATGCCCGGAATATCGTAATAATAGAACGGTGTACGCGGAGCGGCTTTCGCCACCAACGCGCAGCTGGCCACGAGGTCCGCCATCGTGCGGGGCTTGAAGTACGACGGCGCGATCATCGACACCGCCTTGGCCTGATTCTTCTCCGCGTGCGCGGCGAGTTGCGCGGCTTCGGTCAGGCAGTTGGCACCGACATGGACGATGACGTCGATACCGGTCGCCGGACCAACCACGGCCCACCGGTCGTTGAGGGCTGCCCGTTCGGCGGCGGTGAGCGAACTGCTTTCTCCGGTGGTGCCGCCGATGAAGACGGAGGTGATGCCATGGCTGCGGAGGAAGGCGGCCTGTCTTTCGACGATCGCGAGGTTCAGCGATCCGTCGGCGTGGAAGGGCGTATGGGTGGCCGTGCAGAGGCCGGAGAACTTAAAGGAGGACATGATCAGGAAGAGGGGTTTTCGCTTGGACGGATGCAGAGCGCGATGAAGATGGAGAGCAAGGCGATGCCGGCGAAGACGCCGAAGATGGCGTTCAGGGGGAGGTGGCGGTCGCGCAGCACGCCGAAGATCCAGTCGGCGAAGCCGCCGCAGCTGATGCTCACGAAATTCATCAGGCCATAGCCGGTGGCGCGATGTTCTGGGCCAACCAGCTGACAGAGAATCGGCATACTGTTGCAGTCGAAGAAGCCCCAGCCGAGTCCGAAGATGATCAGGAAGAGGATGGCGACCGCCAAGGTAGAAGCATTCCCGACGCCGAAGAGGGCCGGGAGGAGTAGGAAGGTGCCGATTGCGCTGACGAAGATGCGCCCACGGATATTCGTGCGCATCCAGCGGTCCGAAAGCCATCCGCCGAGCACTGCGCCGACGATGGCAGCGAGCTGCCAATAGAGTACGGCAGAGATGCCAGCTTTGCCTTGGCCGAGGTCGAACCGTTCACGCAGGATGTCAGGCATCCAGTCGCGCACGACCCACGCCGCCATGGCGGGCAAGGTGAAGTATAGAATCAAGAGCAGGAAATTCGTGTTTCCGAGCAGGGTGCTGGCGGTCGATCCGGCTGCCTGCTTAGGCTTGTCATCGTTCGCCGCCGATCGGTTTCGAAGCAACAGGAAGAGCGGGAGCGAGTAGGCGATACCCAGCAGGCCGCACCACGCGAAAGCGCCACGCCAGCCGAGGTCTGGGTTATCTGCGGCGTAGCCGGCGAACCCGCCGATGATCACGCCAGCATAGATGCCCATCTGATGGAGGCCGACCGCGCGCGATCGCGTCGGGCCGAGATGATAGTCGGCGATAAGCGCTAGCGCGGCAGGAATATAGAAGGCTTCGCTGATGCCCATGATGGCGCGTGTCCAAAGTAACTGGTCGTAACTATGAACCTGGCCCGTGGCCCACGTGATCGCGGACCAAGTGAAAAGACTGAAGCAGATGACGTGGCGTCGGCTGACCCGGTCGGCGAGGTAGCCGCCGATCGGGCTGAAAATCGCGTAGACCCATTTGAACGAACCAAGGATCAGCCCCCACTGCGCCTTGGTCTGGATCTCCGGGATGTCGCCGATCATGGACGACTTCATCGTCGCGAGCATCTGCCGGTCGAGGTAGTTGAGCAATGCGACCGGAATGAGGAGCATGACGACCAGCCAGGCCGTGCGGGAGACGGAAGGAGTTTCGTTCATCGGTATTTGGCCGGGATGGGCCAGCGGGTCAGCTTAGGCGTACGGACGCCAGGGCGGACTTCGCCGCTCACGGTGACAAGGTCATCGCCGAGCCGGAGTAGGGGCGCTACGGCCACAGGGTGAGGCCACTCGCCGAGGTCGGTTACCTCGAAGGTCTCGAGGTCCATGACGAGGATGCGCCGCGCCAAGCCGGTGTGCGTCTCGTACGGCTGGCCATATTGGGTGCCGTCGTCGCCGCCGACAAAGAATAGATGCGTCTGCGAGAGTACGCCCGGGCCAGCGGCCCCGGCGAGCTTGTTGGGTAGGCCGTGGAAGCGGTTGCCTTCGCCGTCGGTCGATTGGTAGGCGAGGTTCTCGTGGTAGTCGCGGAACGGCTTGCCGTCTTTTTCCGAGAGCGAGCAGCCGCCGCCCCAGACGAGTTTGCGGAGCCCCGCGCCGACGAGCGGAATGATACGTCCGTAGCTCGGATCGGCATCGGTCGTGCGCCAAGGTTTATCAGGATCGTCGAGGTCGAGGGAGGTCAGGGTCTGGATCGTCGTCATATCGTCAGGCCGGGCGATGCCGCCGATGACGATCAGGTGTCCGTTGGCCGAGGTGAAGCCGGCGTAGGCGCGTGGGCGGGTCATGCTTTCGGCGAAGCGCGTGACCTTGCCATCAAGACCGACGACCCAGACGTCCGCGCGATGTCCTTCGGCAGAGGCTCCGCCGGCGATAACCAGTCCGTCGCGTTTAGGCGTCGGACAAAAAGCCGCACCAACCAGCCCTTCGGGCAGGTCACCGATTTTACTCCAGCCCCAGACGCCGTCCTTGCGCGCGAGCTTGAGGATGTCCTTGTGGTATTTCCGCTGGCCGCCTTGCCACGGCATCTTGTCCGGGAAGTTGGTGCCGCCCGCGGCTATGATGGTCTCGCTGCCATCCGCTTCGCGCAGGACGGCCGCCATCATACCAGCACGGCCGAGTGGGTCGGGTAGATCTGGCAACGGCTCGCCCTGCGCACCAGCGAGCGCTGCCACGAAGAGGCCGAGTAATGGGGTAAGGCGGAGCATGGCGCCAGGGTAGGACTTTTGTAGTCCCTTTCCGACGACCTGCCAGCCCCAAGGCTTATTCCGGGCGGAGCAACCAGCCTTCGGCGGAGCGGACGAACGGACGGAGCTCGCCGTTGGTCAGCGCATAGCCGCCGGACCACTTCGTACAAGCGGTCGAGAGGACGTTGGCCGAGCCTTCTTCGGCTTCGGTCCAGGTGTCGGTGGACTTATCGTAAGAGAGGACCGACTTCGGGTAGCCAGGGTGCTTGGCAGCCTCGACCTTGCCAGCTAGTTTGCCGTCGTCGCCACCGAGCACGAGGATTTCGTTGTCGAAGACCGGGCAGGGTGAGGGCGCGCCGGCGACGGCACGGGGCATCGCGGAGAGGCGGCGCCATTCCTTACCGAGCGTGAAGGCGTGACAGTCGGAAAGGAATTCGCGTTCGACGCCCTTGGCTCCTGGGCTCAGCGCGACGCCGCCGAAAAGGAAGAACGTGTCTTTCGTGCCGGCGGACTGGGCGAGCATACGACCAGAGCCAGCGCAGAGCGGAAGTTCCTTCCAGCCGGCGTTGAGATTGGCGAGGTCGATGGCGAAGGCGCTGGAGGAGGCCGCGGTGGCGTCCGGGCGTTCGGTGCCGCCGGCGACGATGACCTTGCTGCCGACGAGCGCGCCGGTCGCGTAGGCGAGTGGGCGGGGGAGGAACGGGAAGGGGCGGACCTTGAGTTCGCCTTCTTCGACCGACAGCGTGTAGCAATCGGCGTAATGGCGATGCGAGTCCGCGCCACCAATCATCAGGAGGCCTTGGCGGATCGAGACGCTGACACCGTAACCACAAGGGCGGGGCAGTTTGCCGAGGGACGCCCACTTCTTGGAGCGGGTGCTTGAGAGGGAGAAGACTTCGTCGTGCCAGACTTTGACGCCGCCATCCCAAGCCGGCTTGTCGGGGAAGTTGGAGCCACCCCCGCAAAGGAGAAGGTCGCCGGAGGTGCCCACGAAGGCGCCGCCGAAGCCGGGGGCATTGGGAGTTTCAGGAAGTCGGGTCCAGCGCATGGGAATACGCATAAGGAAGACAGGCCGCACAAGGGTGTCCAGAGATTAGGGGACCGCGGGGCCAATGTCATCGCGCACCCCCGCCAATCCGTGCATTTCGCCTGATTGCAGAGTCTTTCTGGGGATAAGATCCTCCGCGGTCGGGCGGAGGATTTGTTTGACAGAGACGCCCCGACCTTGCCTTGATTGGACTCCTTTCGCACTGCCTGGTAGCTCAGCGGTAGAGCAGGTGACTGTTAATCACTTGGTCGTAGGTTCGATCCCTACCCAGGCAGCCAGAAAGGACTCTTTCCTCACCCCGGTTCACCGGGGAAGGTCCGTAAACCTTCTCCTTGACCATCCAAGGGGTTGCGGGAGGATGCATCCACTATGGGCCAACAGAGCAATAAAGTCATCAAGCGTCGCCGTCGCCGCGCCTACCTCGAGCGTAAGAAGGACCGCGTCAAGGTCGCCCGCGCCGCCGCGAGCAAGAAGAAGGCCAAGAAGTGAGGCGAGCAGTGAGCCAGGCCTCTGCGTGGGCCGCGCTCGCTGCGCTGCTCCTCACGGGTTGCGATACCCCCGTGGTGTCCTCGGATGAGGTGCCTGGTATCGCTTACGTCAACGAACGTCGACGGAGCGAAGCCGATGTGGCCCGCGCCTCGGAAGCGTTTTACGCCAAGGAGCACCATGGCGCCGACGTGGTCTTCCGTACGGAAGAAGATTCCCGTCCGGGATACTATTTCTTCGTGAAGCTCGACGTCGCCCCGCCGGCCGACGGACGCCTCGTTCTTGAAGTGGTGCGCAAGGAAAACACGCCGCCGGAGCGTTATGATTTTGCAGTCAACCTGAAGCCAGGATTTCCGTTCGGCGAATACGTGATCGGGCTCACTGGCAAGCAGTCTGGCGAAGCCAATTGGCGTCCAATCGCCTGGCGCGTTTCGGTGGTCGACGCCAAGGGTAAGTTCCTCGCCTCGAAGCACAGCTTCCTCTGGGGAACGCCTTCAGACCTCGCGCGTCGCTAAGTCCGATGGCTTCGGCGGAGTGGACATCTTGGCGGCCATTACGGTTAGCGGAGGATGTTCCAGCCGGTACGCTCTCCGAACAGATGGACGGAGGTCAGTCTTTCCGGTGGTCGCTTGCGACCGACGGCAGCTGGGTCGGTGTCTTCGGACATACCCTTGCCGCGGTGCGTTCCGGGCCGCAGGGCTTGGAGTGGCGCAGCCCGAGGGGCGCGGCGCATGCCGAGGATGCCTTGCGATATTATCTCGACGCGGAGGGCGCTCAGGCGCGTCTGTCGGAGGCGCTACCTTGGCGTTCCGATCCGGTGCTCCGCTCCGCGCGTGCGGCTTACCCAGGACTCCGCATCCTGCGGCAGGAACCGCACGAGGCACTGGTCGGTTTTCTCTGTAGCTCCAATAAGCGTATCCTGCAGATTCGCGTCATGGTCGCCGCCTTGGCGACGAAACTCGGGGTGCCGCTGGGCGGCGACTTCTATGCCATGCCTTCATGGGAAGCCATCGCCGGCGCCGATGAAGCGGTACTGCGCGCCTGCTCCTTGGGTTATCGCGCGGCCTACCTTCGCGGCACCGCCAAGAAACTGCTGGCCCGTCCCCGCTGGGCTGAAGAGTTCGCCGCCTTGGAAACGCCGGCTCTCTTGGCGGAACTGCAATCCCTGCCAGGCGTGGGCCCGAAGGTCGCTGCTTGCGTCGCGCTGTTCGGCTTTGGCCGGCTGGAAAGTTTCCCGGTCGATACCTGGGTCGTGCAAGCGCTCGCCGACGCCTATGATCTGCGCGGATGGAAGCCGGCCCAGTTGGAACAGTTCGGCAAGACGCACTTCGGCGCGGCCGCCGGCTTGGCGCAGCAGTATCTCTTCTCGGCGGCGCGTAATGGGCTTCTGAGCCGCGCTGCGGTCAGCGTGCCGAAGAAGCCCAAGCGCCCCAGACCCCGGAAATGATTTCGGGAGTCAAGGTCGACGTGGGTTCGCCTGCGGCGACTAGGCGGCCTTCCGACAGCACCACGACCGCATCGCAGCGTTTCGCGAAAGAGAGGTCATGCGTCGCGACGACGCAGGCGCCACCGGCTTGAGCGAAGGCGAAGATGGCCTGAGTCACGGCTTCCTGTCGGTTGAGGTCGAGCGCGGCCGCGGGCTCGTCGAGCAGCAGCGTTCCGCCGAACGGTTCCGCGAGCGCGGCGAAGGCCATCGCGAGGTGCGCGCCTTTTTGTTCGCCGCCGGACAGCTCGGAGAGTAGGCGGTCGGAGAATTCGCCGAGTTGGAGCTTCGTTAGCCAATCCGCGTAGCCGTTGGGATGGCCGATGATCTCGCCGAGGTCAGAGACGCGATAGTCCCACGCGCTGACCGGTTTCTGTGCGCAGTAGGCACGGGTTTGGGCGCAGGTGGCCGCATCGATGGCGCGCGGATCGTGTCCGCCGACTTCCAATTCACCGTCGGAGGGCAGTAGGCCCGCCATGGCGCGTAGTAGCGTCGTCTTGCCTGCGCCGTTAGGGCCCACGATGGCCACGGTCTGTCCGCGGGCGGCAGAAAGGGATACGCCGTCGATGATGCGCCGACCGGCGATCTCGACGCCGAGTCCGAGCACGTGAATCAAGGCGTCACTCATGGCGCCCCCTTGCTATCCAGATGAAGAGAGGTGCGCCGAGGATCGCGGTCACCGCTGCGGCGGAGAGCGGGGTGTGCGGCCAGAGCCCTCGCCCGATGGTATCGGCGCCTAGGAGCAGGCCAGCTCCGAGAAGGGCTGAGAGCGGCAGGACGTGCACGTGGCGGGGGCCGACCAAGGCGCGGGCGAGATGAGGCGCTAGGAGGCCGATAAAGGCCACTTGGCCGACGAGGCAGGTCGCGGCGGCGGCGGCCAGCGCTGTCAGGATTACGGCCTTGCGGCGCGTGTTGCCGACATCGCTGCCGAAGCCGCGGGCGGCATCTTCGCCGAAGGAGAGCAGGTCCAGCGAGCGGGCCAGTGGAAGCAGGAGCAGCGCCGCCGAGAGGCAGAGTAGCACCGGGAGCCAGGTCAGCTCAAGTGTGGCCATTCCTAGCCAGTCGCCGTAAGCTCCGTTGGTCAGCAGTTCGCGCGACTCTCCGCTGCGTGAGGCGATGACGAGGGTGCCGGCGGCGGTGAAGGCGTTGAGGCCAAGGCCGGTAAGCAAGAGCCGGGAGGACGAGCCGCCGCTGCCGATCAGCGTGAGCAAGGCGGAGGTCCCCAGTGCGCCGGCAAATGCCGCGGCGGGGATGAACCAGGCGCGCTGCCATGCGGCCTCCGGAAAGAGTCCCAGCAGGAGGGCGATGCCGAAGAGCGCGCCGCCGAAGACGCCGGTGAGTCCCGGGTCGGCGAGCGGATTGCGGAACACGCCTTGTTGCGCGGCGCCGCCGATGCCGAGGGCGAGTCCAGCCGCGAGGGCTGCGAGTACGCGAGGCGAGCGAAGGAGCACGAGGGAGCCGCCGTCACCCCAGCCAAAGCCTTGGGTGCCGACGGAAAGGGCCAGGACGACGAGGCCTGCCAACAGGACGCAGCCTGCCATCCATGCCTTCGTCGCCGTCATCACTTGATGAGGCCGTTGAGGATATCGTTGAGCGCGTTGCGCTTCTTCGTCGGCGCGTCGGTCGCAGGGACTTTTCCGGCCGGGGTAATCTTGGTGCCAGAGGTGCCCTGTGTCGGATTGTCGGGACGGGCATTTGCGGCGGAGCGTACATTATCCACGGCCTGTTGCAGCTTCTCGACGAGGTCGGTCTTCACCTGGTTGATCGAGCCCGTCACGTTGACGCCTGGGCCGTCAGTGAAACCGTCAGAGGGTGAAGGGCCGATGCCGAATCCGAGCGTCTGGAAGTACTGGGCGTATTCGCCCGCGCCGCGCATCTGCGTGCTGAAGACCATCGGCCAATCGGTGAAGCCCGTCTTTGGGTCGACGGTGATGCCGCCTTTAGCGGTCAGGTGCAGGAGCTCGTTGCGGATATCGGCCGACTCGAGCTTGATCGTGCCCGAGGCGAGGCGCGTGGCCTTGATCGTGGCTGAGCTATATTGGAAATCCGCGACGGCTTTCTGCAGTTTCGCGGCGGCGGTCATGGCCGCGCCAATCTTGGCGATTTTTTCGCCCTGTTGCTGGTTCTTGGAAAGAGCTCCGGCGATCATCGCGAGGCCGCCCAGCGTTTCGCCGATGTCGCCGGCCTTATTCGCGGAGAGTGACATGCTGCTGGTCTTGTCGCCAAAGGCACGGATGCGGCCCCCTTTGGAGGTGAGTTGGGTGTCGACCTGGAGTTTGCCGACGAGTTCGCCGGGTGTGCCGCAGATGCTCGTGAGTCCTGCGGTGGCGTCCGCACGGCCTTGGAGGAATTCCTTCACGGAAGGGAATGCCTGCGCGACGCTGCCGAACTCGAACTGGTTCAGCGATACCGTCGCCGAGAGCGAGTAAGGGCCGTTGCTGATCATCGGTTGGAAGGCGAGTTGGCCGCGTCCGCTGAGATCGCCGTCGGCGAGCTTGCCGCTAAGCTGGGTCAGGCGGATGGCCTTGTCTTCGGCTTCCGCGCGGACGACGACTTTCTCGGCGCTGATGCCGTAGGCCCTGGCAGTACCGATTGTCAGCTTCAGGGAGCCGCTTTGGTTCGCCCAGAACGGAGCACGGTCCGGTTTGGGCGTCGCAGTATTCGTAGAGACTTCCTCTTCGCTCTTGGGGAGCAGGGAAAGGACGTCGTCAACGTCGACGTTATCGATCGCCACCACGGCCTGCCAGTCGGTCTTGGCGCCAGCGGTCTTCTGCGTGAGCGTGAACTTGCCGCCGCTGAGACGGGATGCCTGGAGTTTGAAGGCCCCTTCGGCGCTGAGTCCGTCGGCGGCAGGCACATACTTTCCATTGAGGGCTGCCATCTTGATGCGACCTTCGCTCTGCTTGAGGCCGACTTCACTGACCTGGAGGGTGACGTTGATTTCGCCGCTCTGGGCGCGGTCGGCGGTCGCGCGATACTGTCCGCCGGTGATGATGTTGAGCGGTCCGGCGAACGGCTGTTCGGCGAGCGCGCCGAGATCGCCTTCGAGTTTCAGGGTGGTGCCGGCGTCGCCCAGGCCGAGTTTGATATCACCGGAGGCTAAGGTGCGGCTGCGGTTCTTCAGTTCGGCCTGGTTGAAGCCGATCACCGTCGACTTCGTACCGACCAGGAGGTCGAGGCTGGCAGCGAGGTCGCAGTCCTTGACCCACAGCTTGCCGGCCCAAGTGACGCTGGTGCGCGTAAAGGAGAGCGGAGCCCCTTCTGTGCGCACGAAGAGCCCGTCGCGGCTGAAGCCGGCGACAAGGTCGGCGCGCTTGAGGTCACCGGTGAGCTTGAGGCCCGGGACGACTGCCGAGAGGGATTCGAGCGGCAGGTCTCGGGCCGAGGCTTCAAGGAGCACGCCGGTGGGCTTGGAACCGTCGAGTGCGAGCGGTTGGCGCAGTTTGAGGGCGAGCAGGTTAAGTCCTTGGCGGAAGATACGCGCGTCTGCGGAGGCGACGACGGGCGCCTTGCCGGCGGCGCGATCGACGGAGGTCTGGGCGCTCACGCGGATGCCCTTGAGTTTGTCGACGGGTAGGTCCTCCCAGTTAGGTTGCGAGGCGAGTTCGATGATGCCGACATTGACGTTGGCGACGGCGGACCAGGCTCCATCGGCGCCTGGGCGTAGCGTCAGCGAGCCCGTGGCGATGTTACCGGCGGCGCAGCCGAGGCTGAAGGGAGCGAGGGAGATGGCGCCGTCCTCGGATTTGATCGGGAGCTCGGCGTCGACCTCACGCATCAGCGGTTTGCCGCCACGCTCGAGCGTGACACCGCGCAGGCTGTGCGTGCGGATACTGGTGACAGCGGGCTTGCCATCCTTGAACGAGATCGAAGCTTCGCCGGTCCAGCGGCCCGTGGTCGCGATGATGTCGGCGGCGGCAAGGAAAGGGTTCAGGGCCACGATATCAGCGTCGTTGGCGGCGATGGTCACCGTCGCGTCGTTCGCGTTCTCGGGGAGCAGGCCGCCTTTCCAGGTGAGCGTCTGCGGGATGGTAATCGTCACGCCGTTCCCCGTGACGGAGAGGCTGTTGACCGCGAAGCCGGTGGCGTTGCTTTGGGCGTTCGCCGCGAGCTTCCATTCGGACCGGCTGTTCTTCGCGAGCGACTTCGAGAATTTACTCAGGTCTGACCACAGCGCCTTGAGGTCGGCGCTGGCCTGCCAGCGAGCGCCTTCGAGTTCGCCTTCAGCTTTACCCGAAAGGCGGACATCGGGCAGCTGCTGGCTCAGGATGCCGAAGCGAGTCGGGTCGACGTCCAGCTGCGCGTTGACGGTCGTACGTCCGGCGAGATGGTTTCCGGAGAGCTTCACCGCCGGGCGGCTGGCGGAGTCGCTGAGCGTGCCGGCGAAGTTTAGGCCCGGCTTGCCGGCGGTGCTGCTCGCATCTAGGACGAAGCCGACAGAACCGGCGGCGATCGGGCTGGCATCCTTGGCTGCGAGTTCGAGGTGGAGGTTGCCGACGTCGGCGATCAGGTCGTCGAGGCCGATACCATTGGCGCCAAGCGGACGGCGGAACTCGGCCTTCAGTGTGACTTCGCCGCGGGGATCGGTCATCTGCTTGCCGACGGCGAACCCCGGCCAGGCGATGCCGGCGCGGAAGTCGGCCTTGCCGCGGGAGTCGAACTCGTCGCCGCGGACGCTGAAGCGCAGCAGGGTCCCGTCCGCGAGCTTCACGCGCCCCGAGACGGCGTAGGGGCCGAGCACGATAGGCGGCAAGGTCGTCTTGGTCGCGATCGCAGATCCGACCGTCGTGTTCTTCGCTGGCGTCTTACGTTCGCTCAGATCGACGTCGAGGGTCTTGATCTCGAGGCTGCTGAGGGCGTAGGTGCCCTTGATAATCGAAAAAATTTGCGCTTCGCCCTTGATGGCGGCCGCGGAGATTTTTGTGCCATCCGGAAGGGTGAGGTCGATGCCTTCAGCTGAGAACTTACCATCAAGGGAGGCTTCGACGCGGGCGATGCCGCCTTTGATCTTGGCGTCGGCGAGCATGCCTTTGACGCGAGCGCCCAGCGGTTCGGGGCGGAGTTGGGATTCGACCCAGAAAAGGGTGGCTCCGAGGACGACGGCAAGGATACCGACGCTCCAGAGGGTGAAGCGGAGAACGCGGGACATAGGGACGGACACCCATCTTGCCCCGTGGCTTTGACCGGGCAACAAAAAGCCCGGTGGAATTGCTTCCACCGGGCGAAATCAGCCGTTTGGGTCCGTTAGGCCTGCGGGGGCTGGCCGCCCGCCGTGCCGCCCTGCGGGGGCTTGGGCTTGGAGGCCTGGCCGTCGGCGCGTTTGCGGCGAAGGTAAGACGCCTTCACGGCCTCTTCGCTTTCGTCGACTTCCATGCTGTAGCAGGCCATCGACGCCATCTTCGTCTGGCTCATGAGGCGGCCGCGGCCGTAGCGCATCTCCTTTGCGGCCATGACGGCATCCTCGTCGAGGAG
>JBAXMD010000036.1:0-13399 GCA_037134475.1 Verrucomicrobiota bacterium | reverse complement strand
TGGGGCTTTTGCAGAGCCCGGCCTTACCACTTGGCTACCGCGCCTGAAGACTGACAGGCCCACAAAATGCCTCCTCGGGGAGGGCGTTTCAAGGGTTTTGTGCGAGGGCTTCCCTTTGGCCGTAATATCGCCTAAGAACGGGGCATGAACCAGCCCCAGCCAGCTTTTCGAGTCGGTCTCGGGTATGATATCCACCCGCTCGTCGCAGGTCGTCCCTGCATCTTGGGTGGTGTAAATATCCCTTCGGACGTCGGGCCGGAAGGGCACTCCGATGCCGATGTGGTGCTGCATGCTGTCGCCGATGCGATCCTTGGTGCGGCTGGCTTGCGTGATATCGGGCATTATTTTCCGAACACCGACGCGGCCATCAAAGGATTGGATTCCGCCGTGATCGTGCAGAGGGCCGTTGCCGAAGCGAAGGCGGCCGGCGGTTGGCTCGTCGGCAACGTCGATGTCGTGATCATCGGCGAACGACCGAAAGTCATGGCGCACGTCGAGGCGATGAAGGCCAAGGTGGCCGGAATTATCGGAATTTCCCCGTCCCAGGTGGGTATCAAGGCCACGACCAACGAAGGAATGGACTCAATCGGGCAGGGTAAAGCCCTGGCCGTTCAGGCCATTTGCCTTGTTTTTAAGGCCGTTTAAGCGGCTTTAAGGGCCTTCTTAAGGTTCGGGCTTGTGTTTTAGGCCTTAAAATCGAATACTGAACGACCCTTCAGTACGAGGGGCACCCTATGGAAAAGACTCTTATCATCCTCAAGCCCGACTGCATGGAGCGCCGCCTCTGCGGTACCGTCCTCGCTCGCTTCGAAGCCGCTGGTTTCGAAATCCTAGCCAGCAAGATGACCCGCCTCACGTCGGCTCAGCTCCGCGAGCATTACGCCCACGTCGCTGACAAGCCCTTCTACCCGGAGATCGAGGCCTTCATGTCCTCCCGCCCGGTGATCGTCGCCGTCCTCGTCGGCGACAACGTCATTTCCCGCGTCCGCGAACTCCTCGGACCGACCAATTCTAAAGTGGCCCCCAAGGGCACCATCCGTGGCGATTTCGGCACCGAGATGATGCGCAATGTCTGCCACGCCTCCGATAGCCCCGCCGCCGCGGAGGACGAGGTCCGCCGTTTCTTCCGTCCTGACGAAGTTTTCGCCCCCGAGGCGAGCCGAGTCTAAGCGAAAGCATAGCAAAAATAGGCCCCGCAGTTCGCGCTGCGGGGCCTATCTTTTTACGACTGTCGCGAGGGCTTACTTCGCTGCCTTGGCGGCGTCCGCGTGGACTGGCGCGACGGGCGGAGGGTTGAACTTTTCGTAGAGCGGCCAGGCGTAGGTGAGGAAGCCGACGCCGATCGCGCCGGCGCAAAGGCCGACGATCCAGAAAGATTGCTTCTTCATCAAGGCGGCGATGGCGGAGAGCATGATGGCGATCTGGAGGAACATGATCGCGAGGCCGAAATTGCCGCCGCGGGCTTGGCTATAGGCGGCTTCGGCGTCGAGGTAGACGGCGTCCTTCATGATTTCCGCCTTCTCGCCCTTGTAGCGCTTAATCTCTTCGTCGGCCTTATCGATGGCCTTGCGGGCAATCGCCTTGGCTTCCGGGGCGGCGGCGGAGGCTTCGATCACCTTGATGATGGTGCTCTCGGTGTCGCGAGCGGTCTCTTTCAGGCTCTTGGCTTGGTAATAAGCCCACTTGTTCGAAGCGCTGACCGTGGCCAGCTGGGTCTTCGTGGAGAAGCTGCCGCCCTTGAGCGTCGCGAAGGCGGCGCACACGGCGAGAAGGGTGGTGGAGAGGGCGACCCACTTGGTCCAGGCATCGGGAGCAGGAGCAGGGGCGTCTTTCTTGGTTTCGGTCATGATGGTGTGTCTATGAGGCAAAGGGTTCGGGGCTTTGGCTCAACGTATTTCTTTCCCTCTGGTCGGGCGGACGGACCCTCGTGATAATTCCCCGTTGCCCTCGGGCGGGGGAATTGGGCAAAGTCGGCCTATGCTGGATCCCAAGTTCCTTCGCGAAAACATCGACCTCGTCCGCAAGGGCGTCGCCCGGAAGAAGTTCCAGGTCGACCTCGACGCTGTCCTAGCCGCCGACGAAGCCCGCCGCCATGCGGTGGCCGAGTTCGAGGTCGCCCGTTCCGCGCAGAACGCCGCGAATAAGGAGATGGCCGCGATGCCGAAGGGTTCGCCGGAGTTTCAGGCTAAGGTCGCCGAAATGAAGGCCGCCTCCGCTAAGGTGAAGGAGCTGGAGAAGAAGGTCTCAGAAGCCGATGAGCAGATGAAGGCCGCAGCGCTTTCCGTCCCGAATATCCCGCACGACTCCGTGCCCGAAGGCCGCACCGAGGCCGACAATAAGGTCATCCTCGAGTGGGGTGATCATGCGCAGCTCATCTCGTCTTCCGCTAAGCCGCACTGGGATATCTCCTGGTTTAGCAAGGCGATCGACTTCGAACGTGGCGTGAAAGTGGCTGGCGCAGGTTTCCCTTTCTATATCGGCGACATGGCCCGCCTTGTCCGCGCCCTGATCCAATACTTCCTCGAGGAGGCCGGCGCCAACGGCTACACCGAGGTCCACGCCCCTTTGCTAGTTAATGCTGCGTCCGCGACCGCCACCGGCCAGCTGCCCGACAAGGAAGGACAGATGTACCACGCGCAGACGGATGACTTCTATCTGATCCCGACCGCCGAGGTACCCGTTACGAATTTCTTCCGCGACGAGATCCTCGAGGAATCTTCGCTGCCGGTGAAGCGCGTGGGCTACACGCCTTGCTTCCGCCGCGAAGCGGGCAGCTGGGGCGCGCACGTGCGCGGCCTGAACCGCCTGCACCAGTTCGATAAGGTCGAGCTCGTGAAATGGACGCACCCCGATAAGTCTTTCGAGGAACTTGAGCTCCTGCGCGGCGACGCCGAGCGCCTGCTCCAGAAGCTGAACCTGCCTTACCGCGTGCTGATGATCTGCGCTGGCGATATCGGTTTCTCACACAGCAAGCAATATGACCTCGAGGTCTGGGCTGGTGGCCAGAAGCGCTGGCTCGAAGTCTCGAGCTGCTCCAATTTCACCGACTTCCAGGCCCGTCGCGCGGGGATACGATTCCGCCCGAAGGATGGAAAGCCGGAGTTCGTCCACACCCTCAACGGTTCCGGCCTTGGCCTGCCGCGCGTCCTCGCCGCCATCCTGGAGAACAATCTCCAGGCCGACGGCACCGTGCGCGTACCCGAGGCGCTGCGTCGCTGGTACGGCAAGGAAACGCTGTCGTTCTGACGTCCGCTTTGGATTGGCAGCGCTTCGCGGCCGCGTAGTATGACCGCGTGACGATGAGCCTGCCCACTCCCGATGCCTTGCGCGCGGCCGCTTCGCTGTTACCGCGTTTGCCATCGCCGCCCGAAGTCAGCGGGCCAATCGCCGTGGGTGTCTCGGGTGGTGCGGATTCGGTCTATTTGCTTTGCGCGCTTTGGGCCGACGAAGCCGTGCGACCGAGATTATGCGTCCTGCACTTCGATCATCGTGTGCGCGGCGAAGCTTCTACGGAAGACGCGCGGTTCGTCTCTGGGCTCTGCACCGCGCTCGGCGTGCCTTGCGTGCTGGGCGTGAGGGTGGGGCAGGGCGCCGCTTCCGAGGCAGACCTTCGCTGTGCTCGCGATGCTTTCTTCGCTGAACAACGCCAGGCCATCGGTTTCGAAATCCTTTGTACCGCGCACCATCTCGATGACGTCGTTGAGAGCGCGCTGCTCCGTCTCGCTCGTGGGGCCGGCCTAGCTGGCCTCGCCGCCCCGCGTGCCTTGCAGGAGTTTCGCGACGGGCACCGTCGCTGGCGGCCCCTGATCGAAGTCGGCATCGCTAAGGCTGCCTTGCTCGCCGCCCTGCATGGTGGCGGTATTCCTTGGCGCGAAGACGCGACTAATCTCCTGCCCATCGCGGCCCGCAACCGCATCCGGGCCTGGCTGGCCGCAGGCGGTGAATCGGCTCTCGGCGAAGGCTATGCCGAAGGGTTCGCCCTTTCCGCCCGTATCATCGGCGATGCCCAGGCGGCCTTGGCTGGTTGGGCTCGCGAACTGGGCTGCATCATCACCGCCGCCGGCACCATGCCCGTGGGTGCGTTGAAGGGCCGACCGGATGCCTTGGCCCAGGAATGCTTGCGCGAGTTCTTGTATCGCCAGGGGGTCGTCGACCCAAGCTCAAGGTCCCTCCTGCCGCTGACGGCGGCAATCATCGCCGGCCGAGAAGCCCAATCCGCCGTGCGCGGCCTCGTTGTGCGCGTGAAAGGCGGGGAGCTTTCCGTCCTGACGGAGGCTCCGTCGTTCGGTCCCGATGAGCGTCGCTTACGGATTGGCTCGACCGATGACGAATCAGGCCTACTCGTCGAGAGGGTGGAGGTCGACGAGTCTCTGTGGGAAAAACTGTCTCGCGGGGACATTTCGCCCGCTCGCGAAGTCTATGTCGTCGCTCCTTCGACGTCGCTGACGTGGCGGGGGAGGGTGGAAGGAGATCGCTATCAGCCCCTAGGTTCGCCCGGTTCGGCGAAGTTGTCCGACCTGCTCATCAATCGGAAAATCCCTGCGGAGCAACGGGAAGCGTTACCCGTTGTCCTTTCGGCCGGGAGCATCCTTTGGGTTCCGGGCGTTCCGCCTTCAGCCGCCGCTCGTCTGCATGGGCCGACAAGGGGGGCTCTCCGGTTGACTTGGCTTGGCCTCTGCTTAGGTTAAAGCCTCTGCCCATGAGTCAAAACGACCAGCCGGATGATAATAAAAACGGCCCCCGACTGAACGCCAAGCCCATCCTCGTTTGGATGCTGCTGGTGGCCGCCATCATCGCCCTTTTCAACATCCCGGGCGCCGACTCCCGTAGCGCCATCCAGAAGCTGGAGGTCACCCAGGTCCTCGCTTACGCCCAGGAGAAGAAGATCAAGAACCTCACTCTCCAGCCCAATCCGACGGCCGGGTCGGAGCGCTGGGTGCATATCTCCGGTGAACTTGAAGTCGCCGGCGCCAAGGAAGACGAAAAGTCGCGCTTCTTCGCCGACGGCCATTTGACCGAGAAGGAATTCGAGGCGCTCCGTGCGTCCGTCTCCCGTGACGCCTTCAAGGAGGTTCCTGCCCAGACTGGCTGGACGATGTTCCTCTACAACGTACTGCCCACGCTCCTCGTCTCGGGCGTGGTATTGTTCATGATGTACCGGTTCCTGAAGAACGCTAACCGCGGCGCGATGCAGTTCGCCAAGTCCCGCGCTCGTCTTAACTCCACCGACAAGGAATCCACGACCTTCAAGGACGTCGCGGGCTGCGATGAGGCCAAGGAAGAGGTGAAGGAAATCGTCGACTTTCTCAAGGACCCGAAGCGTTTCACCAAGATCGGCGCCAGCATCCCGAAGGGTGTGCTCATGGTCGGCCCTCCTGGTACGGGCAAGACGCTGCTCGCCCGCGCGGTCGCCGGCGAGGCCGGCGTGCCTTTCCTCAGCATTAGCGGTTCGGACTTCGTCGAGATGTTCGTCGGCGTCGGCGCCGCCCGCGTGCGCGACACTTTCGAGCAGGCTCGCAAGCTTGCCCCCTGCATCATCTTCATCGACGAGATAGACGCGGTCGGCCGCCAGCGCGGTGCCGGCGTCGGTGGCGGTAACGACGAGCGCGAGCAGACCCTCAACTCCTTGCTGGTCGAGATGGATGGTTTCGACGGCCAGGCCGGCGTGATCGTCATCGGCGCCACCAATCGCTCCGACGTCCTCGATGCCGCTTTGTTGCGTCCGGGTCGCTTCGACCGTCAGGTCTTCGTCGACCTGCCTGACCTTCGTGGCCGCGAGGCTGTGCTGGCCGTGCACGCCAAGCGCTTCCAGCTCGCTCCGTCCGTCGACCTCCAACGCGTCGCGCGCATCACGACCGGTATGTCCGGCGCTGATCTCGCGAATCTTCTCAATGAAGGCGCGCTCCACGCGGGCCGTCGTAATCGCGAGAAGGTCGAGATGTCCGACATCGAGGAAGCCCGCGACAAGATTGCCTACGGACGGGAGCGCAAGAAGGTCATGGACGAGTCCGACCTCAAGAACACCGCCTACCACGAGGCTGGCCATGCCGTAGTGCAGGCGCTGATCGACGACGGTGCGCTACCCCTTCACAAGGTCACCATCATCCCGCGCGGACGCGCCCTCGGCATGGCCATGCTTATGCCGACCAAGGAGATTCTCGGTTATTCCCGTAAGCGCCTGCTCGACTATATCTGCATGGCGATGGCCGGCCGTATCGGCGAGAAAGTCATCTCCGGAGAGATTTCCAACGGCGCCTCAAGCGACATCAAGCAGGCCACGCGTTTCGCCCGCCAGATGGTCTGCGACTGGGGTATGAGCGACTTGGGTCCGATCGCCTTCGGTGAGAATTCTGACACCGTCTTCCTTGGTCGCGAGATTTCGCGCACCCAGAACCACAGCGACGCCACCGCGCGCCGTATCGACGAGGCCATCTCCGCCATCGTGCAGGAGCAGTATGTCCGCGCCGAGAAACTCATCGCCGATAACGCCGAAGCCCACCGCAAGATCGCCGAGGCTCTCCTTCAGTACGAGACCCTCGACGGCGTCCATGTGATGGAAATCCTCAAGACGGGCTCCATTCAGACGCCGATTGCCGGATCTGCCGTGGCGCCTTCTCCGGCGCCGGATGTCGCCCAGCCTGCGGCCAGTCCTGCGGCTGACGCCGGCCCTGGCCTACACTCCTCTCCCAGTCCCGCTTGAGGTTTGCCCTCGGCTGACTGGGAAGGTAGGGTAGGACATGGTCATCGGACTCACGGGCGGTATCGGCTGCGGCAAGTCCGCGGCGGCTGCCTGCTTTGCGGAGTTCGGGTTCAACGTCGTCGATGCCGATCAGTTGGCCCGTCAGGTCTTGGAGTCAGCCGCTTGTGTCAGCCAACTGAGGGCACGTTGGGGCGATGTCTGCCTGGGGCCGGAGGGTCGGCCAGATCGCCGATGGATTGCGGCAAAAGTTTTCGCGGACCCGGCGGAACTGGCTTTTCTCGAAGGGTTGACGCACCCGGAGGTAGCCCGCCTTCGTCAGCTGGCCATCTTAGATGCCAAGCGACATCATGTGGTCGAAATCCCGCTCCTTTTCGAAAAGAATCTGACCGATGGTTTTGCATCGATTGTGTGTGTCGCGTGTTCCGAAGAGGCGCGACGGTCACGTTTGCTTAAAAAGGGCCTGACCGACGAGGAGGTTTCACGCCGTATCGCGTCACAAATGCCTCTCTCGGAGAAGGTTAAGCGGTCTGATGTCGTCCTGTGGAACGACGGAGACCTGGCGTTTCTCCGCGAGCAGGTCGCGGCGCTCGTCAGCCGCCTTAAGGTCGCCTGAATCGGCGCATCTTTGGTTAATTTGCGGTTGCGGGCAAGGTGCCCCGATTTAGGGTGCGTTTCCCCATTGTTCACCTCTCTGAGGAACAATCTCCCTACCCCCATCTTCCGCTCCGGATTTCCCCACTGTGACGACCGCCGACGACTACGTCATTCAATTCATTCAGGACAAGGGACTGGTGTCTCCTGCCGACGTGACCGAGGCCCGCGCCGCCAGCGAACCCATCCCGGATGGCCAGAACGCTGACACCCTCGCCATCGCGAAACTGGTCGAGACCAACAAGGTCTCCTGGGTCAAGATCACCGGCGCTCTCAGCCTGGAGTTTGATATGGAGATTGTGGACGTCGCGCAGGTCGCCCCTTCCGACGATATCCTCAAGCTCATCAGTCGCGAACAGGCCGAGAAGCATAACATCCTGCCGCTGCAGATGGACGGCACCGAGCTACTCGTCGCCATCTCCGACCCGTTGGACACCGAGACCATCGACTCCGTCTCGCGCGTGCTCAAGCTCGCCATCAATCCGAAGCTGGCACCGCCGGACGCCCTCAAGGAAGCCATTTCGCGCTGTTATAACGGGGGTCAAATCGGTGGTGCCAACTCCTATTCCGACATCCTGGGCAAGGACGGGGGCGATGGCCTCGCGGTGGAACTCCCCCAGGGTGGCGACGTCAAGGAGGATGACGCCCCAATCATCCGTTACGTCAACTCGCTCATCGTCGACGCCATCCGTCGCAAGGCGTCGGATATCCACCTCGAGCCGCTCGAGAAGCGTTTCCGCGTCCGTTTTCGCGTCGATGGCGTGCTGCAGGAGATGAAAGGCCCGCCCAAGCGCCTCCAGCCTTCGATCATCTCCCGTCTCAAACTCATGGCGGAAGTCTCGCTCGCCGAGAAGCGCATCCCGCAGGACGGACGCATTCAGGCCCGCACCGGCGGACGCGACATCGACTTGCGCGTCTCGGTCCTTCCGACGGTCTACGGCGAGTCGATTGTCATGCGAATCCTCGACAAGGAAGGCCTCAAGCTTGGTCTCCCCGAGTTGGGCTTCTTCGCCGACGACCAGGCCAAGTTCCAGGGCCTGATCTCTGGCTCGGATGGCGTCTTCCTCGTCACTGGTCCGACCGGTTCGGGTAAGTCCACCACGCTCTACTCGGCGCTGAATTACATCAATAAGCCCGACCGTAAAATCATCACCGTCGAAGACCCCGTCGAATACCAGATGGCCGGCATCAATCAGGTGCAGGTGAAGCGCGACGTTGGTATGACGTTCTCCGCCGCCCTCCGCGCCATGCTCCGACAGGCGCCGAACATCGTGATGATCGGCGAAATCCGAGATCTCGAGACCGCCGAAATCGCGATCAACGCGGCCCTCACCGGCCACATGGTGTTCTCGACCCTCCACACCAACGACTCCGTCAGCTCCGTCACTCGACTCGTGGACATCGGCGTGAAGCCGTTCCTCGTTTCCGCCGCCTTGCGCGGCGCGCTCGCGCAGCGACTGGTGCGTCGTAACTGCCAGGCCTGCGCGGCCCCGTACAAGCCGACCTCCAAGGAGCTCTACTCCATCGGCATGACCGAGCAGGATCTCGCCAGCGCCACTCCCATGAAGGGTGCTGGTTGCCCCAAGTGTGGCGAGCGCGGCTACAAGGGACGTCGCGGCGTCTTCGAGCTCTTCGTCATCACCGAGGAGATTCAGGAGATGATTTACGGCGGTTCCAATCTCGTCGAGCTCCGCCGCAAGGCCCGTGAGGCTGGCATGCGCACCATGCGCGAGGATGGCCAGCGCAAGGTCGCCTCCGGTATGACGACCATCGAGGAAGTGCTCGGCGCCACCGTCGCGGACGACGTCATCTGAGACCATGGCCTACGAGATGAACCAGTTGCTGGAGGCCATGATTGAGAATGGCGCTTCGGACCTGCACATCCGCGTAGGCCGTTCCCCCAGCCTGCGCGTCAACGGCGACATCGTCTCCATCGATGGCCCGGCCCTCACGGAAGCCGACGCCAAGGCTATGGTCATGGCCGTCGTGCCGCCGGCCCAGCACGTGCGTCTCGACGCCGATGGCGGCTGCGATTTCGCCTTCTCCTTCCGCGCCAAGACCCGTCTGCGCGTCAACGCTTTCCGCGGTCTCGGCGGCCATGGCATGGTGTTGCGCCTGCTCCCGTCGGCCATGTTCACCCTCGAGCAGCTCCGCCTTCCGCCGGTGATCAAGGACATGCTCAAGCGTGCCCGCGGCTTGGTCCTCGTCACCGGACCGACCGGCTCCGGCAAGTCGACCACGCTCGCCTCGATGATCAACTGGATCAACGAGAACGAACAGGGGCACATCATCACGATCGAGGACCCGATCGAGTATACCCACGCGCACAAGAATTGCTTGATCACGCAGCGCGAGGTCGGCGTGGACCTGCCGTCATTCTCGGAAGGCGTGCGCGCCGCGCTCCGTCAGGACCCCGACGTCATCCTGATCGGCGAAATGCGTGACCTCGAGACCATCGAGGCTGCCGTCACGGCGGCGGAGACGGGCCACCTCGTTCTCGGCACGCTCCACACCTCCGGCGCCACGCGGACGATCGACCGCATTATTGACGCGTTTCCGGCGACTGCTCGCGACCAGATTCGCGCCCAGCTCTCCACCTCCCTCAGCGCGGTCATCTCGCAGTGCCTGCTGCATACCACCGACGACAAGCGCGTTGCGGCCTTCGAGATCATGGTGCGCACGGACGCCATGGGAGCCAAGATCCGCGACGGCAAGACCTACCAGCTGCTCAGCGACATCGAGACCGGCGCCGCCCGCGGCATGCGCACCCTCGACAGCGACTTGCTCGCCCTTTTCTTCCAGGGCACCGTGTCCGAGGAGGAAGTCTTTAATTACTGCCAGAACCCCGAAGCCATGCGCGAGCGCATGCGCGGCGGAGCTTCGGCCCGCTAACAAAACCAACCTCTTACCCCTCTCCCCCATGTTCGACGACCATAGTGACGTGATCCGTGATATCGCCCTCGAGGCTGGCCTCGTGACGCCTGCCCAGGCTGAGGAGATCTGGGAGTCTCATGCGACCACCGGCAAGTCGTTCAGCGACAGTCTCGTGGATGCCGGCTTAGCCGACCGTCCGACCATCCTGCAGGCCATCGCCGACCATCTGCAGGTCCAGTTCTATTCCGTGGTGCCGGCTGACCCTGGCGAAGCCCTGACCAAACTGCTCAAGGCCCCGCAGGCCCACAAGTACGTCGTGCTGCCCGTCGCCGATGAAGCCGGTAAGCTGACGTTGCTCGCCAAGGATCCCTTCAATTCGTCGGTCGTCAATGAGCTGAGTTTCATCCTGCAGAAGGATATCGAGCTCGCCGTGGCCGACCCCGCTCAGGTCGAAGCCGCCGTCACCCGCGTCTACGGCGAAGCCACTTCCTCCTCGATGGAAGACCTGCTCGGTGAATTCGGCGAGGCCGATACCGCCGCCGTCACCGATGAGGACGTCACCAAGCAGGCCAGCCAAGCGCCGATCATCCGTTTCGTCGACCTTGTCCTGCAGGAAGGCGTGAAGGCCAAGGCTTCGGACATCCACTTCGAGCCCTTTGAACACGAGTTCCGCATCCGTCTCCGCATCGACGGTTCGCTCTACGAGATGGCGCCGCCGCCCAAGAATCTCGCTTCGGCGGTCATCGCCCGCGTCAAGGTCCTCTCTTCGCTCAACATCGCCGAACGCCGCGTGCCACAGGACGGACGCATCAAGACCACGATCAGCGGCCGCCAGATCGACCTGCGTGTGTCGACCCTGCCGACGCAGTTCGGTGAATCCGTCGTGCTTCGAATTCTAGATAAGACCGTCGTCAACTTGAGCCTCGATGCTCTCTCGATGCACGACGATATCAAGGAAGGCATTCGCGCGATGGTCAGCCGACCTAACGGTATCTTTATTGTCACTGGTCCGACCGGTTCCGGTAAGACGACCACCCTATACTCGGCGCTCCGTGAGGTGAACACCGAGGACGTCAAGATCCTGACCGCTGAGGACCCCGTCGAATACGAAGTCGAAGGCATCATGCAGGTGCCCATTAATCACCAAGTCGGGCTGACCTTCGCCGCGGCGCTCCGCTCATTTCTCCGACAGGATCCGGACACCATCATGGTCGGTGAAATCCGAGATCTCGAGACCGCGCAGATCGCCGTGCAGGCGTCACTTACTGGCCACGTCGTGCTTTCGACGCTCCACACCAACGACGCCCCCGGCGCCGTGACCCGACTCATCGACATGGGCCTGGAGCCGTTCCTCATCTCGGCCTCGCTCGAAGGCGTGCTGGCCCAGCGTCTACTCCGTCGCGTGTGCAAGACTTGCCGTACCGCCTACGAGCCGGATAAGGACGTCGTCAACATGCTTGGCGTCGACGCGCTCGAAATCGCCAACAAGAAGTTCTATTACGGCAAGGGCTGCGCGGACTGCAACCGTTCGGGTTACAAGGGACGTCAAGGCCTCTTCGAGCTGATGACGATCAACGACCAGCTCCGTTCGCTCATCACCCAGAAGGCCCCGACGCTCGTCCTCAAGCAGAAGGCCATCGAGTCTGGCATGCGTCCCCTTCGCGAAGATGGCCTCCGCTGCATCTTCGACGGCCATACCTCCATCGAAGAAGTCCTCAAGTACACCTAACTTTCACTCTACCCCAAAACTCCCATGCCCGAATACAAGTACACCGCCATCGATCGCAACGGGGCGCAGGCCTCCGGCAAGATCGAGGCCGCCAACGACGAACAGGCCCGCCAGAAGCTCATGGCGAAAGGCCTGATGGTCACCACTCTGGCCAACGACGGCGGTTCGGCCAAGCCGGCCGCGACGCCAGCCTCCCCGGCCAAGGCCGGCGGCTTCTCGTTCGGCGCTAAGGTCAGCCAGAACGACGTCACGCTGATGACCCGCCAGCTGGCTACGCTCATCGTCGCTGGCTTGCCCCTGCTTCGCGCCCTTGAGCTCATCACCAAGCAGGAGCGTAATCCGGCCTTCAAGGCCATCCTCGCCAACGTGGCTGAGAGCGTCTCCCAAGGTAATAACCTCTCGGAAGCCCTCCAGGCCCACCCGAAGGTGTTCGACAAACTCTTCGTCAACATGATCCGCGCCGGCGAAGCGGGCGGCGTGCTCGACAAGGTCCTCGACCGTCTCGCGAAGTTCCGCGAAAAGGCCGAGCGCATCCAGAAGAAGGTCAAGGCCGCGATGGTCTACCCGGGCGTCGTCATGACCGTGGCCATCGTCATCGTCTACATCCTGATGGTGAAGGTCGTCCCTTCCTTCCAGAAGCTGCTCGATGGTCAGAAGACCCAGATGCCTCCGCTCACGCAGTTTGTGGTCGGTATCTCCAAGCTGCTCACGGTCTACTGGTGGGCGACCCCGATCATCATCTTCGGCGGCTACGCCGCCCTGAAGTCCTGGCTATCGACGGAGAAGGGCAAAGAGCTCTTTGACCGCATCATCTTCCGCCTGCCCAAGGTCGGCAGCTTCGTGCAGATCGTCTCGGTCTCGCGCTTCGCCCGTACGTTCGGTACGCTCATGGCGTCTGGCGTGCCGATCCTGCAGTCTATCTCGATCACCCGTGACACGCTGGACAACGTCGTCATCGCGAAGTCGCTCGAGCGCGTGCATGACCGCGTCCGCGACGGCGAGCCGCTCTCCGTGCCTCTCGAGCAGTCCGGCGTCTTCCCGCAGATGGTCACCTCGATGATCCAGGTCGGCGAAGAGACCGGCCAGCTACCTGAGATGCTCAATCGCGTCGCCGATATCTACGACGAAGAAGTCGATAACGCGGTGACCGCGCTGACTTCGATCATCGAGCCCGTGCTCATCGTGTTCCTCGCCGTGGTCGTCGGCATGATTGTCCTCGCGATGTTCCTCCCGCTCATCGCCCTCATCACCAAGATGACCGGCGGCGGCTAAGCGAATTCGCGACGAAACGACGAAGCCCGGTCCGCAAGGTGCCGGGCTTTTTCATGTCTAGGGGAGGGGAGTGGTCTCCCAAAAAAGGAGGCGGCTTGCATACCCCTATGCAAGCCGCCTGTTTTTTACTGCTTTATCTTACTTACCCCATTGTCCCGTAGGACAAAGTTAAT
>JBAXMD010000035.1:0-13814 GCA_037134475.1 Verrucomicrobiota bacterium | reverse complement strand
AGGGAGGCGGACTCGCTGTGATGTAAGTTTTTCTTGAAAAGGCGAGCCAAAACCGCCAAGAGGGTCGCTTTGGGACAAAAAGACACCCCCGCGCCTGCCTTAGGCGGGGGAATAGCCCCTAATTCTGCCTAGGAGGCTTTTCTAGGATAATGAGAGGACTTACCCTAGATGGCCCTGATAAAGGGCGTCAGAACCCACCAGGGAAGTCCGCAGACCCCCCACCGGTAGAGCCACCCCATCGTGCCAGCTCGGCGCTTCGGAATCGCCCGTGCGCGGGGCGACGAACGCGTAAAGGTAATCGGCGGATCCGGCGGACAGCATCGCCGACGCCAAGCGCGGACCGGCTTCGACCAGGACACCGCTGACCTTCTCCTGGGCGCAGCGTTCGGCCCAGACCTTGAGGAAGGAATTCTCGTCGCCGACCAGCGCCCAGACCTTGATGCCCTCGGCCTCATACCAAGCCAGGTCGGACTTCTTAGCGGCGGAGCCCAGACCGACGACGATCGTCCGCGTGCGATGGGCGTCCTGGAAGAGATTCAGTCCGGCACGGCCGGCGGTCTTGAAATGCCGGTCCAGCACGAAGCGCACTGGGCAGGTCTCGCCCTCGTCACCTCGCGAGGTCAGGCGGGGATTATCCGCGAGTGCAGTGTCGGCGCTGACGGCGATGGCGGGAAAGAGCTTCCGGAGGCGATGCACATAGGCCGTGGCCTCCGGACCGGTGACAGCCCTGCCCTGCCCGGCGGGCAAAGTCAGCTTACCGTCGAGCGTCGAAGCAACCTTGAGCGCGATCAACGGCGAGCCGCGGACGATCCAATGATTGAAGATCAGGTTCAATGCGGCGCATTCCTCGCCCAGCACCCCTTCGACGACCGCGACGCCCTGGGTGCGCAGCCGTTCGAGGCCATGGCCCGCGTGGGCCGGATTCGGATCGCGGGCACCCACAACGACGGTGCGAATGCCCGAAGCCAGGATCGCGTCGACGCATGGCGGCGTGCGGCCATGCGTGCAGCAAGGCTCGAGCGTGACGTGCAGGATAGCGTCCGCGGCGGGCTTACGGCCCAAGGCGCGCAGGGCCATCACCTCGGCATGCGGCTCGCCGGCCTTGGCGTGGAAGCCTTCGGCGACGACCTTACCGCCTTCCGTGATCACCGCCCCGACCATCGGGTTCGGGTGCGTGCGTCCCCAAGCCTGACGGGCGAGCTCGAGGGCTCGCCGCATCGGAGGCTCGGAAGCGGGCACAGACACGATCAGCGGTTGCGTTTACGCGAGGCGGTCGCCGCCTTGGCGCTGCCCGGAGTAAGTTGCGGTTCGGAATAGTAACGGAAATCTTCGAGCTTACGGCGCTCGATGGTGCGACCCAGGAGAACTTCGATCTGCTGGAGATGGTGCATCTCGTCCGGAGAGAAGAGCGTGAAGGCTTCGCCTTCGGCGGAAGCGCGACCGGTACGGCCGATGCGGTGGACGTAATCTTCGGCGTGCTCAGGGACGTTGTAATTGATGACGTGCGTGACGCCACGGATATCCAGACCGCGCGAAGCGATGTCGGTCGCCACCATGATGGAGAACTTACCGGACTTGAAGCCCGCAAGGGCGGCGGCGCGCTCGGACTGCGAACGGTCAGCGTGCATCGTCGCAACGGGCGTGCCGTGGCCTTCGATCCACTCCGCGATACGGTCGGCATCACGCTTGGTGCGGGTGAAGACGATGACGGACTTGTAACCGCTCTTGTTGAGCAGGGCCAGCAGCAGGTCGTACTTCTGGAAAATATCGACGGGGTAGATCGCGTGTTCGACCGTGTCGGCGGCGCCGAGGCCCGTGCGGACGTCGATCGTGACCGGATCACGCAGCGCCCAGCCCGCGATGCGGCCGATGGCGTCGGAGATCGTGGCGGAGAAGAGCAGCGTCTGACGGTCCTTCGGGCAGTAGTTGACGATGCGGGTGACGTCCTCGATGAAGCCCATGTCCAGCATGCGGTCGACTTCGTCCATGATCAGCATCTGGATGGACTTCAGGTCCAGGATCTTCTGCTCATGCAGGTCGAGGAGGCGACCCGGGGTCGCGATGACGACGTCGACGCCCTCTTCGAGCGCCTTGACCTGGGCGCCGTAGCCCACGCCGCCGTAGAGGAGCGCGGTGCGGGTACCGAAGTGTTTACCGTATTTCTGGAAGTTTTCGTCGACCTGGACAGCGAGCTCGCGTGTCGGCACGAGGACGAGACAGCGGGGCTTACCGGCGGCGGGACCGAGGAGCGAAAGCGTCGGGAGAGCGAAGGCAGCGGTCTTGCCGGTACCGGTCTGTGCGGCGCCGATGAGATCCTTGCGGGCCATGATGACCGGAATCGCCTGAGCCTGAATGGGAGTCGGGGTCACGTAGCCGTGTTCGGCTAAGGAGCGCAGGACTGGCTCGGGCAGACCGAGGTCGGAAAACGTAGACATAAAGTTGAGTTAGAAAGCGATACGCAGGGGCAAAGGGAAAGGATAAAGGGAGGAAAACTCGGCCGAGAAGGCAAACCTCAGGCTGGACGGGGCTTTTCAGCGCTTTCGGGTCCGGGTTTGACAATCCCCGCGGGATTCCCTGCATAGGGCTTCCTTCCGCAAAAGAAGGAACGCACGGTGGTTGTAGCTCAGTTGGTTAGAGCACTGGTTTGTGGTACCAGGGGTCGGGGGTTCAAGTCCCCTCAATCACCCCACTTTGCAAGAGCCCCGGAGCAATCCGGGGCTCTTCTCTTTTAGACACCGACCTACCCCGACCCCAATCCCTAGCCCTGCCCCTCCTGAGCGCCTCAGCCCTGCGCGCCCTTGGACTTGAAGTAGGCCTCGATCGTATCGCGGATGGCCTTCTCGAAAGCGTCGTCCTTGGCCTTCAGCTCGGCATCGATCTTCGGCTCGCCCACCTGCACGCCGCGGCGGAACAGCTTCTCTTCGCCGAGGGCGAGACGCTGACCGTAATAGGTCACATAGCTGACATGAAACTTATAACCGGACGGGTAGTTGGTCAGCGTGACGTAGGCCTTATCGACCGGATAGTCGGACTTGATCTTCTGCAAGGCCTTGCGGACCTCGGCGGTGACTTCCTTGGACTCGCACTTGATCTTGTTGTCCATGAAGCGCGCATCGGCGAACTCGACTTCAAACGGGAAGAAGATGCCGGTCTGCAGCCCGTGGAACTCCGTGGTCGGCACGCCGAAATACAGGACGGCTCCGGAGACGCCGGTCACGGCGGCCAAGGCCAGCAGGACCAGTGCGGGATGCATGGGCTTTTTGAGTTCAACGGAGCACATGGGCGAAAGGCATAGATAGCCCCCGCCCCAAATCAATCAGATTGGGGCGGGGGCAGAGGGACTTACTTGAGGGTCTGAAGAAAAGCCTTCACGTCCTCGAGCTCCTGAGGCTTGAGGATCAGGCCCATGGGCGGCATCGGCGAGACGCCCAACTTCTCGAAACCCTTCGCGAGGACCTTGTTCGGTTCGAGCAGAGACTCCTGGATGTAGGCCGGCGTGGCACGCGTGGCGATGCCATCAAGCGCCGGACCAATCGCGCTACCCTTCCCGCCCAGCATGTGACAGATCGCACAGGCGGCGACGGGGTGTTTCCAGAAGATCTGCTCGCCGCGAGCGGCTACGCCGGCGGTCACGGGAGTATCGCCGACCATGGTGAGTTCGCAGAGTTTCACGTCGTCGAAAATGGCGTCTCCGCCGGAGGCCACTTGGAGGAGGTTGATGCTAGCCTTGGTGCGATTACCGCTGTTGAAGACGACGTCGACTTCGCCCCATTCCGATTCGCGGGCGATGACCTTCTCGGTCTCGGCCCGACCGATATGATCGTTGAGGCTGGCCTTGCCGCGCATGGCGTGGGTCTTGATCCAGGCGCTCAGGCGATACTCGGTATTCGGCTTCAGCTCGACGTCGGCGAAGAGGCTCGTGTCGTCGTCGCCTCGCGTGATGACGCGCACCGCGTTCTTACCAGAATGGATAAGCGCAGGGTCGGTGACGATCGCCCATGTGACGGTCTTGTTGCCGGGCTTGCTACTGCCGCCATAATCACGGCGCTTCCAACCCGCAGGCAGTTTCTTGTCCGCGGCCAGCTCCTCAAATCCGGGGTTGGGCAACAGATTCGGGCCTTCGACGAAGGTGGCGGTCTTATGCTTCTTCGCGAGCAGACGAGATGCCTCGTTAAGCCACTCGTCGGACTTGACGGCCGCGTCGGCGGCGAGCTGGCGGACGAGCGTCTGCACTTCGGGGGTCGTCGGAAAATCGGCGAGCTTCACCAAGGCGGCGAGACGGGTCGGCGCATCCTTATCGGCCACGACGCCGGAACCGTAGAAGAGCTTCTGCGAAGGCTCGTCGACGCCGAGCGCGCGGATCGCATTGCGGCGCAAGCCAGCGGAAGTCGAAAGCAAGGCTGCTTGATGCGTCGCGGCGTCGAGCTCACCGAGCCCCTGCAGGGCCCAGAGGGCGTGGATGGCACCGATGTCGGCGGAGGACTTCGTCACGAGGTCGCGAAGCGCCGGAGCGAGATCCTTCTTCTTGCCTTCGACGATCAGGCGCTGGGCCTGCAGTCGACCGTACTGTGTGCTGCCAGAAAGTCCTGCGACAAGTTCGGCGGCGGAGTCGCCCTGGGCGGCCTTGGCAATCGAGCCCGGCTTGTCCCAAACGAGACGGTAGATACGACCACGGGCGTGGTCGCGCAGGTCGTTCTCGTGCGCACCACCGACGCCGGTCTTGGCGTCATAGCCGCCGCGGCCGACACTGGGAGTCGGGTTATGCTGGATGATGAAATTCTGCCAGTCGGCGAACCAGATGGCGCCGTCCGGACCGACGGCCGAGAAGACGGGCGACATCCATTCGTCGGAGCTCGCGACGAGATTGAAGGCGTCCTTGGCGACATAGCCAGCGCCCGCGGGCTGCACGTCCATGAGTGCGATGACCTTCATCGTCGGCTCACAGACCATCGCCTTTCCCTGAAAACGGGGCGGCAGCTGGGCTGAGTAGATGAAGTTGGAGCCGGCGGCGGCGGTGTAGCCGCCCATGACGTCGACCTGTCGGAAGTTCGGGGTGATCGTGTGCGTCTTGTCGACGAGGTTGATTTTCTTAGCCGTCATCGTGCGAGCGCCCTTCGGAACGATATTGGCCGGGATGCCGCCGAAGAAAATCGGGGCGTTATTGGCCGTGCCGCCAAAATCGTCGCCGGAGGCGTTGGCGCTCTGACCCCAGGTATTGTTCGTGAATTGGTGCAGGTATTCCAGCTTCTCGCCATCCGCGGAGAAACGGTAGCTGCCTTGCGCGAAAGATTTCGGCTGGCCGCCGATCTGCCCGTTGAAACCGCTGTAACCGACGGCGCCGCGCAGCCAATTGTCATAACCGTAGGAAAGGCTGCTCGTCTGGGCGTGGGTATCGCGGATGCCCCAGCCGGTCAGGATGACCTGGCGCACGTCGGCCTTGTCGTCGCCGTCGGTATCCTTGAGGAAGACGAAGTTGGGAGCCTGCGCCACGATCACGCCGCCGTTGGCGAACACGAGGCTCGTCGGAATATTCAGGTGGTCGGCGAAGACCGTGAACTTGTCGGCCTTGCCGTCGCCGTCGGTGTCTTCGCAGATGATAATCTTATCATTACCCTGCTGCTGGTCTTCCTTCACGCCGTGCGGGTAGTCAGAGGTCTCGCAGACCCAGAGGCGGCCGCGGGCGTCCCAGGCGAACGCGATGGGCTTCATGATATCGGGCTCAGAGGCGAAGAGCACCAGCTTCATGTCCGCCGGTACCTGAGTGCGCTCCATGCTGCCCTTCACCGAGAAAGGCTTCTGGAAGGTCAGCGGCTCCGGGCGCTTCTCATAGTTGGCCACGTTGCCATTCTTCTCGCGGACTTCGGGGTCGCGCTGCGCGAGGAACTTCCGCCAGGCGGCCTTGCGATCGGGAAACAGCGCAGCCTCGAGCTCGGAGCGGAAAGCGGCGGAGGTGGTGTCGGCCTTGATGACAATCACTGCGACCATGGCGCCGTTAGGCAGCTTCATCGAATTATTGAGGGCCGGCGAACCGTCGGCGTTCGGCTTCACCGCCAGGACGTCGTAGCGCTCGAGCGTGGCGGCGTCGGGCGTAAGGCCGGAGGTATAATCGAACCAGATCGCGTCGCGGCCGAGCTCGGCCATCAGCGAGTGCAACGGGCCGACGGCGGACTGCTCATCGCCGCTGGCGTCCAGATACAAGACGCGGATTGGGCCATCGGCGGCGGCCGAAGCCAGGATGGAAAGGCAGACCGAGAGGAAAGCGACGAGGGGGCGCATGGGGTATGCCGAAAAGACAAACCATCTCCGCGCCCATGGCAATACAGCGAAGACAAGAAACCTAGTGCTTAAAGCCCTCTCCAGCTGGGCCGTTGTCGTAAAAATGAAAGGTGCGCCGCCCTGGCGGCCAGGTGGGCACAAAAAACGGCGCCCAGACGGGCGCCGTTGTTCGAACGACTGTCAGCGACCTCAGTGGTCGTGGTGGTCGCCGCCAGCCGAAGGCTTGTTATCCTCCGGCATGTCGGTGATGAGACACTCGGTCGTGAGCAGCAGGCCGGCCACGGAGGCGGCGTTGATGATCGCGGTGCGGGTGACCTTGGTCGGGTCGACGACGCCGGCCTTGATGAGGTCTTCGTAAGCGCCGGTCGCCACGTTGTAACCCTCGGCACCCTTGTGCTTGAGCATCACTTCCTGGACGATGAGGGAACCTTCGACGCCGGCGTTGAAGCACAGCGTGCGGAGCGGCTCTTCGATCGCCTTGCGGACGATCTGGGCGCCGATCTTTTCGTCGCCGACGAGGGAGTTGATCACAGCGTCGATGGCCTTGACGGTGCGCAGGAGAGCGACACCACCACCAGGGACGATGCCTTCTTCAACGGCCGCACGGGTGGCGTGCAGGGCGTCGTCGACGCGGTCCTTCTTTTCCTTAAGTTCGGTCTCGGTCGCAGCACCCACGTGGATGACGGCAACGCCGCCGGCCAGCTTGGCGAGGCGTTCCTGGAGCTTTTCCTTATCGTAGTCGGAGGTGGTCTCGTCGATCTGGCGACGGATGAGCTTCACGCGGCCCTGGATGTCAGCGGACTTGCCGGCACCCTGGATGATCGTGGTGTTTTCCTTGTCAGCGACGATGCGCTTGGCGCGACCGAGGTCGGCCACCTTGACGGACTCGAGCTTGATGCCGAGGTCATCGGTGACGAAGCGACCACCGGTGAGGACAGCGATGTCTTCCATCATGGCCTTGCGGCGATCGCCGAAGCCAGGAGCCTTGACGGCGCAGACGTTGATCGTACCGCGGAGGCGGTTGACGACGAGGGTAGCGAGGGCTTCGCCTTCGATTTCCTCGGCGATGATCAGGAGCGGCTTGCCGGTCTTGGCGACTTCCTGGAGGAGAGGCAGCAGGTCCTTCATGGCGCTGACCTTCTTCTCGTAGAGGAGGATGTAGGCGTCTTCGAGGATGGCCTCGAGCGTCTCGGCGTTGGTCGCGAAGTACGGGGAGAGGTAACCCTTGTCGAACTGCATGCCTTCGACGACGTCGAGGGTGGTCTCGATGGTCTTGGCTTCTTCGACGGTGATGGTGCCGTCCTTACCCACGCGGTCCATGGCTTCGGCGATGATGTCGCCGATGGATTCGTCCCAGTTGGCGGAGACGGTGGCGACCTGCTTGATTTCCTTGCGGTCCTTGACCTTCTTGGAAATCACGGCGAGTTCCTTGACGATGGCTTCGGTGGCCTTGTCGACGCCACGCTTGACGAAGATCGGGTTGGCACCGGCGGCGACGAAGCGGAGGCCTTCTTTGTAGATGGCTTCGGCCAGGACGGTCGCGGTGGTCGTGCCGTCACCCGCCTTGTCGGCGGTCTTGGAGGCGACTTCGCGCACCATCTGGGCGCCCATGTTTTCGTAAGGATCGTCGAGTTCGATCTCCTTGGCGACGGTGACGCCGTCCTTGGTGACCTTCGGGGCGCCGAACTTCTTGTCGATCATCACATTGCGGCCCTTAGGACCGAGGGTGACTTTGACGGCACGGGCGAGGATGGAGACGCCATTGAGCACCTTGCGGCGGGCGGCTTCGTCGAACAGAATCTGCTTCTTGGACATAGTAGTATGGTTTGAGAGTTAGGGGTGAGATTATTCGATGACGGCGAGGATCTCTTCTTCGCGGAGGAGAAGGTAGATCACTTCGTCGAGCTTCACTTCGGTGCCGGCGTACTTGCCGACGAGAACCTTGTCGCCGACCTTGACGTTGAAGGCGACCTTCTTGCCGTCCTTGTCGAGGGCGCCGGTGCCGAGGGCGATGACCTTAGCTTCCTGCGGCTTCTCCTTGGCGGAGTCAGGGATGATGATGCCGCCCTTGATTTCTTCAGCTTCTTCGATGCGCTGAAGGAGGACGCGGTCGCCGAGGGGCTTGACGCTGGGTTTGGTGTTTTTGGCCATGGTGGGTATTTGGGTAGAGGGTGGTCGTTGGGGACGTCTGCGACTTTGCAGAACAGATGCCAAAGCCGTTTTGCTGAGGTTTAGCAATCGATTTAGGGGTTTTTATCGGGTTGCGACTCCCCAAGACCCCCCAAATGGGCCATTGTTCCCTGTTTTACCCGAGACACGGTGTCCCACACCCTGAGACAGGGGTGGGTTCGAGGGCCGGAGGACACGAGGACTCGAGGACACGACGATTCAAGGGCACGAGGGCCGGAGGGGAGGTTACTTCGTTTGCCTGGCTTGGCGTGCCTTGATCAGACCACCCAGGAGCCGACCCACCCTCACGACCTGTGGCGCCATCCGGTCATAATCCGCTGCGGGCAGAGATTCGAAATCACGGGAGAGTTCCAATTGCGTCTCCAATTCCGCCAATGAGCCACGGGCAATCTGCAGGAAGCGCAGTGCATCCAAGTTCGTGCCGCGCTCATTGCCTTCGGCGATGTTCGAAGGCACGGAAATCGCCGCACGCCGCAGTTGATCGCAAAGACCATAATACCTTCTCATTTCAGGCCTTTCGCAAGCCCTCAGCACCTCCAGCGCCAGCTGCTTGGCGGCCTGCCAAGCCAGCAGATCGCGAAAGGTCGACACCTGCGGTAATGGGCTCTGATCGCTGCTTATATCCATGACCTACTAAGCCTCGGGTCCCGCCTTTCCCTGTCTACTCCTGCCCATTGGTGCCCATTCCCCAAAGCAACCCCCTAACCACCCGTCCACTTATCCTCCTGTCCTCGTGCCCTCGCGTCCTCGTGCCCTCGTGTCCTCGGAATCAGAGTTCCCCCGGCTGCTTACCTTCAGGCTCCTTAAGCTGATCCCCCCAACCAAGGATACGCGCCTGGGCGCCATGGTGCTCGGCCTTGGTCTTGTCGCCGCGCTCCATCCAGATGCGGGACATGGAAGTGTGGATGTGGATGTCCTTCGGGCGAAGCGCGAGGGCCTGTTCGCCGGCAGCCAGGGCCTCATCGTACTGACCTAACGCAAAGTGCACCTCGGCCTTGGCCAGCCAAGCCTCGAAGCAGGCTGGATCGGCGGACACCGCCGCCTGCAACTTCGTCAACGCCGCCGCTTCGTCGCCCATCGCGAAGTCAAACGCCGCCTCGTCCGCCAAGGCCAAGGCGCGCGCATGAGGCGAAGAATCGGACATGCGGACACCGTGCGTGGAGCCCGCGGCATCGCAAGCGCTCCTTTCACGCTTGGAAAGGGGCCGAGGGGGTCGCAACTTACCCGCATCATGGATCCTCGCTACGGAAAGCTCGCCGACGTGCTCTGCGGTTTCTCGACCCGCCTCAAGAAGGGGGAGAGCGTGCTCATCGACGCCCACGACGTCCCTGAGGACTTTGTCATCGCCCTCATCCGGGCCGCCCGCGAGCGCGGCGCCACCCCGATGGTGAACCTCCATAAGGCCCGCGTCGGACGCGAGATGGTCAAGGGCGGCACGAAGGAACAGTTCAAGCTGGCTGCCGACCACGAGCTCGCCCGCATGAAGAAGATGCAGGCCTACATCGCCGTGCGCGGTTCGGATAATATCTTCGAAGGCAGCGACATCCCGGCGGCCCAGGCCAAACTCAACGGAGAGCTGATGCGCCCCGTGCTGGATCACCGCGTCAACAAGACCAAGTGGGTCGTCCTCCGCTGGCCGACCTCGTCGATGGCCCAGCAGGCCAAGATGAGCACCGAAGCCTTCGCCGACTTCTACTTCCGCGTCTGCACGCTCGACTACTCGCGCATGGTCCCAGGCATGGAAGCCCTGAAGCAGGCGATGATGAAGACCGACGAGGTCCACATCGTCGGCCAGGGCACCGACCTGAAGTTCAACATCAAGGGCATGAACGCCATCCCCTGCGGCGGCGAATACAACATCCCCGACGGCGAGGTCTTCACCGCGCCCATCAAGGATTCCGTCAACGGCGTGCTGCAGTACAACTGCGCGACCATCTATCAGGGCGTCTCGTTCGAGAACATCCGCCTCGTCTTCCGCAAAGGCAAGATCGTCGAGGCCACCGCAAACAACACCAAGCGCCTCAACGAGATCCTCGATACCGACGGTGGCGCGCGCTTCATCGGCGAATTCGCCATCGCCTTCAATCCGCACATCCTCAACCCGATGCAGGACATCCTGTTCGACGAGAAGATCGCGGGATCCTTCCACTTCACGCCGGGCAAGTGCTACGAGACCACCGACAACGGCAACCATTCGTCCATCCACTGGGACATGGTCTGCATCCAGCGCCCCGAATACGGCGGCGGCGAGATCCGTTTCGACGGCCAGGTGATCCGCAAAGACGGCCTTTTCCTTCCCAAGCCCCTCCAAAAATTGAATCCCGCATACCTCCTCGGTAAGGCCAAATAATATGGCCCAACCCAAGAAACCCAAGAAGGCCCAGCCCAAGCGCCTCGGATCGCGCCCGCAGGCCCGCACGGCGAAAGCCCTGAAGCGCAAGAATAAGCCGGCTCCGCATGTGCCCTACGCGGCCCGTCCCGCCAAGGCTCCGATCGAGGAACTCCGCCCGGATGAGATCGTCAAGACGCGCATCCCGAGCGAATTCGAACCCGCCCGCGCCGACAAGATTATCGCCATGCTCCTCGAAGGCGTCAGCCGCTCGCGCGTGCAGAAGGCCCTCGACCTCGGCCTGGTGAAGGTCAACGGCCAGACGGCCGATTGCCGCACGGTGCTCAACCCCGGCGACGCCATCGAAGTCGCCCTGCCCTCCCCCGGTGAGCCCACCGCCCGTCCGGTCAAGATGACCCTCGAAGTCCTCTTCGAAGACGCGCACATCATCGCCGTCAACAAGCCTGCCGGCCTCCTCACGCACCCCGTCCAGGGTTCCGACGAAGTCTCGATCGTCCACGGCCTCCTCCATTACACCAAGGGCAAGCTCGCCCCGGCCGGCGGCGCACCCCGCCCCGGCGTCGTGCATCGCCTCGACCGCGAGACCTCCGGCGTCATCGTGCTCGCGAAGACCGACAAGGCCTACCACGCACTCGTCGCGCAGTTCGCCGCTCGCACCGCTAAGAAGGAATACCTCGCGCTGGTCGACAAGGCCCCGCGCCTCCTCTCCGGCGTGATCAACGCGAACATCGATCGCCACCGCACCGTCCGCGTGCGCATGGCCGTCCGTGAAGACGGCCGCGAAGCCATCACCGACTGGCGCGTGGAAGAAAAATATGGCGTCGAAGCCGCGCTCGTCCGCGCCTTCCCGCACACTGGCCGCACGCACCAGATTCGCGTCCACCTCGCGCACATCACGCACCCGATCCTCGGCGACCGCACGTATGGCAAGTTCGACGTCCCGAGCTACACCGGCTGGCCGATGCCCCGCGTGATGCTCCACGCCCACAAGCTGACCCTCACGCACCCTCAGACCGGGAAGCCGCTCACGATCACCGTCGAGCCGCCGAAAGACTTCCTCGAACTCAAGGAATGGCTGGCCAAGAAGTTCGGTCGTAAGCCTTACCTTCTGCCGGCGTAGGAGGTTTTAGCGGTTAGCGGCTGGCGGTTAGCGGTTGGAAGCAGCCATGGAGACATGCTGCCCAAGGGTGGGACGTGATCACCATCGCGTCCGTGGACGCAGGTATTCTGTAAGTTAGAAGACCCATGAAGGCCAAGCGAGGTGGACCACCCAAACCGAGGCTCTTACGTCACGGCGGCATCTCCTGCCCTCGTGCCCTCACGCCCTCCACTCAAAATCCTTTCTGACCAGGCTTGGGTACCTTGGTCGGGGCCTTCCATTCGGCCGGCACAATCTTCGCGGCGGTGAGGGGATCGTTATCTCCATCGGACTTCATCTCGGTACCTAGTTTGGCGAGCATGGCCTTGAGTCGCTCTGCTTGGGCCGGGTCGGCGGACAAGTCCTTGGTCTCGAACGGGTCGGACTGGAGGTCGAAGAGCTGCGTCCGGTCGACATGCGGGTAGCGGATGAGCTTCCAGCGTCCGTCATTGAGCGCTTTCTGGACGGTCTTGTAACCGAACATCAGGAAAGGCCGGGCCGACTGGGTCGGAACCTTCAGGACCGCCGTGAACTCCTGGCCCTGAGAATCCTTAGAGGCGGCGACACCGCACAGCTTGCCCAGCGTGGGCATGACGTCGAAGAGGTAGCACATCGCGTCGCTGCGCTTATCCGCGGCGATGCCAGGGCCGGCGATGATCAGCGGCACGCGCAGGGAGTGCTCGTAAAGGTTCTGCTTACCGATGAGGCCGTGCGAACCGCGGGCGACGCCGGAGTCGGCAGCGTAGACGATGATGGTATTAGCGGCGAACGGTGACGCATCCACGGCGTCAAGGATCCGGCCCACCTGCACATCGAGGAAGCTGATGTAGCGATAATACTCCGAAAGCATCTCCTTCACGTCGGCCTCCTTACGCGGCCACTTCAGGAGCTGTTCATCACGGACGACCATCTCGCCGTTGTCGAACGGGTGCTGGGGCAGGAAGTTCGGCGGCAACGGAATCGAGGCGGCGTCGTACTTCACCGGGAAGCCGTCCGGCACGATATGGGGGTCATGCGGTCCGTCGAAGGCGAGATAGGAGAAGAAGGGTTTCTTGCCGTCCTGTGACTTCAGGAACGACAAGGTCTCATCGGTCGCCTCTTCGCACAGATGCTTCGGCGAGATCTTCGCCGGAGTCAGCTTGCCCGTCGGTAGCATGTCGCTGGTCGGGGCTTTCAGAGGATTGGCCATGCCGCCGACGAAGAGCGCGCGGGCCTGCTGAAAGGACTTCGAGATTGAAGGCGGACCGTTGTGCCACTTGCCTGCGGCGAAGGTCGCATAGCCGGCTTCGCCGAAGGCATGCGGCCAGGTCCCGTGCTTCAGCAGCTTCTCATCGATCTGTGCGAGCGACCGCCCTGAGAGGAGCATCGCGCGAGAAGGCACGCACGTGGCACCTTGGTTACCGCCCTGCATGTAGGCACGGGTGAAGGCGACCCCACGCTTCACGAGGCGATCGAGGTTCGGGGTCTTGATGACCGGATTACCCAGCGCTGCGATGGTGTCAGCGCGCTGATCGTCAGCGAAGATGAAGACGACATTCGTCGCCGGCGCGGCGGACAGGGAGACGGTCACGGCCAGAAGCGCGGACAAGAGACGGGGTAAGCTCATGGCCCCATCCAACCGTACCCACTACAGAAGGCAACCCGCGTTCAGGCGTTGAAACCGTGGTGCCCGTCCTGCTTACGGTGCTCAGGGGCGTCCGGCTCGACGTGTACCAGCACAGAGATCACTTCCGGATGCGAACGCAGGATGTCAGACTTGATTCGGCCCGCGATGGCATGACCTTCGGCGACCGTCGCGCCTTCGGCGACCTGCAGATGGAAATCGATCTCGAAACGATCGCCCAGTCGACGGGCACGGAA
>JBAXMD010000034.1:0-13936 GCA_037134475.1 Verrucomicrobiota bacterium | reverse complement strand
ATCGCGTGCTCGGCGTCCCCGGCATCAACCAGGCCCGCGTCGACATCGTCTGGGATCCGCCTTGGACCCAGACCATGATCTCCGAGGACGGCAAGATGCAGCTCGGGTTGATCTGAGCGCTTACGCGCCGTTGATCAGTTGAACCGTTGGCCGGCTGGCCGGAGGAGATACATGCCCATAACGGAGACCAGGGGCCAGGGCGAGAGACGGGGTAATGACCAAGAGGAAGGGCACGTCGTAGCCGTGCCCCTACCCTCGGCCACCATACGGCGGCCGTCACAACCCCGATACTCGATACTCCATACTCGATACTCGGAGCATAGCTCTCTGGCCGCTTGCCCTTCGGCTCATTTTCCTAACCCTGCGGGAACCCCAACCACTCCCCAAGGTCACCCTCCCATGGCTTCTACTCCTGTCCGCCTCCTTTCCCTCCTCGGCGCCGCCCTGCTGGCGACCGCGCCGGCCGCCCGCGCCGCCGACCCCATGCCGGAGGACGTCCGCTTCCAGACCGAGACGTTGCTGACCGGCCTACCGCAGCCGATGCACCTCGAGTTCGCCCCGGATGGTCGCATCTGGTTCAACGAATACGCCGGCGCCCTGAAAATCTGTGACCCGAAGACCAAGCGCGTCACGCTCGTGGCCGAGATGGAGATCTTCAAGGCCCAGGAGAATGGCTTCCTTGCCTTCGCGCTCGACCCGAAGTTCGCCCAGAACGGCTGGATCTATCTCATCTATTCGCCCGTCGGCTTTGAAGGCCAGTATCTCTCCCGTTTCGACATCAAGGACGACAAGCTCGTCCCCGGCAGCGAGAAGCTCATCCTGAAATACGAGGAGCAGCGGCTCCAGTGCTGTCACCACGGAGCCTCGCTGAGGTTCGGGCCGGACGGATGCCTCTATTTTTCGACCGGCGACAACACCAGCCCCTTTGGCGACAGCAAGGGCTACGGCCCGCTTGACCAGCGTGTAGGCAAGGAACCCTGGGACGGCCAGCGCACTTCCGCCAATACGAACACCCTCGTCGGCAAGGTGAACCGCATCCGCGTCAACGCCGACGCCACGTACAGCATCCCCGAAGGTAACCTCTTCAAGCCCGGTACGCCCAAGACCCGCCCCGAAATCTTTGCGATGGGCACGCGTAATCCTTGGCGTATGAACATCGACCAGAAGACGGGCTACGTCTATTGGGGCGAAGTCGGTCCCGACGCCCGCGTCGATGGTCCGCGTGGTTCGCGTGGCTACGACGAGATCAACCAGGCGAAGAAGGCCGGCAACTTCGGCTACCCACTTTTCGTCGGCAATAATTACCCTTACGCCGAATACGATTACGCGACGGATAAGGTCGGCCCGCTCTTCGACCCGAAAGCTCCGCTGAACAAGAGTCGTAATAACACCGGCCTCGTCGAGCTCCCGCCCGCTGTACCGGCGTTCATCTATTGGCCCTATGTGGTCTCCGAGCAGTGGCCGGAACTCGGCGAAGGCGGCCGCACCGCCTGCGCTGGACCCGTCTTCTACTGGCAGGAGTCCTTTGAAAAAACCAACGGCTTCCCGAAGCACTTCGACCGCTCGCTGCTTTTCTGGGATTGGCAGCGCCCGTTCATCAAGTGGGCCCGCCTCGACGCCCACTCCGACCTGGCCAAACTTGAAGCCTTCGCTCCCACGGCCTTCGTAGCCGCCAACACGGACGAGCAGCGCAAGAAGCAGCAGGCCCTCATCGACAACGGCGCGACGATCCTCCGCCGCCCGGTCGACGCGGCCTTCGGCCCCGACGGTTGCCTCTACCTCCTGGACTACGGCGACACCTGGGGCGTCAACCCAGACTCGGCGCTGCTGAAGATCTCCTATGTGCGCGGCAATCTCCAGCCCATCGCCAAGCTCGCTATCTCCACCCCCGCCGGCCCGACTCCACTGAAGACCACGCTGTCCGCCAAGGGATCGCGCGACCTTGACGGTGGCAAACTCAGCTACTCCTGGAAGCTACAGCCTGGAGACAAGAAACTCGGTGAAGGCGAAGAACTCGCCGTCGCTCTGGAGACCGCCGGTAACTTCAGCGTCGAACTCACCGTGACCGACGGACAGGGCGGCTCCGCGACGCGCTCCATGCCCGTCATCGTCGGCAACACCGCCCCGGTCGTAAACTTCATCACGCCGCAGAGCGGCGACTTCTTCACGCCAGGCAAGCTACTCAGTTATAAGGTCACCGTGCAGGATGTCGAAGACGGCTCCTCCGACGCCAAGGCAGCCGAATTCGGTGCCCGCACGCTCGTAACCTCCGCGTTCCTTCCCGCCGACGGAAAGGCCGTGGCAGTCGATCCGGGCCTCTCGCTGATGCGCCAGAGCGATTGCTTCAATTGCCACGCCATGGAGACCCCGCTCGTCGGTCCTCCCTTCGTGGCCATCGCTGACAAGTATCGTAAGCAGGCTGGCGCCGACGAACTCCTGAACAAGAAGGTCCGCCTCGGCGGCAGCGGCGTCTGGGGCCAGGTTCCCATGCTCGCCCATCCTCAGCACACCGAGGACGAGGTCGCCATCATGCTCCGCTGGATGCTCGCGCTCGAAAAGGGCAAGGGCGGCCCGACGCTCACCCGCGGACTCGAAGGCCAGCTGACCGCGCCCAAGGACAACAAGCCAGGCACCCTCCTCCTTGAAGCCATCTATACCGACGTCGGCGCCGGCGTCGCCGGCCCGCTCTCCGGGAAGGCCGCCGTCTCCCTTCGCCACCGCCGCCTCGAAGCCGAGTCCGGCGAGATCACCAACGCCAAGAACACTGGCAAGGCCATCGGCTCCACGAATCACGGCACCACGATCAAGTTCGCCAACCTGAACCTCGAGGACACCAAGAACGTGAAAATCAACGCCTCCGTGGGCGGCGGCGCCAAGGGCAGCCAGATCGAGGTGCACCTGGACTCGGCGACCGGACCAGTCGTCGCGACCGTCGATATCGCCCACACGGGCGACTGGAGTAAGTTCATGGAGAACAAGGCTAAGCTCACGCCCACCCCTGGCCGCCACGACGTCTACCTCGTCCTGACCAACCCCAAGAAGGGTGGCGGACTGATGAACGTCGACTGGGTGGAATTCGGCCAGTAAGCCAGGACCGAGGATGAGTTGACCCGTTGACCGGAGGGCCGGAGGCGAGATTAGGCGGCGGGGCAACCCGCCGCTTTCTTTTCCGTAGCACGTCCGCCGCATGGTGGACGCAAGGTAGGGGCACGGCTACGACGTGCCCGGGCGTGACGTATTCCCGCCCCTACCCAAGGCCACCATGCGGCGGCCTTGCCGCACTCTGCTCTCGCCTGCCGCACCGTAGAGGGCAAAATCCACTTTCCCCTTTTCATTTCCGCCACGTGTCCGACGAATCCGAAGACAAACAAGACAAGCCGCTCGACCCCTTCGACCCCGAGGTCATCGCTCGCTCCAACCGCGCAATCCTGGTCGGCCTACAGCGCCCGGACGATACCCCCGCCGAAGCTCAGGCGCTGCTCGCCGAGCTCCACGAGCTCGTCAGCAACGTCGGCGTCGAAATTCGCGGCTCAATCATCGCCAAGTTACGCGAAGAGAACCCGCGCACGCTCGTCGGTTCCGGCAAGCTCGAGGAGATTGCCCAGCTGGCCCGCGACAACGAATGCGGCCTGATCATCTTCGACGACGAGCTTACACCGGCGCAGCAGCGCAACTGGGAAAAGGACGCCAAGCTCCGCGCCATCGACCGCCAGGAGATCATCCTCGATATCTTCATCACCCGCGCGAAAACCCGCGAGGCCGTGCTCCAGGTCGAGCTCGCCGCGTTGCAACAGATGCTGCCGCGCCTGAAGCGCCTCTGGTCCCACCTCGACCGCCAGCGCGGCGGCGGCACGATGCAGCGCGACGCCGGCGAAACGCAGCTGGAAATGGACCAGCGCAAGATTCGCGATAAGATTGCTAAGGTCCGCCGCGATCTAGCGGAGGTCGTCGCCCAGCGCGCCACCCAGCGCAAGCAGCGTAAACGCGTCCCGCTCCCGACCTTTTCGATCGTCGGCTATACCAATGCCGGCAAGTCCTCGCTCCTCAATAAGCTGACCGGCTCCGAAGTGCTCGCGGCGAACAAGCTCTTCGCCACACTCGACCCGACCACGCGCCGCCTCGCCCTGCCTTCCGGTCGCGCGTTGCTGCTGACCGACACCGTCGGCTTCGTGCGCCGCTTGCCGCACCGCCTGGTCGAAGCCTTCAAGGCCACGCTCGAAGAAGCCGTACAGGCTGACTTCCTCATCCACGTCATCGACCTCGGTTCGCCCGAGCGCGACAAGCACGCCGAAACCACTTTGCAGGTCCTGACCGAGATTGGCGCTGGCGACCGACCCGTGATCACCGTGCTCAACAAGGCCGACCTGTGCGACGAGGTCGAACGCGCCCAGGCCTTAGCCGCCTACCCCGACGCCAAGCTGGTCAGCACCAAGACTGGTGAGGGCCTCACCGCCCTCCTCCAACGCCTCGAGGAATGCGCTGCCAGCCGGGATGAGCATATGACCCTACTCATTCCCCACGATCAGTACGCCATGCTCTCCAAGCTGCACGCCGGGGCCACTATCCTCAATTCTAAGGCCCTTCCTGAAGGAACTAGGGTGGAAGTCTATGTCCCGACCCGCCTGCAGGAGACCTGCCGGGCTTGGTCGATCAAGGAGTAGGTCATTTTTTGCTCCCCAGGTGGCAACTTTTCGTTTTGTTTGGTGTTACCTTAACACACCCATGCGCACCCTCGCTCTCCTCACCCTCCTCGCCGCCTCCTCGGCTTTCGCCGCCACCGACGCCGATCGCGAAAAGGCCTTCAAGGCTGACATCGCCCCGATCCTCGAAAAGAGCTGCATCGGTTGCCACGGTAAGGACAAGGCCAAGAAGCCCAAGGGCGGCTTTGATGCCACCTCCTTCGCCACCGTCGTCAAGGGCGGCAAGGAAGCCGGCGCCGGCATCACCTGGGGCGACGCCTCCAAGAGCGCCCTCTACAAGTCCGCTGAACTCGGCATCTCCAACCCTGAGGACGACCTCGCCATGCCCCCGAAGAAGGCCAAGGAGCGTCACCCTCTCACCAAGGAGCAGCTCGAGAAGGTCAAGGCCTTCATCGAAAAGAACAAGTAAGCCTCACGGCTTACTGACGAAAAGCCCGCGGCAACCTGCGGGCTTTTTTTGTGTCTCATAGTATGGGGCCCGACGCGGTCGCTTGCATTTGACCCCATCGCTGCCCGACCTCATAAACGAAGAACCCCTTTCTCGCCCCATGACGCCCCTCCATCGCATCGAAGAACGCCTCCACGCCCTGACTAAGAACGCTCGCCTCTGGAGTGCGCTCGTACCCAACCTGCTGCTCGTGGCACTTGCGTGGTTCTGGCCTCACGACGGCGAAGACCGAGGCCCGGCGCTACTGTCCATCGCTGGCCACCAACACTTCATCCTCCTGCACTTCCCGGTCGCGATCCTGATGCTCGTACCCTTCTTCGAGATCTGGGACCGGCACGCCGAAGCAAGCTCGCTGATCCGCCGGCTCAGCCTGCTCGGTGCCGTCAGCATCTGGGCCACCTGCCTCTTCGGACTGATGGAAGCACACTTCAACGGCAGCGAGTACACCGGACTCGATCAGCACCTCTGGCTGGGTATCGTGGCTTCCTTCGTCGCCGCTGGCGCCTGGTTCCTCATCCTGCAAAGCTGGCGCGTCCGGGTCGTGGCGCAGATTTCCGCTGTGGTCATCATGACCATCGCCGCCCACATCGGCGGAGCCAAGGTCCATGGCGACCTCTTCAAACCTAACAAGGAATCCCAGAAGGCCGCGGAACCCAAGGCCGTGGCGGACCGCCCGCACGTTCCTCTCGGTTGAATCGCGAGACGGGCCGCCCCTGGCTCGTAATTGCTCCAAACTCTTCCTCGCAGGCCCGACAACCATCACGCCGCTCACCGATGCGCATCTTCCTTCTACTCTTCTCTTCGGCCGCGCTCGTCGCCGCGACGTTCACGCCGAAGAAAGCTGAACCAGCCAAACCGCTGACCGCCGCCCAGAAGGCCGATTTCACCAAGGTGATCCAGCCGATGTTCGACGCGCACTGCATCTCGTGCCACGGCCCGAAGAAGGAAAAGGGTAAGCTGCGCCTCGACACGCTCGAAGCCACGCTCAAGGGCGGCAAGAATCCGACCTTCGTCATCGGCAAACCCGACGACAGCATGCTCCTAGCCCGCGTCTTTCTCGAGCGGACGGCCGGCGACGTCATGCCGCCCAAGGCGGAGAAGCCGATGACCGAGAAGCAGAAGGAAGCCCTTTACGCCTTCGTCGAAGGCCAGCCGATCCCGGACGAACTCGCCAAAGCCGCCCTGGCCGACACGAAAACGGCCCTGACGGCCGCCAAGACCGCTGCCGCCGCCACCAAAGCCGCCCCGAAGGCCAAGAAGTAAGTTTTCTTTTGCCCATATCCCTGCCCCCGCCCTTTATCCCAGTCACCCCCATGAAACTCCGCTCCCTCCTCGCGCTGGCTCTCCTCGCCGGCCTGACCACCACGCTCTCGGCCGAGCAGAAGCCCCTCCGCGTCCTCGTCGTCGCCGGCGGCTGCTGCCACGACTACGCCAACCAGAAGGACATCCTGAAGAAGGGCATCGAAGCCCGCCTCAACGCCACCGTCGAGGTCGCCTACGTCGACATCAAGGCCAAGGACTTCAAGGGCAAGGCCACCCAGCCGATCTTCGAGGTCTACAAGAATGCTGATTGGGCCAAAAACTTCGACGTGGTCATCCACGACGAGTGCGCCGCCGATATCACCGACCAGACCTACGTCGCGAACATCGTCAACGCCCACCGCAACGGCCTCCCGGCCGTGAACCTCCATTGCGCCATGCATAGCTATCGCTGGGGCAAGTTCCAGGAACCCGTCAAGGCCGGCGCCGATAACGCCAGCTGGTACGAGATGCTCGGCCTGCAGTCCACCGGCCACGGCCCGCAGCAGCCCATCGCCATCGCCTTCTCCGATAAGGAAAATCCGATCGTGAAGGGCTTCGCCGACTGGACCACCGTTAACGAAGAACTCTACAATAACGTCCAGGTCCTCACCGGCAAGGGTCTCGCCAACGGCACCCAGAAGATCCCGGAAAAGAAGGACAAGGCCGGCAAGGTCACCCCTGGCAAGGAAGTCACCAGCATCGTCGTCTGGACCAACGAGTTCGGCCCGAACAAGACCCGCATCTTCAGCACCACGATCGGACATAACAACGCCACCGTGGAAGACGCCCGCTACCTCGACCTCGTCACCCGCGGCCTGCTCTGGTCCGTCGGTAAGCTCGAAGCCGACGGCAAGCCCTCCGCTGGTTTCGGCAAGTAAGCCGTCAGGCTACGTCACGAAAGCCCCGGACCTCCGGGGCTTTTTTGTGCCTGCCAGGCCGCCGTAAATGACCGCCGCAGGGCGGTCAAAGGTAGGGGCGTGGCTCCGCCGCGCCCTCCTGCCTAGGAGTGCACGATGAATCGTGCCCCTACCTAAGTTCGCCCTGCGGCGAACTAGGACAGCACGTGGTGCTGTCCCTACCTTTTGCTTCGCAGCAGTTCACCATGCCAGCAAATCCCCGCCGTCCGCCATGCGACGGACGTCACTTCAACGGACAACCGGCCAAGAGTTCGCCCGGGGCATCCTTCCAGTTAAGTTTCACGGAAGGCACGCCACCAAGCTTGGCGACAGTGGTGGAAATCTCGGTAAGCGAGTCAGCGTTATAACCAGGGTAGGCTTTGGCAATCTTGCCGCCAGGCGCGATGACGGTGACGTAGACACTGCGCTTGGCACCGTAAGCGTCGATAACGGCGAAGTCCGGATCAGCCACGACGGGGAAGCTGGGCTTCACGGCGGCCACCCAGTCCTTTGCACCGGCCTCGTCGGCGTTAATCACGCCGACTACGGAACAGCTGGCGCCGTAAGCGACCTGGAGCTGGGAAAGATAGGGCGCGGCGTCGCGCGAGCACGGACACTCCTTCTCAATGAAGAATAGGACGACAGGCTTCTTCTTCGCGAGGTCAGCCAGCACCAGCTTATTGCCAGCGAGGTCGCTCTTGGAGAAGACAGCGGCGGTCTTGGACGCCTGAGCGGCCGTGGCGACGACCTCGGCCGCCGGGAGCGGATGCTTGGTCTGGGCGCGGAAGTTGATCATGCCCTTGGCGTCCTTCTTCACCGCGGCGGGATCCTTCGAGACGATGAACTGCCCCATCATTCCGCCGTCCTCATGGTTCGACATGTGGCAGTGGAACATGAATGGATCGGTATCGCTGGCGAAGTCATCGAACTTGGCGACGAACGTAACCGAGGCGCCCTTAGGCAGATAGAACGTGTCCTTCCAGCCCTTCTCGTAGTCGGCGATCTCGCGATCGGTGCGAGAGAGCAAGCGGAGCTGGACGTCGTGCAAGTGGAAGGAGTGGCCGAAGATGTTGTTGTTCTTCACGGTCCAAATCTCGGTGGCGCCGAGCTTCACGACCATGTTCGTGGAGTGCATGTCGAACGGCTTGCCGTCGAAGGCGAAGTGCGGGCGACCGTCCGTGACATTGATCGTCCGTTTGGTCGTAGCCTCCTTCTCGCTGACGAACACGTTGCGCGTCAGGGTCTCCGGCACCTTGGTGATGGCCTTGGCCGTTGGAGCGATAACGTTGATATGCAGGAGGCGGTAGTCGTAATTATTGAGGAAGCTGCCGTTGGCGCCACCGGTGTCGGGTTCGCCGCCTGGGAAACCGAACGTCTGGTTCGAGTTATAGGCCATCAGGTCGACCGCGCCGCCAACCTTGTCCACACCGAGGTCGACGAGCATCTCGGTGCGCTCTCCGACCATGAGCGTCAGTCGCTTGAGCGGGACCGGCTTGTCGACCAGGCCACCATCGGTGGCGATCTGGTAGAAAACGCGGTTATCGCTGAAGCCGAGCACGTAGCCACGCTCGATTTCGGCATTAAGGATGCGGAGGCGGACGAGCTGGCGGGGCAACTTCGTCTGGGCATCGAGGGTGCCATTGGTCAGCTGATAATCACCATACTTATCGTTATCACCGTCATAGGTGAACTGGTTGTCCTTGAAGCGTCGGCTCGTGAGCACCAGCGGCAGGTCGTCGACGCCATACGTGCGCGGCAAGGCCAGCTTCGCTTCAATCGAATCGCGGATGATGATCAGCCCGCCCGCGCCCATCGCCAGCTGTTTCTGCGTGAACTCATGCATATGCGGATGATACCAATAGGTCCCCGCGTTATTCTTCACCACGAACGACGGCGACCAAGTCTTGCCCGTGGCGACGATCTGATGCGGACCGCCATCGGTTGCAGCCGGCAGGTGCAGTCCATGCCAGTGGACCGTCGTCGCTTCCTTGAGTTCGTTCTTCACGTTCATCGTGACCGTCTCGCCCTGGTTCAGGATGAGCGTTGGACCCCAAAAGCTCAACTGGTTGTAGCCATAGGTATTGGTCGTCCCTTCGAGGAATTTCTTGGTGCTCGTACCGAGCGTGAGATTGAACGTCTTGCCTTCCAACACTGGCGGCACCCAGAGCTCCTGCATCGGACGGTTGTTCGTTGGCCGGGCCTTGTTGCCACCGCCACCCGGTCCCTTGCCTTTGCCCTTACCCTTCCCTTTGCCTTCCGGCCTTTCGCCTGGAGGGCCGTCTTCACGGGGAGGCCGTTCTCCTTCTGGGCGCGGCGGACGGTCATCGGGAGATTCGGACTTCGGGGCCGACTGAGCGGATAGCCCGATCGCGACAGACAGAACGAGCGCAGCGAGAAGGATAGAACGGAACCGGGACATCGGGTTAGTATACCAGAGCCGTCCTTAAGGGCGAATTAAGGTCCACCCATCCAATCGCCTTCCCTCCCCCTGCTTTTCCGCATACTCGATACTCAATACTCCGTACTTCCCCCCATGCGCCTCCTCGCTCTCCTCGCCTTCACCGCTTCGGTTTACGCCGCAGAATCAATCCCGCTCTGGAAAGGCGATGCGCCCGAAGGCGACGGTAAGTTCTCCGACTCCTCCAAGGCCAAGCTCACGGTGCACCTGGCCGATAAGCCCAACGGCGCTGCGGTCGTCATCTGCCCGGGCGGCGGCTACGGTGGCCTGGTGACCAAGGGCGAAGGCCACGGCATCGCCGACTGGCTGAACGCCCACGGCATCGCCGGCATCGTCCTCGAATATCGTCTGCCCGCTGGTCGCCCGTACGTCCCGCTCCTCGATGCGCAGCAGGCCATCCGCACGGTCCGCGCGAACGCCGCGCAATGGAAGATCGACCCCAAGAAAGTCGGGATCATTGGCTTCTCCGCCGGCGGTCACCTGGCCTCGACCGCGACCGTGCACTTTGAGACGATCGAGACGCGTGCGCCCAACGCCGTCACTGGCCAGAGCAGTCGCCCAGATTTCTCGATCCTCATCTACCCAGTAATCAGCATGGAAGAAGGCGTGCACCGCGGATCGAAGAAGAACCTCATGGGCGAGACACCTGCCGCCGGTCTGCCCGATTACTTCTCGAGTCAGAAGCACGTGAAGGCCGACACCCCGCCCGCCTTCCTTGCCCATGCGCTCGACGATAAAGTCGTGCCCATCGAAAATAGCCGGATGTTCTACGAAGCCCAGAAGAAGGCCGGCCTGCCGACCCGCCTCATCGAACTCCCCAACGGCGGCCACGGCCTCAACGGCTACAAGGGACCTTCTTGGGATAAGTGGCAGGCAGAATCCCTCCTTTGGCTCAAGGAAATCAAGGTCCTGCCCTGAGCAACGATTACGGACTTCAAATCCAGCCCTGAACCTCCCATAAAACCCTTCCCCTCATGAAATCCCTCCTCATCGCCCTGCTCGCCACCGGCACCCTCTTCGCCGGCGAAAAGGCCACCCTCACCCTCTCCGACTTCACTGACGGCAACGGCGGCGCCCCCGGCGCTGGCTGGAAGACCGAAGAAGGAGGCGTCATGCACCTCGCCCCGCAAAAGGGTACCGGCTTCCTGATTTCCAAGAAAGAATACTCCAGCTTCGAGATGGAGTGGGATTGGAAGCTCGATGCCGCCGGCAACAACGGCATCAAGTATTGGGTCACCAACATCAAGGATGCCAAGGGCAAGGGCGAATGGCTCGGCATCGAGTACCAGATGATCGACGACGACAAGCACCCCGACGGCCTCAAGGGCGGCAGCCACAACACCGGCTCGATCTACGACCTCATCGACTCAGCCAAGGACAAACTCAAGAAGCCCATCGGCGAGTGGAATCACAGCCGCGTCGTCATCAAGGATGGCAAAATCGAGCACTTCCTCAACGGCAAGCTCTGCTCCTCCGTCGACACGAAGACTGACGAGTGGAAGGCCGCCGTCGCGAAGAGCAAATTCAAGAACAAGAAGGATTTCGGCCCTGGCCACGGCAAGCTGATGCTCACCGAGCACGGCGACCCCTGCTGGTTCAAGAACCTCACGATCACCGAACTCTGAGCCTGGCTCAGATCCCGGAGAGCAAAGGGCGCCGCTGGGCGCCCTTTTTCATGCCCGCTTATGCGCCGAGCTTGATGCGCAGCCCGTCGTAACAGAGACCGACCTTAGGGTGCGTCTTATGCAGCTGAGCCATCGTGGTCTCGTAGTTGATCTGAAAGGTCATGTGCGTGATCAGCGCCCGCTTGGCCCGCAGGTCATGCGCCGCCTGACAGGCCTCATCGACCGTCATGTGCGTCGGGTGCGGATTCGGACGGAGACCATCGAGGATTGCCAGATCGGCATGCTCGCCGAGCTCAAGGGACTTCTCGGTCATCGCGCGACAGTCGGTGTAGTAGGCGAACTTCATGCCCGTCGAAGGCTCCTCGAAGACGAGCCCTAGGGTGGATTCGTTCCCGTGCGGTAGGAGCGTTGAATAGATGATGCCGCCGCCAGGGAGCACCAACTTCGACGGCATAAGGTCAAGCGCCAGCGAGACGTAGCCCGAAGCCTGCGGCTTACCGACGGCATAAGGGAAGATCGCCTTGATGCGCTCCAGGCCGACGTCGGTCGAATACACCGGGATAGCCGCCCCGCCCTTGTTCGTGCAGAACTGGCGCAGGTCGTCCATGCCGAGGACGTGATCGGCGTGGCCGTGCGTCAGGATGAATGTATCGACCTCGCGGACATCGTACTTCAGGCACTGCGTCCGGAACTCCGGGGAAGCATCGACCTGGACGTGATGCCCTTCGATGACCACATGGACGCTCGTCCGGGCGCGCCAGTTACGCGGATCCTTCAGGTCGAGACCTGGATTGTCATGGGCGGGCAACGGACAGCCCTGCGAAGTGCCGCAGCCCATGATGAGGATTTCCATAAGGCGAAGAAGACGTGAAATCGGATGAAAGGCAAGAGGCGGACTTCGCCGAGTATCGAGTATGGAGTATCGAGTATAGGGATAAAGCCAGGGGCATAAGGGGGTACCTGCCTCTAGGTGATAGCCGACAAGGCCGGAGGTGACCGCACCCTGCCCGCACCCTTTAATGATCACGATGAAACTACCCACACCCCTCGGATTAGTTAAGACCTATCGCGACCTACTCGTCTGGCAAAAGGCCAAGCTGATGGCCGTCTCGATCTATCTCCTCTGCGAGACACCTGGCCTTTCGCGAAAATACACGCTTTGCGATCAGATGACACGTGCGGCCATTTCCATCGCCTCGAACATCGCCGAAGGCGACGAACGGAGCACCAACAAGGATTCGCTACGCTTCGTCGTCATCGCTCGGGCGTCGTTGGCAGAACTCGAGACCCAGGTCGAGATAGCCCACGAAATCGGTGCAGTCGGCAAAGAGGATGTCGCACGGTTCCGTGCACTAGCCGAAGAACTGGGCCGACTGATAGGCGGCGTCATCCGCATGAGGCAGGAGCGGGAAAGGTTTTCCACTGACCAGTCGTAGTCAGCCGTGGCCGAAGGCGGCATTTCGGGCAGGGAAAGTCCATTTCACGATACTCTATACTCGATACTCCATACCCGAGCGCCTTTACTCACTCCCCTTCGGCAGTCTCCCGAGACTCCATACTCGATACTCCATACTCTCAGTCCCCGCTTCCCGTGTTCGCCAACCTCACCGACAAACTTACCAAGGCCCTCCGCGACCTCCGGGGGCTCTCGAAGCTCTCCGAGGAGAACATCGCCCCGGCGCTGAACGAGGTGCGCTCGGCGCTGATGTCCGCCGACGTCAATTTCAAGGTCGCCAAGGACTTCACCGAACGCGTCAAGGTCGCCTGCCTCGGCCAAGCGGTCATCGAGTCCGTCAACCCGGGCCAGATGGCCGTCAAGATCGTGTCCGACGAGCTCACGAAACTGCTCGGCGAAGGCGAACGACTGATCAACCCTCGCCGCCCGCTGCGCGTGCTCCTCGTCGGCCTCCAGGGTTCCGGCAAGACCACCAGCGCCGCCAAGCTCGCCAAGCACCTCGTCAAGAAAGAGGGCTTCCGTAAGCCCTCCCTCGTCGCGGCCGACTTACGCCGCCCGGCGGCCATCGACCAGCTCGAGACCCTCGCCAAGAACGAAGGCTTCGATTTCCGCTCCGACCGTGCCGCGACCGATGTCGCCGCGATGGTGGGCCGCCTCGTCAAGGAGGCCGAAGCCGCCGCCGCGGACCTCGTCATCGTCGACACCGCCGGCCGCCTGCAGATCGACGGTGACCTGATGGAGGAAGTCCGCCGTGTCCGCGACGCCTTCCAGCCTCACGAAGTCTTCCTCGTCGCCGACGCCGCCCTCGGCCAGCAAGCCGTCGACGTGGCTGCCAAGTTCCACGAATCCACGCCCCTCACTGGCATCATCCTGACCAAGCTCGACGGCGACGCCCGCGGTGGCGCGGCGTTGTCGATGAAGTCCGTCACGGGCGTCCCGATCCGCTATATGGGCACGGGCGAGAAGTCCTCGGACTTCGATACCTTCCACCCCGACCGCATGGCCCAGCGCATCCTGGGCATGGGCGACGTCGTCTCCCTCGTCGAAAAGG
>JBAXMD010000033.1:0-14006 GCA_037134475.1 Verrucomicrobiota bacterium | reverse complement strand
AAACAAAAACCCCGACGGTGTCGGGGTTTTGGACGGGCTGGTGGCTGGTCTCAGGCCTTGGGAGCGTTGAACTTCGCGCGGATGGCTTCGACGACGGCCGGATCGGCCAGGGTGGAGACATTGCCGAGTTCACGGCCTTCCGAGATGTCGCGCAGGAGGCGGCGCATGATCTTGCCCGAGCGGGTCTTCGGGAGATCCGGGACGAACACGATGCGTTCCGGACGGGCGAACTTACCGATCTTCGCATCGACCATCGCGTTGAGCTTCTTGGCGAGTTCAGCTTCATTGACCGTCTTGGCGGCGGCAGACTTCAGGATAACAAAGGCCATCAGGCCCTGGCCCTTGAGGTCGTGCTTCACGCCGATGACCGCAGACTCAGCGACTGCCGCGTCCTCGATGAAGATCGCTTCCAGTTCGGCCGTGCCGATGCGGTGACCTGAGACGTTGACCACGTCGTCGACGCGGCCGGTGATCCAGAGGTAGCCGTCCTTATCGCGGATAGCGCCGTCGCCGGGGAAGTAATATTTGCCGCCCCAGCGGTTCCAGTAGGTGTCCACGTAGCGCTGTTCGTCGCCAAAGATGCCCTGCGTGATGCCGGGCCAAGGCTTGCGGATCGCGAGGATGCCGTGGTCGGTCTCGTTGCCGTTCTCGTCGAGGACGGCAGCGTCGACGCCGAAGAAGGGCAGCGTGGCTGAGCCAGGCTTCGTGGGCGTGCAGCCGGGCATCGGGGTAATCATGTGGCCGCCGGTTTCGGTCTGCCACCAGGTGTCGACGATCGGGCAGCGTTCGGCGCCGATGTTGCGGTGGTACCAGAGCCAGGCTTCCGGGTTGATCGGTTCGCCGACGGAGCCGAGGAGGCGCAGCGAAGAGAGGTCATGCTTCTTCACCCACTCGTCGCCCCACTTCATGAAGGCGCGAATCGCGGTCGGGGCGGTGTAGAACACCGTGACCTTGTGGTCTTGGATGATCTTCCAGAAGCGGCCGAAGTCGGGTGCGTCGGGCGCGCCTTCGTACATCAGCACCGAAGAGCCGTTGAGGAGCGGGCCGTAGACCACGTAGGTGTGGCCGGTGACCCAACCCACGTCGGCCGTGCACCAGAAGAGGTCATCGCCCCGAAGGTCGAAGACATACTTATTGGTCGAGTAGGCGTGGACCATGTAGCCGCCCACGCTGTGCATGATGCCCTTGGGCTTGCCGGTGGAGCCGGAAGTGTAGAGCAGGAAGAGCATCTCGTTGGCTTCCTGCTGGACCGCTTCGCACTGGTCGGTGACCTTGGCGGCGGCTTCGTGATACCAGACGTCGCGGCCGGCCTGCATGGCGCAGGCGGCGTCCGGCTTACCCGGGTGGCGCTGGAGCACGAGCACGTGGGCGCAGGTGGCGCAATCCTTCACGCCTTCGTCGACCGTCTGCTTGAGCGCCAGGAATTTACCGCGGCGGTAGCCACCGTCCATCGTGATGACGGCCTTCGACTTCGCGTCGTTGACGCGGTCGCGGATGGATTCGGCCGAGAAGCCACCGAAGACGACCGAGTGGACGATGCCGAGGCGGGCGCAGGCCAGGACGGCCATCGCGAGCTCGGGGACCATCGGCATGTAGATTGCGACCGTGTCGCCGCGCTGGAGGCCCATGCCCTTGAGCACGTTCGAAAAGCGGCTGACTTCGGAGAGCAGCTGGCGGTAGGTGATACGGCGGACTTCGACGGCCTTGCCGTCGGCGGTGGGCTCGCCTTCGTAGACGATCGCGACCTTATCGCCGAGACCCTTGGCGACTTGTGCGTCGAGGCAGTTGTAGGCGACGTTGGTCTTACCGTCGACGAACCAGCGGAAGAATGGCTTCTTGGATTCGTCGACCACCTTGGTCCACGGCTGGAACCAGGTCAGCTCCTTCGCTTCATCGGCCCAGAAGCCATCCGGGTCTTGAATCGATCGATTGTAGAGGGCGGTGTAGCCATCCATGCCCTTGACGCGGGCCTTGGCGACGAACGCGGCGCTGGGCGGGAAGACTTGCTCGTTGGAGCCGAAGCCTTCGGCGCTGGCCTTCTTGACGTCGTCGATCTCTTCGTTGGCGTCGGAGTTCTGAGGGGTGTTGGCCATGTTATTTACGTTTGGAGCGAAGGATGAGGTAGATGGAAAACGCGACGAGGATGGCGAGGGTCAGGACGAGCCAGGGGGTGTCGGTGATATCAGGGTCGATCTCGGCGAATTGCAAGGGGAGTGCCATCGGGCAGTGGGGTGGGGAATATGAACCCAACGGGTTGCCGGAGGGCAACCAAAACGCAGGGTCTGTGAGTAGTTTGACCCCTCCCGTGGGGGTTTGTTGCCTATAGTTCGGCCAGCAATTCCGCGAACCCGTCGACCACGCGGACGCCCAGGCCTTCGAGGCGGGGGCGGTGTTGATGGCCGTGGGCAGTCAGCACGCAGTCGACGCCCATCGCCGCCGCGGCTTCGGCGTCGTGGTCTGTGTCGCCGAAGTAGAGGACATCGTCGGGGTGGAGACCCAGGTCGGACAGGTGCACGCGGGCGCGCGCTTCCTTGCTGCCGGCGTGGATGTCGTCCCCGCCGCACATCTTGATGAAATGCCGGTCGAGTTGGTAATGCCCGAGCGTGGCCACGAGCAGGTTGCGTTCGTACGCCGAGAGGACCGAGTGCGTGAGCCCGGCCGCGGTGAGACCGTCGATCACCGTCTCCGCGTGCGGGTGTAGCTGGCATTCCGCTTTACGTTCCTCGTAGGCGGAGACGAAGCGATGGGACATCGTGCGGAAGGAGGACTCATCGGGCGTGAGGCCGAGGGACTGGTAGACCTTGATGACTGGGAACTGGAAGATCGCGCGGTAGCGTACTGGGTCGACGAGCGGGTGGCCGTCTTCCTTCAATAGGCGATTCAGCGACTCGCAACACAGCCACGTGTCGTCGAGGAGCGTGCCGTTCCAATCCCAGACGGCGTGACGATAGTCGGTAAGCTTCTTACGCATGGGCGGGAGTCAGGGAGAAAGCCTCGATGGCCACGCCTTGGCAACAGTGGGCAAGGTCGGGAGGGCGGCCATCGACGTCGAAGCCGTCCCAGCGCAGGGGTAGGTCGCTCCAGGCCGTGGTGTCTGCCGGGCAGAGCTGATACGGGGCGTGATGGACTTGGCCGCGCACGAGCCGACCGCTCTTGTTCGAGAAGAAGTTATAACGTTCGGCCAGATGGAATTCGAGCGAGCCCGGCGTCGTGACCTGCGGAGCTGATAGGGCTGACCAAGCGTAGTGGGCCGTCTCCGCTTCACCGCGACGGCGGCAGGACTGCGCGAGGCCTGGGCCGAAGGACATCGCCGCGTGTTCGTAGGGCAGGCCGAAGCCCGCGCGCGCGATCATGACCGCCGGGACGCGGTCGCAATCTAACGAGAAGAACCAGACGCCCGGTTCGCCGGAGGTGTCGCGCACGTAGGTCCGGACGTTGAGCTCATTGAAATACGAGAGCCAAGGGAGGGCGGGCAAGAAGGGCGGGCGCACCGCGTTCATGCGGAAGCCGACCACGCCGAGGTACGCCTTGCCTTCGAACGTGTCGACCGTGAGGCCGGCGGGTAGGCGCGCCTGGATGGCGGCCGCTGCATATTCCCAATGCAGGAAGAAGAGCTCGTCCCAGCGTTGACGCATGACTGGGCGACGCGTCGGGCGGACGCGGGCGCGCAACAGTCGTTCGGTGGCGTCGTTCACGCCCCCATCGTCCTCGGGGATGGCGACGGGTCAAGCGGGTGGACTTTATTTTCCCGCAGCGAACGGCGGCTTCGACAGATCGAGTTGGTAGAGCACCTGATTATAGTCCCAGCGAGGCGTTGGCTGCTGATTGCCGGAGAACATCGTCGTGTAGGTGCCTTCGAAATGGATCACCGGCGAGTCGGCGCGGAAGAACTCCGGGTGCAGCACCGGATTGTAGAATGTGACATTGTCGTGCGAGAGTACCTTGCGCGCGTTGACCCAGGGGCCGGCGGGGTCGTTCGCTTCGGCTAGCCAGATTTCGCCGAGGAAGGAGGGCTGACCGGCCTTCTGCGTGAAGATCGCGAGCCACTTACGGCTCCAAGGGTGCCAGGCGATGTGGCCGCCGTGAACCGTGATGGCGTCGCCGGCCGGCGTCGCGGCGGAAGTCGCGGCCTGCATCGGCCTCCACTTTTCCGGATCCTTCCAGCCTTCGTAGGTCGCCGGCGTGCGGAGGGCCGGGAACGGGTTGCAGAAGAGGATCCACTTACGTCCGACGGGATCTGTCCAAGGCACCGCATGCCCGTTCGGTATTGGCGGAGCCGTCGGATGGGACGCGTCTTCGGTCCACACCGTGTCGATAGGGTGGAAGAGTTCTTCGTGCGGGTCCCACTCGACGAGGTCCCAGCGATAGGCATGCATCTCGCCTTTCACTTTCACCGCCGAGGCGACGAGGTGCGGCGCGCCCTTTTCGTCGGGTAGCGTGATCGCACCCCAGACCCAGGTGGGGCCTTCGCCGGGCACCTTCGCCACGCCGCGCGGGCGCAGTTCGCTCTGCGCGGTCTTCCGTGCGCTCACGTAGGCATAGGGCGGACGCAGCGGCGGTTTGGCCGGCGGCTGAAACTTATCGGTCGACGCCGCGGAGACGTTGAAGATCCCCAGCGGGTAGTGGGCTAGGTTCGTATCGCCCCAGAACCAGAGCAGTTTTCCGCCGAGTTCCGCCGTCACCACGCTGTCTGATCCAAGCACGCCGCTTTCCTTCCAGTCGAGCTGCTCGCCCAGCTTTTGCGATTCCGCGAAGAGCCCGGCACCCGTGAGGCGACCAAGGCGACGGGCGAGGATCGTGCGCTCGACTGTGACTTTGAGCGTCTTACCCGGCGTCGGCGTGAGGCGGACGCCTGAGTAGCCGAAGCCGTCGGCCTTCACGCCGTAACCATGACCATGGACGGTGAACCAGGTCTCGCGGCCCATGAGTTCGGGGAGATCGAAGGCGATCAACCCGGCGTTATCCGAGACGAAGCGGGCGCCGTGGACCGTGCGGAGTTCGACGCCCGGCACCGGCCATGCGTCGCCCTTCTCCACGATCTCGATGCGGCAAGGTTGGGCGGCGGCGGTCGCCGCATAGGCGAGCAGGCCGAGGAGCCAAGGGGTGAGCCGCATGAGCATAGTGTCGGCGGTATCGCCCGTGATTCAAGCCTGCGAGGGGCTTTTCGCTTGGAGCGGGGGCGGTCCGGGCTTACCTCTGGGACATGCTTCCGGAAGCGCGCCAGAAAGAGCTCAAGGCCTTCGCCGAGAAACTCGCGGACATCGCCCGACGGGTCTTGGTCGCGGCGCACGCCCGCGTCGACACCGCGGTCGAGTTCAAGTCCGACGGCACGCCGGTGACCGTCGCTGACAAGGAGGCTGAGCGCCAGATGCGTGCGGCCATCAAGGCGGCCTATCCGGATCACGGCATCCTTGGCGAGGAGTTCGGCCCCGAGAACGTCGACGCCGAGTATTGCTGGGTCCTCGATCCCATCGACGGCACCAAGTCGTTCCTTTCCCGCGTGCCGCTGTACGTCACCCTCATCGGCCTACGCTACGAAGGTAAGCCCGAGCTGGGCGTCATCGACCAGCCTATCCTGTGCGAGCGCATCGTCGGTGATAACCGGTCGTGCGAGCTCAATGGCCGCCCCGTGCGCGTGGCCGAGGTCGCGATGAAGGACGCCGTCATCGTCTCGACCGACCTCGATAACGTCCGCCGCCTGCATCGTGACGTCCGCTGGAACCGTCTCGCCGACAGCGTCGCCCATGTGCGTACCTGGGGGGACGGCTATGGCCACCTCCTGGTGGCGTCCGGCCGCGCGCACGTCGTGGCCGACCCCATCATGAATCCTTGGGATCTCGTGCCCGTGCTACCCGTCCTGCGTGGCGCCGGTGCCGTCGTGACGTCCTGGGAAGGCGGCGACCCGATCAAGGCTGGCAATATCATCGCCGCGGCGCCGAAGCTGCACGCGGAAGTGATGCGCACGCTGCGCGAGTAAGCGCGGGTCAGAGCCGGATCTTCAGCGAACGGCCGTGGGCGTCGAGGCGCTCCATGCGGGCGAAGGCGTCGACCACGCCGGCCGCCTTCTTGAGCGAGGCTGGATCGTACTGTACCAAGCTCGTGCGACGGAGGAAGTCGGCGACGCGCAGGCCGCTGAAGAAGCGACCCGTGCCGCCGGTGGGGAGCGTGTGGCTCGGGCCCGCGGTGAAGTCGCCCAGCACCGTGGGTGTGTGGTTACCGGCCAGGATCGCGCCAGCGGTGGTGATCTGGGCGGAGAGCTTCTTGAGCTTGCCCTTCGCGACCATCAGTTCGAGGTGTTCCGGGGCGATCAGGTTGGCGGCTTCGGCAGCGTCTTCAATCTTCGGGACCAGGATGACGCAGACCTTGGCGTCGAGCGCCTTGCGAATCTTCTCGCCGTGCGTGAGTGAATTGGACTGCGAGCGCGCGGCCGCAAGGCACTTGTCGGCGAAGGCCTCGGTCTCCGTCACTAGGTAGAGTTTCTCTTTGCCGCTGCCGTGTTCGGCTTGGGCACAGAGGTCGGCTGCGACCCATTCCGGCTTCGCGGTGCGGTCGGCGATGATCATCACTTCGCTCGGTCCGGGGAGAAGGTCGACGCCCACAAGGCCGAAGACCTGGCGTTTCGCTTCGGTGACGAATGCGTTGCCGGGGCCGAAGACCTTGTCGACCGGCGTGACCGTGCTCGTGCCGAGGGCCATGGCGGCGATGGCTTGGACGCCGCCGATCGCGTAGACCTCGCGGACGCCGCAGAGGTAGAGCGCGGCGAGGATGTCGGGATTGATCTTACCGTCAGGGCCGGGAGGCGTGCAGGCGCAGAGTTCCGGGACGCCGGCGACCTTGGCGGGCAGAGCGGTCATCAATACCGTCGAGACGAGGGGGACTTGGCCACCGGGGATATAGAGGCCGCAACGGCGGATCGCATGGTGGCGTTCGCCGACCGTGGCGCCGTGGGGGTTCTTCGCTGTCCAGCCCTTGGGTAGGGTGCGGGCGTGGAAGGCTTTGACGCATTTTGCGGCCTCGTCGAAGGCTTTCTTCTTCGCCGGATCGAAGGCGGCAGCGGCCTTCTCGAGATCCTTGAGCGGCACGCGGATCTGGCGGACCGTGAGCTTCGCGTGGTCGAACTTCGCGGTGTAATCGAGGACCGCGATGTCGCCGCGGGCCTTTACGTCGGCGATGATGGCGGCGACGGTTGCGCGGACGTCCGGGGCGGCTTCGCCCGAGCCGACGAAGGCGCGGAGCTGGCTGCGGAAATCCTTATCGCTGGTGCGGAGGAGGGTCATGGGCTCAAAAAGAAGGGAAATCGAAGAGACCGGCGGGAATCGCCGGGTTGACCTGGATGTGGTCATACGTGACCTCGCCTGATTTCTTGCCGTCGACGGTGATGGTCTCCTTGGACGGGAAGGCGATGCCGTCGACCTTCGTCAGCGCTTCGACTTTCTGGCGTTGGAGTTCGCCCTTGGGGGTCGGCTGGTCGGAGGCCACGAGCGCGAACGTCTCGGCGTCGAAGTGGCGCGTGAGGCGGAAGCCGCTGGCGTAGGCGTATTCGACCGCGAGGGTCTTGCGGCCATCGACATCGGACGGACCCTTGTAGGTCGCCGAGCCGAGGCTGGCGGCGGGGATCGCGAAGAAGGCGAGGTCGTCGCGGGACATATCCTGGAGCTTCTTGAATTCTTCGTAGGGCACCGAGCGGATCTCGCGGGCGGCGAGCGCGTCGAGCTTACGGGTGGTCCATCCTTCGAGGCGTCCCGCGCAGACTGCGGCCTCGAAGTTGCGGCTCCGCTCAATGGTCTTCTGCAGGCGGTAGCCCGGTGCCGCGAGGATGAGGGCGGTCACGTTGATTTCCTTGCCTTGGGGGTCGGCGGCGGCGAACTCCATACGGAGCGACTTCACTTTGTCCAAAGCGGCTACGTCGGAGGTCAGTGCCGCGCGGGCCCTGGCTACGATGATTTCCACCGTCAGCGGTTTGTCTTCGGCCGACGCCGCGAGCGGTCCCGCGAGCAGGAGCGTCGCGAACAGCGCGGTGAACGGGCGGAACAAGGCCATGAGGCACCGATGTTGGGCGGGGGTGCTTGCTTGGCAAGCATCGGAAGGTTTTCGCCGCTCCCGAACTCAGCGTTCGCCGGTCGCCTTGAGCAGCCCAGCCACGTCGCAACGGCCTTCGTAGAGGGCCTTCCCGACGATGGCGCCGACGAGGTTCGGGTAGGCCTTGGCCATCGCAGCGAGGCGCGCGACATCGTCCGTGCCGGATACGCCACCGGAGGCGATGACGCCGCAGGGGCAGACTTTCAGGACCTCTTCGAGGGATTTCCAATTCGGGCCAGTGAGCATGCCGTCGGTCGCGATGTCGGTGTAGATCACCGTCGAGACGCCGAGCTCGCCGGCTTCCTGGGCGAACTCCGTGGCCTTGAGGGCCGTGACGGCCGTCCAGCCTTTGACGGCGACGAGGCCGTCCTTGGCGTCGATGCCGACCGCGAGGCGCGGGCCGTGGGCCTTGGCCATCTCGCGGAGGAAAGCGGGATCCGTCGCGGCGCGCGTGCCGATGACGACGCGGCTGGCGCCGGCGGCGTAAGCCGCTTCGGCGGTCGCGCGATCGCGCATGCCGCCACCGAATTGGATCTTCGGGCCGAGCGCGGTGATGCGCTGGAGCGTCGGGAGATTGAGAGGGGCGCCGCCGAAGGCGCCGTCGAGGTCCACGACGTGAATCCACGCCGCGCCGGCCTTGGCGAAGACGATGGCCGGTTCGACCGGGTCTTTATAGTAGTCGGTACGTGCGTCGTCGCGGCCTTGGCTAAGGCGAACGCAGCGACCGCCGCGGATATCGATGGCCGGATAGGCGAGCATGGGAATCAGGAGGCCTTCTTCTTCGGCGAGGCGGCCGAGACCGTGACCGGCTTCTCGCCGCGAATCGCTTCGGCCGTCACCGTGAACTTCGAGCCGGGGGCGGCTTCGGGCAGCGCGTACATTGTGTCGAGGAGCACGCCTTCGAGGACGGAGCGGAGGCCGCGGGCACCGGTACCAAGGGCGAGCGCCTTATCGGCGGCGGCCTCGAGGCCTTCGCGGGTGAATTCGAGCGTCATGCCCGAGAGGGCGAAGAGCTTGCGGTATTGCTTCGTCGCGGCGTTGCGCGGTTCGGTCAGGATGCGGATCAGGGCTTCGCGGTCGAGGGGCTCGAGGACGGAGATGACCGGCAGACGGCCGACGAATTCCGGAATCATCCCGAACGAGAAAAGATCTTCAGGCTGGAGGCCAGCGACGATCTGTTCGGCCGACAGCGAAGGCTTGTCGTTCTGCGGGGGGACGAAGCCGAGGGACTTCGCGCCGCCGCGGCGAGCGATGATGCGGTCAAGGCCGGCGAAGGCGCCGCCGCAGATGAAGAGGATGTCGGACGTGTCGACGCGGATGCACTGCTGTTCCGGGTGCTTGCGGCCGCCGGCGGGAGGGACGTTGCAGACCGTGCCTTCGAGGAGCTTGAGCAGCGCCTGCTGGACGCCTTCGCCCGAGACATCGCGCGTGATCGAGGCCGAGTCGGATTTACGGCCGATCTTATCAATCTCATCGATGAAAACGATGCCGCGCTGGGCACGTTCGACGTCCATGTCGGCGGCTTGGAGGAGGCGCAGGACGACCGTCTCCACGTCGTCGCCGACGTAGCCAGCTTCCGTGAGGGTCGTGGCGTCGGCGATCGCGAACGGCACATCGAGCATGCGGGCGAGCGAGCGGGCGAGGAGCGTCTTACCGGTGCCGGTCGGGCCGATGAGCAGCACGTTGCTCTTGTCGAGTTCGACGTCGACAAGGTCGCCGACACTGGCGGCGCTGGCTTTTGCGAGGCGATCGTTGAGGCGCTTGTAGTGGTTGAAGACCGCGACGGAGAGGACCTTCTTCGCGTGAGCCTGGCCGATGACGTGCGCGTCGAGTTCGAGGCGCAGCTGGGTGGGCGGGATGAGCTTGATCGGGGCGAGCGGGTGCTTCGCGGGTGCTTCCTGCATCGCGGGACCGCCGGCGGAGGCGGAAGGCTTGCTGTCGCGAGTTTTCTCGCGATCGAGGAGACGGCCGCAGGTGGTGACGCAAGCGTCGCAGATGCCGACGCCAGCGGGACCCGCGATCAGCTTGCCGGCCTGGGCGGCGGGCTTGCCGCAGAAGGAGCAGCTCTCGGCGCGGTCCCCGGCCATGCGCTTAGGCGCGGACCGCCTTAGGCGCCACGACGTGGTCGACGAGGCCGTAGGCCTTCGCCTGCTCGGCCGTCATGTAGAAGTCGCGATCGGAGTCGCGCATCAGGTCTTCGGCCGTCTTGCCGCTATGCTTGGCGAGGACGTGATTGAGCGTGTCGCGCCAGCGGAGGATTTCCTTCGCGGCGATCGAGATATCGGAAGTCTGGCCGCCCGCGCCACCGCTGGGCTGATGGATCATCACGCGGCAGTTCGGGAGCGCGTGGCGCTTGCCCTTCGTGCCGGCGGCGAGGAGTACCGAGGCCATGCTGGCCGAGAGGCCGATGCAGTAGGTGTTGATCTCGCACGTGAGGAAGTTCATCGTGTCGTAGATCGCCATGCCCGCGGTGACCGAGCCGCCGGGGGAGTTGATGTAGATCGAGATGTCCTTCTTCGGGTCTTCCATCTGCAGGAAGAGCAGCTGCGCGATGACCGCGTTGGCGACCTCGTCGTAGATCGGCGAGCCGATGAAGATGATGCGGTCCTTGAGCAGGCGGCTGTAGATGTCCCAGGCTCGTTCGCCACGGGCGTCGCGTTCGACGACGTTAGGGATGATGTAGGACATGGTGGTACGAGGGGGACTGTGCCCGGAATGGGCGAAATCTCAACCTTAGGCAGCGATGCTGCCCGCGAGGACGGCGTCGAGGGCCTTGTTGAGGAGGGCGTCGCGGCGGAGTTCGGCGAGGCGCTGGCGGTCCTTGACCAGCTTTTCGGGCTGGGTCTGGCTGGCCTGGGCGGCCTGCATGATCGCGGCACCGAGCTCTTCGCGGGTCACTTCGAGCTTCAGCTCTTCGGCGATACGGGTGAGGACGAACTGGGCGCGGACGCGGAGGGCGGCGGCCTTCTTGGCTTCGGCGAGGATGTCATCGCGCTGGGTTTCGAGTTCTTCGGGCTTCGTGCCGCTGCGCAGGCGCATTTCGGCGTACTGGTAGAAGAGGCCCTGGGCGACGGAGAGGATGGCGGATTCCGGGAGGGGGAAGTCCTGGCCGGCGAGCAGGGCGTCGACGGCCTTTTCGCGGCGGGCGGTCTCGGCGGCCTGCTTCTTCGAGCCTTCGATGCCCTTGCTGAGCTGTTCGCGGAGTTCGGCTTCATCCTTCACGCCGACGGCCTTGCAGAAGGCTTCGTCGACCTTCGGGAGTTCCTTGCGGCGGACTTCGCTGGCCGTGATGGCGTAGGAGACCTTCTTGCCGCGGAGGGCTTCGCGCTCATGCGTGGCCGGGAAGACGTATTCGGCCTGGGCGGTGGCGCCGGCCTTGAGGCCGATCACAGCCTGGGCGATGGCGGGGACGGCGACGGCGGCGCCTTCGGCACCGGCTTCTTCCCAAGTGGATTCGGCGCTGCCGTAGGACTTTGCTTCGGCGTCGATCTCGGAGACCGGCTTGCCGTCGACGGTGCCGACGTAGCCGACGCGGACGTAGTCGCCCTTGGCGGCGGCGTCCTCGGTCTTCTCGTAGCGGGCGCGTTGTTCGAGGATCTTCTTCAGGTGCTCGTCGATGTCGGCGTCGGTGACCGTGATGGTCTCGGCGGGGACCTTGACGGACTTCCAGTCCGGGGTCTTGAAGTCAGGAACGACGTCGACTTCGTAGCGGAAGACCGCGTCGGCGCCGGAGCCGGCTTCCTTCTGGACGTCGGCGACAGTATAGACCGTGAAAGACTTTTCCTGCTGGATGCGTTCGTAGCCCTGGGAGAGGAGGCGTTGGCTGACCTCGTCGGCAATCTGCTTGCTGTACTTCAGGCGCACGACGGATTCGGGGGCCTTGCCTGGGCGGAAGCCAGGAAGGGCGGCCTCACGAGAGAAGCCCTTGAGGACTTCCTTCTCGGCGGCGGCGACGGTCGCGGCGGGGACCGTCACGGTGACGGAGCGGCGGGTCGGGTTAGTTTCTTGGATTTTGATGTCCATGGTAGGTATAAAAAGGAGGAAGGCCCCGGGTCTGCGGACGCAGTGGGGGGAAAGGCCGAGCAAATAGAACTACCCCCCACGGTCAACAGCGGAAGGCAGGCCTTTTCAGGCCTTTTCGGCTAACCTGCGGCGTAGATGGGGCAAGACGCACCGGGGGACGAAGGCCGCGGCCTGGGAGAGCTTATGGCGGGCGATGTCCTTCACGAAACTGGAGGAGGTCACGAACTGGTCCTGGCTGGGCATGAGAATGACCGTCTCGATCTCGGGGGCCATCAGGCGATTGGCGTGGGCCAGGTCGAATTCGAACTCGAAATCGCTGAATTTACGGAGGCCACGGATGATGGCGGCCGCCTGGTGCTTGCGGGCGAATTCGACCGTCAGGCCATCGAGTTCGAGCACCTTGACGTTGCGGATGCCTTTGCAGGCTTGGCGGGCCATACCGAGGCGCTCCTCGACATTGAACCACGGGTTCTTGCTGTCGCTGGCGGCCACGGCGACGATGACTTTATCGAAGAGGCGCGACGCGCGGCGGAGGACGTCCAGGTGCCCCAGTGTGATTGGGTCGAAGGTGCCGGGGTAGACGGCGATGCGTTGGAGGCGGGACATCGTTTTCCTGTTGCGGCATACTCTCGGGCGGGAACATCCTTTCGGCAAGCCCACATGCGTTTTCTTAGGCATCTCCCCAACCTCCTGACGGCCGCCCGCCTGCCAGCTATCTTCCTGATCACCCTCTGGACCTATTGGGCCGGCCCGTGGGCTAGTGCTGCCTTGGCGCTCTTCATTCTGGCCGCCCTGACCGACATCTTCGACGGCTGGATCGCCCGAAAGCTGAATGCCGTCACCGACTTCGGTCGTCTCATGGACGCGCTGGTCGACAAGATCTTCATCCTCGGCCTGCTCGTCGGCCTCGCCGCCATCGATTGTCTGCCGGTCATCCGGGTGAACGACCACGGTGTGCACATTAATCCTGACGCCGCCACGGTGCTCTACACGGCCTTTGGCGTGATGCTCATCATCATCCGCGAATTCCTGATCACCGGCCTACGCCTCGTGGCTGCCGCTTCGGGCCAAGTCCTCGAGGCCGAGGGCCTCGGCAAGATCAAGACCTTCCTGCAAATCATCGCCATCGGCCACCTCATCGGTCTGCGTGCCTATGAGACGCACTGGAATCTCTCGGCAGAATGGCACCAGAATTGGGAAGTCATCATCATGTCCCTCTTCTGGTTGTCGGTGGTGATCACCGTGGTCTCCGGCGCGAGCTACCTCATCCGCCATCGTCGTCACCTGCCGGGCCTGGCTTCATGATCGTCCAGATCGCGACGCTCGGTCCGCTCGGACGCCTCAAGGCTCCGGGCACGTGGGGTTCGGCCGCCGGCCTGCTGTGGTGGGCGGTCGTAGTGCGACTCGCGCATGACAAACAAGGGCCGCATGAATTCATCTTCGACTCGCTCGTCGTCCTGATGGCGATCCTGCTGTGCGGCGTGGCCGCGGCCTTCATCGGCAAGAAGGATCCGTCCGAGGTCATCCTCGACGAATTCGCTGCGATGCCATTGGTGTTCCTCTTCAATCCCTACGTCTACGCCGGCAAATCCTCGCTTCTCTTCATCCTGCTCGGCTTTCTGCTTTTCCGTCTTTTCGACATCACCAAACCTTTCGGCATCAAGGCGCTCGAGAAACTCCCTGGAGGTTTCGGCATCGTGCTTGATGACGTGATGGCGGCGATCTACGCGAACCTCGTCCTGCACGGCATCGCCCTGCTTTGGAAGGTCCTCTGATGTCTCTGCGTTGCGCCACAGCTGATACCGCGGTCGTCCGGGTGACGGGCGAGGATGCGGCGGCTTTCCTGCAAGGGCAGTGTTCGGCCGACCTGCGTCGCGTCGCGCTCACCGACGCGCTCTGGCTCA
>JBAXMD010000032.1:0-14134 GCA_037134475.1 Verrucomicrobiota bacterium | reverse complement strand
ATCGTCTGGATCATCATCTTCACGGCGGTCTACCTCGTCGAGTACCTCGGGCCCAATGGCATCTGGGGCACGGGTCTCCCGGCCGTCGCCAAGTAACCCACTTTTCCGACCATGTCCTCTTCCCACGAAGCCGCTCTCAGCCCTGACTTCCTCGCCGAGGAAGTCCGCCGCTACCACCACTTCATCGTGCTGGCCCTCTGGCTGGCCGTCGTCACCGGCGCCGAGATCGTCCTGATCTTCCTGCCGCTCCCCGTCGCCGCCGTCCTGACGATCCTGACCCTGATGTCCGCCGGCAAGTTCTTCGCGGTCATCCTGTGGTTCATGCACCTCATCTACGATAAGCGCCTGCTCTTCTGGTGCTTCTTCGCTGGCCTAGCGCTCGCCTTCGCCACCTTCACCGCGATGCTCTGTCTGTTCTCCGTCGAACGCATCGACACGCGCTGGTTCAGCTAAGGCCGACGAAAATCGCCTGACGAAGGCCTCCGCTCCGGTGGAGGCCTTTTTCGTGCCCACGCTTGCGAGTCAGGCGAGGCTGGCTTCATATGCAGGTAATGAAAATCCCCCTCCACTGGCACACGGAGCCGCTGTTGCTGCTCCTGGTCGTCGGGGCCTGCTGGGCTCACGCGTTGATGTGCGGGCCGTTCCGGGCGCGGCTCCTCCCGGGCCGGACGAAGTACCCCGTCTGGTACGCCGTGCGTTTCCATCTTGGCGTGCTCGTCGCCTATGTCGCCGTCGGCTCGCCCATCGACCAGCTGGGCGAAGGCTTCCTATTCTGGGCACACATGCTGCAGCACATGCTGCTGATCTATATTTCTGCGCCCCTGATCGTGACAGGCCTGCCGCCCGAGTTCATCGACGGGTTCCTGTTGGAGGGACGTCCGCGGCTCGCGCGCGTCCTCCGCGTGCTCACCCACCCCATCACCGGCGGGCTCATTTTCACGCTGTGCTTCTCGATGTGGCACTTCCCCGAGCTGTATGAAGCCGCCCTCCGCAGCCGACCGCTCCACGTCATCGAGCACTGGTCGATGTTCCTTCCGGCCATCCTGATGGTCTGGCCGCTGTTCTCGATGTCCGCCAAGCTGCCGCGCATCGGCTACGGTCAGGCGATGTTCTATTGTTTCGCTTTGATGATCGCCGACCTGCCGATCTGGGCGGTGCTGATCTTCGGCGAACATCCGATCTACGAGACCTATCGCCTCGCCCCGCGCATCAGCTCCCTCACGGCCTCCTCCGACATGATCATGGGAGCGGTCGTCATGAAGGGCTTCAATGAGGTCTTCGCGCTCGGCTGCATGGCCTACGCTTTCTTCGCCTGGTATCAGCAGGAGAAGTGAGCCAGCTCAATGGCGCGAGGCGCGCCGTAGCAACGTCCACGCTAGGCCGACCACCACGATGTTCGGTAGCCAGATGAGGAGGTCGGGCCGTAGGTCCGGGTCCTTGACGTAGGCGGCCATCGAGGTGAGCAAGTAATAGGACAGGGCGACCCCGAGGGCGACGGCCGCGTTGACGAAGGTTTCCGAGCGGCCCACGCGGACGGCCAGCGGCACCGCGAGGAAGGCGAGCGAGAAGACCGAGAAGGCGCCGGCGAGGTGCGCCATCAGCTGCGTTGTCGCGAGCATCTGGCCGCGCTCCTTCTCCTTGCGGGTGGCGTTCGGCGCGACCTGCCAGCCTTTGTCCATGGCGACGAGGAGCTCGGAGGTCGTGAGCCAGCGCAGCTTGCGCTGGAAGTTATCGCCGTCCTTGAAGATGCCCGAAGCTGGGAATTCGAGCTGAGTGGTCCCCGCGGTCGTGAACGAAGAAGGACGGTCGAAGTTCTCATCCCCGGCCTGGCGCTTCTCGAGACGGGCGTCGGTCAGCGTGACCCGCAGGATGCCTTCGCCCTTGGTGTTGATGGCGGGAGCGAGGCGCGCCTCCCGCGCATGGATGGCCTGAGTCAGGCGGCCATGTTCGTCGGCGCTCCAGAGCCAGAAATCACGGAGCACCTCGCCGTCGCGTTCGGCCGCGCGGATCACCATGCCGGGGAACTGGCGGTTAAGCTTGCCGGGTACGATCACGGAAGCCGGGTTATCCTTCGCGGAACCGACCAGCAGGCGGCGGTACTCGGTGTTGCAATAGGGGGCGACCTCCAGATTGAGCCAGGCCGAGAGGAGCGCGAGGGCGCCGGCGAGGAGGAGGGTGGGGCGGGCGATGCGTCCGAGACTACGTCCGCTGGCCTTCATCGCGGTGAGTTCCTGTTGCGAGCTCATGCGGCCGAACGCGATGAGTACGCCGGTCAGCAGGCCAAGCGGCAGCGCGTAGGGTAGCACGCCCGGGAAGAGCAGGCCGACGAGCTGGAGTCCTTCCCAGCCGCTGACGCGGCCCGTCGCGATCGCGCTCGAGACCTGGGTCAGGATGTTGCCTGCGACCATCACGAACACGAACGCGCCCGTGGCGGCCCCGCCGGCGACGGCGGTTTCGGTCAGGACGTGGCGGTCAAGGAGGCGCACCTCAGCATCCAAGCCGACCCAGCCCGTCTCTCCAAGGCGAAAGGCTCAGGGCGCGGCCTTCTGATCCAGATCGGCCGGCAGCCCAGGGCCGCGGACGGACTCGATCTCGCCCGCGCGTAGCCAGCCAGTCTTACCGTCGGCGGTCGTGACGCGGACATGCCCATTGAAGGGACGACCGGTCCGGACGACATCACCCTCGGCGACGGCGTTCAAGGGTTCGCCATATTGGGTCGGCGTCAGTCGCAATGAGAGCTCGGTCTTGCGGACGACCGCTCGGGCGGAAAGCGAGCGGCTGCCCCACAGGCCTGGGACGCAGAGTGCCAGCACGGTCACTGCGATCAGCCGGGCGCGATGATTACCTTCGCTGGCGGAACGACGGCGCAGGCGCGGGACGATGACGCAAAGGAAGGCGACCCAGAAGGAGAGCGTGGCCAGGATGAGCCACGCATCCGCGGTCAGGAATGAAGCGTAGTTTTCAGACCAAGTCAGCGCGGGGCGTTCGGTGCCGCCGGCGTTCAGCGCATGCCGGATGCCGGCGAGGGCGACAGAGTCACGCGGGTCGAGCAGCAGCGCGCGTTCCCAGCAGACCATCGCGCGGCCCTTGCGGCCGAGTCGCCATTCGGCGTTGCCGAGCGCGGAGAGCCGACCGGCCGTGACGCCTTCCGTCCGGGCTTCCTCGGACCACTTCTCGACGGCGGTGGCGTAATCGCCTCTCGCGTAGGCGGTCTCCGCGGCGGACGGCGCAACATCGGCGGCAGAGAGGGACGCCGCCCAGCAGAGGAGAAGGCAGGCGAAGGACCTCATAGCAGGGCGAGGAGTCGGCGGACGAGCGCGAGCGCGGCGTCGTCGTCGGCATCGGTGGCTTCCGGTGCGGCCGCGGCGAAGCGTTCGCCGAAAGCGCGGAGGAATAGGCTGTCGAGTAAGGAGCGGTCGGCGCCGGGGAGGGCGCGTTCGATGTCGCTCTGAGTCATCGCCTCTTCTTCGGCGCCGAGCAACGCGGCGCTACCGACCTGTAGGGCGCGGGCGGCGGCCAGGGCAAAGGCGCGGTGGTCGCCTTCGCGGCGGGCGTTCTCCGCGGCACCGATCGAAGCCCTCAGCAGAGAGCGGGCGCGCCGGCGAATACGGATCTCGGGATGGGCCGCAAGGTAGCCGAGATACAGGGTCGCGGCGGTCAGCGCGATCAGCAGGGCGATGAGGAGGCCGTTGCCGGACCAGAAAGCCGTCGAGGCCGCGAGCGGCGTGGAGGGCGCGCCGAGGAAGAGCGCCGAAGTGCGGCTGGGTTCTGGTTCCGCCAGGCCGGTCACGGTCTTCTTCTTCGTGTCAGCCGGCACCGAAGGATCGGCGGTGATGAGGTCGACCTTGGCCGGCGCGGTGCCGGTGACGGTCACCTCGATGGGCTTGAATTCGATGCGGCCATACTGCTTCGTCAGTGGGTTAAAGGTCGAGAAGCGGATCGCCGGCGTGAGCAGCTTGCCGGGAAGGCGCGGGACGAGCGTGTAGACGAAGAAGCGCTGCTCTTCGGAGTGACGGCGGCGTTCCTGGGCCGGCAGGATGTCCCACTGTTCGCTGCTCGGGATTTCTGGCGTGATGAGACGGTCGAGATTACCGGTGCCGGTGAGGATTGCGCGTAGGCGAATCGGCTCGCCGACTTCAGGTTTGTCCTTGGAGACCTGTACGGCTTCCGCGGCGAAGGTGCCGATGGCGCCGGTCCAGTCGGCCGGGCGGCCGCGTTCGGGGACGTGTTCCACGGTGAGCTTGCGGCGGAAGGCGTAGGGCCGGTCCCGGCCGCTGTTGCTGAAGGCGTTGGTCAAAGCGCCCTGGATGAGCATCGTGCCGTTGAGCGCCAACTCGCTCACGCCATCGCGGATCGGGGTCAGCTCGAAGGACGTCTGCATCCCTTGGCCGAGTTCTTCGGCGAGCGGCTGACGGTCAGCGGTGACCGAGAAGGTGAAGCCTTCGGCCACGGATTCGAGGCCGAAGCTTGCCACGACGGTTTCCTCTTCGCCGCCGCGCATGCGGATCGACCCGCGGATGAGTTCGCCGACGTAGAAGGTGCGGTCAGGGATGACGAGCTCGGCGCGTGCTTGGGCAGTCCGGCGATAGGCCACGCTCTTATTGACCACGAGCTTGATCTCCGGCACGGCGACCATCTTGCGGGCGAAGCGCAGATTGAATGCCGGGATGATATATTCGCCTTCCACTTCCGGGGCGACGCCGGAGTAGTTGATGGTGGCTTCGTTAGAATCCGAGCGGACGATCTGGCCCGAGAGGCGTAGCGCCATGCCGCGCGGGGGACGGATTTCCTTCCCCGCCTGCTGCGCGCCGCCGAGGACGACGTCGGACTCGACGATGATCTGCAGGCGGAAGGGCTGGCCAGGGGCGGTGACGCGCGGGGTGATCTCCCAGCTGACGCGATCCTCCGCCGCGGCGGTGAGGCCGAGGAGCAGGGCGAAGCAGAGGGAGAACAGGCGACGCATCTCAGTAATCCTTGCCCTTTTTTTCGTTGGCTTTGCCGCCGCTGCCGCCGCCTCCGCCCTTGCCGTCCTTACCGTCCTGGCCGCCGGCGGGCATCTTGCGTCCGAATTCGTTCTTCAGGCCTTCAAGGGAGCCACGGGCTTCCTGTTCGGTCATCTTCTGTTCTTCGCCCGGCTTTCCTTTCTTAGGGTCGCCGGCGCCCGGCTTCGGTTTCTGGCGTTCGGGCGGGAGGAAGTTCTCGTCGTCGTCGCCTTCACCTTCGGTGTTCTGCGGTAGCTTGTCGTCCGGGATACGCTTCACGAGTTCCTGGATCACGGCGCGGAGTTCCTCGAGTTTCTTGCGCTGGGCTTCGATGGCTTCCTCCAGGGCGGTGGTCTCACGGCGCAGGGCACGGAGAAGCTCCTCGATCGCGTCCGCGTTCGCCTTGGCCTGCGCGTCGGCCGCGTCGAGTTCGTGGGCGCCGCGGAAATCGGCGACGGAGCGGGTCCAGGCGGCGACGACACCATTACGTTTGGTGACCATGGCTTCCTCTTTCGGGATGAGCTTTTTGATCGTGCGGAAGGTGTTGATGCCGCCGCCGAGCGCGGACGTGGCCGGGACATAGTCAGGCTCGCGGTTTTCCGCCTTCGCCTTGTCGATCAGGTCGATCTGGTCCTTCATGTCCGAGATGTCTGCGTCGGCCGCCTCGAGGTAGGAGCGCGCGATGGAAAGTTCCGTCACGTCGCCGGTCGTCTTGCCGCCGAGGACGGCCTTGCCCTTGCCGAAACGCACGTGTCCGAGGTTATGCAGCGCTGGCGGGCGGAGCGGGTCGATGTCGCGGCCGAGTGAAGCGCGGAGCGCATCTTCGGCGCCGGCTAGGTCGCCTTCGGCGAGGCGCTGCGTGCCGCGGTTGTGGAGTTCGCGCGCGTCGAGCTTGGCAAGTTCGTCGCCGGGAGTCTTGTCGGCGGCGAGACTGGCTGACATCAGGAAGAGCAAGGGAAGCAGGTTTCTCATGGTCAGGCGGTCTTGCGGCGGGTGGAGATGAGTGATTCGAGGACCAGCAGGAAGAGGGCCGCGCCGATGAACCATTCCTCGCGCGGGATGCCGCGGCGGCCCGCGCCGCGTTCGTCGGTGCCGGCCTGGATGGCGAGGCGTAGCGCCTCCATGCCCTCGCCGGCCTGGCCGAGGCGGACGAAGCGCCCGCCGGCGGCCTCGGCGATCGCGCTGAGGGTCTTCTCGTCGAGACGGCTGAGGACTTCCTCGCCGTCCTTGTCCTTCAAGGTGTCGAGCGAGCCGATGGAGCTGATGACGCGGATGGGTCCGCCCGAAGGCGTGCCGACGCCCACGGCGTGGACGACGAGCCCCTTGCGCTTGAGCTTCTTGGCCATCTCGATGCCGCCGGCTTCGAGGTCTTCGCCGTCGGTGAGGATGATGAGGAGCTTACGGTTGCGGTTGGAATAGAAGGCGAGCTCGGCTTCCTCGATCGCGCGGCCGATGTCGGTGCCGGGGACCTGGATGCTGCCGGTGTCGGTCTCCTCGAGGGTGCGGAAGAACGCGTCGTAGTCGCGCGTCAGCGGACATTGTAGGAACGCCTGGCCCGCGAAGGCGACGAGGCCGACGTTGCCGGTGCCTTTGCGACGGATGAAGTTGGCGATGGCGGCCTTGGCCCGCGCGAGGCGCGTGGGGCTCATGTCGGAGACCAGCATCGACTTCGAGACGTCGAGCGCGAAGACCACGTCCTCGGTGGCTCCTTTCTGCTGGGAGATCTCGACGCCCCAGCGCGGGCCGGCGAAGCAGGCGACGAGCAGGGCGAAGGCCAGCGCGAGGGCGACATCCTTGGTGCGGCGTCGGGCGGAGGAATAGCCGGCGGTGAGACGGTCGAGCAGGCGGGCGGCCGCGAAGCCGGCGAGTCCGCGGCGGCGGCGTCTCTCCGCCCAGCACAGCGCGACGAAGAGCACGAGGCCTCCAAGGATAGCGACGGCTAGCACCCAAGGTTGTTCGAAATGGAAGTCGGCGGTTTCCATGGATCAGGGAGCGCGAGGGCGGAGGAGGCCCCAGCCAAGTTCGAGGAGGAGGAGCGCCCCGGCGATGGCGGCCCAGACGAGGCGGTAGCTTTCGTAGACGACGGATTCGCGGATGCGGACCTCGGTGCGCTCGAGGCGGTCGATCTCCTCATAGACGCGGCTCAGCTGGTTCAGGTCGAGGGCGCGGTAGAAGCGGCCGTTGGCGACCTTCGCCATCTTACCAAGCATCTCGTAGTTGGCCGGGTTGATGGTCTGCATCGGGATCGTCTTGCCGAGGACATCACGGTAGAGCTGGCCGGTGCGGGTGTCGAAGCGCGGTAGGACGGTGGGCTCATCCTTGCCGAGGCCGATGCAATACATGCGGATGCCGAGCGCGGCGGCGAGTTCGGCGGCCGGCACGGGCAGGATAGCCTTGCTCATATTGTCGTCGCCGTCGGTGAGCAGGATGATGACCTTGGATCCCTTGCCCTTGGTATTTTTCATGCGGTCCACGGCCATCGCGACGGCCTCGCCGATCGCGGTCCCGGTTTCCTGGACGATGCCGATGTGCATGCGGTCGATGCCTTTCTCGACCCAGATCTTGTTGATCGTGAGCGGGCTCAGTAGGTAGGGCTTGCCCGAGAAGACCACGGCGCCGATGCGGTCGTCCGGACGCTTCGAGAGGAAGTCGTAGATCACGCTCTGGCTGGCCTGCCAGCGCGTGACTTCGGCACGCGGTGTGCTCATGTCCAAGGCCATCATCGACCAGGAAAGGTCGACGACCAACATGATGTCGAGGCCTTCGGTCTCACGTTCGATCTCCTTGTTCGCGGTGCGCGGCCCCGCGAGGGCGATGATGAGCAGGGCGGCGGTGAGGAGGCGGAGGAAGGCGCGCAGGCGGCCGCTCTGTTCGCGGACCGGCCGGCCGAGGCCGTCGAGCAGCGAGGTGTCGGGGTAGGTCAGGGCCGCGGCTTTGCCCACGCGTCCGCGCAGCCAGGAGTAAAGCGGCAGTAGCGCGAGCAGGAGCAGCGCCCACGGGTATTGGAATTCGAAGCCGAGATCCATCAGATGTGACCCCTCCTAGGCAGTGGCGGCGGGCCGGGCAGCGGCGGGGGCAAGTCGGTCGCGGCGGCCGCCGGCGGGCGCGGCTTGGGTGGGATGATCGGCGCGACGGCCGGCTTGGCGAATGTGCGGCGCGCGTCCTCGACGCGCTTAGCAGCCTCGCGGATGCCGGCGATGAGTAGGGATATCTCGAGCGCCGCGCCGGCGAACTTCGCAGCGTCGGCACTGCGGAGCGCGGCGAGCAGGGGTTGACGCGCGGGCAGGAACACGGGCAGGCCGGCGAGGAGCTGGATGAGCTCTTCCGTCGAAAGGGAGGGGGCGGCAATGGGTTCGACCGCGGCGAGGTAGACGCGGAAGGCTCGCGTGGCTTGCGCGATCGCTTCGGGTGCAGGTTGCGATTCGGCGAGGCGTAGCCCGTGTTCGAGCTGCGCGAGCGGAGCCAGCGACGGCGGGCCCTTGCGGAGGAAGCGGCGGACGGCGACGACGGCGAGGGCGAGCAGGCCGAGCGCGATGAGGCCGAGGGCCCAGTTGGATTCCCAGGCCGACGGCGGGATCGTCGGCTTAGGACCCTGCAGGGCGAACGGGGCTTCTTCGAGGGCGAGGAACATCAGCGTCGGCGCCGGCGGCGTTCGAAGAAACGGGAGAGGGTGGGGGCGACGGAATCCTCGGCGTCAAGCCGAGCGACATCCATGCCGGCGCGGGCTAGGCCGGCGGCGGTCTCGGCGAGGCGCGCTTCAGCGTTGGCGGCGAAGGTTCGGCGGACGCGCTCCGAGCCCGTGTCGACCTCGCGGATCTCGCCGGTCTCGGCGTCCTGCAAGGCGACCATCCCGACATCGGGTAGCTCGCGCTCGCGCGCGTCGACCAGTTGCACGCAGGCCGTGTCATGGCGCGCGTTGAGTTCGCCGAGCGCGGCGGCCATCGCATCGGCGCCTTCGGGGCCGGCGAGGAAATCGGAGACCACGAAGACCATCGAGCGGCGCTTGAGTGCGCGACCCAGCCGGCGCATCGGCGACGCGAAGGACGTGCGGCGCGAGACAGGACGGAACTCGAGCACGTCACGGATCAGTCGGAGTACGTGGCGGCGACCTTTCTTCGGGCTCACCCAGAGTTCTTCCCGGTCGGTGAAGAGGAGCAGGCCGACTTTATCGCCCGCCTTGAGCGCGGAAACGGCGAGGCAGGCCGCGACGTCGGCCGCGCGTTCGCGGATGGTCGCTTCGCCGGAACCGAACGAGGACGAGCCAGAGATGTCGACCGCGATCACCATCGTGAGTTCGCGCTCCTCGCGATAAAGCCGGATGAACGGCTTGCCCGTGCGCGCGGTCACATTCCAGTCCATCGAGCGCACGTCGTCGCCCGGGACGTATTCGCGCAGCTCTTCGAAGTCGGTGCCGCGTCCCTTGAAGCGGGAGAGGTAGGCGCCGACCATCGCGTCGTTGACCGCGCGCGTGGCGACGATCTCGACGCGCTGGGCGCGGCGGAGGGTCTCCTGCGGGTGGGTCGGGACGGGCTGGGCCACGGTCGCCGGGATCGCTTAGGGAACGCTGACGGCGTCGAGCACGCGGCGCACGATGGCGTCGGCGTCAACCCCTTCGGCGTCGGCTTCGTAGGTGAGGATGAGGCGGTGGCGGAGGACGTCGGGCGCGATGTCCTTCACGTCCTGCGGGGTCACGTGGTCGCGGCCCTGCAGGAAGGCCCAGGCCTTGGCGGCGAGGGTGAGGTTGATGGTCGCGCGTGGCGAGGCGCCGAACTGGAGGAACTTCCCGAGGTCAGGGCCGCCGGGGTGCTGGCCGCGGGTGGCGAGCACGAGCGAGACGATGTAGTCGCGGATCGGGTCGGCGACGTGGATGGCGTCGACGGCCTGGCGGGCCTCGAGAATTTCTTCCTTCGTGATAACGGCCTCGACGTCGAGTTTCGGCGAGGTCTTGGCCATCGCGTCGAGGATCTTGCGTTCTTCTTCGCGCGTCGGGTAGCCGATGTTCAGCTTTAGCATGAAGCGGTCGACCTGAGCTTCGGGGAGCGGGTAGGTGCCTTCCTGGTCGATCGGATTCTGCGTCGCGAGGACGAGGAACGGCGTGGGCAGTTTGTGCGTCTCGCCACCGAGCGTGACCTGGCGTTCCTGCATCGCCTCGAGGAGCGCGGACTGCACCTTGGCGGGCGCGCGGTTGATTTCGTCGGCGAGGACGAAGTTGGCGAAGATCGGGCCGCGCTTGGCGTTATAATCACCGGTCTTCGGGTCGTAGATGAGCGTGCCGACGATGTCGGCCGGCAGCAGGTCGGGCGTGAACTGGATACGCGAGAAGTCGGCGTGGACGGTCTGCGCGAGGGTGCGCACCGAGAGCGTCTTCGCGAGGCCGGGGACGCCCTCGAGGAGGACGTGTCCGTTGGCGAGGAGGCCGATCAGCAGGCGGTCGACGAGGTATTGCTGGCCGACGACGACACGGGCGACCTGTTCGCGAAGGCGCGGCACCCAAGTGCCGGCGGCGTTGATGTTAGTGGACATGGGGGTGGGGAAGGGGCGCGCGGGGTGGCGCGTTCGGCGGATCTCCGCCCACTTGTCAGCGTCCGGCAAAGCCGGTTTCGTCTCTGAATTAGCAGGACAGTCGGGACTTCTCAACCGCAGCCTTCACAAAAGCGGCGAAGAGGGGGTGGGCGCGGTCCGGGCGGGACTGGAATTCCGGGTGGTACTGGACCCCGACCATCCAGGGGTGGTCCTTGACCTCGACGATCTCGACCAGCCCGCTCTGGGGGTTGGTGCCCCCGACCATCAGGCCGGCGGCCTCGAGCTGGGCCCGGTAGGCGTCGTTATATTCGAAGCGGTGGCGGTGGCGTTCCTTGATATTGTCCGTGCCGTAGGCGGCCCGGGCCCGGCTGCCGGGAGTCAGGGCGCAATCATAGGAGCCCAGGCGCATCGTACCTCCCTTGGTCACCACGCTCTTCTGCGATTCCATGAGATGGATGACCGGGTTCTTGGTCTCGGGGGCGAACTCGGTCGAATGGGCGTCCTTGAGGCCGAGGACGTGGCGGGCGTATTCGATGACGGTGATCTGCATGCCGAGGCAGAGGCCGTAGTAGGGGACCTTGCGTTCGCGGGCGAACTGGGCGGCGATGATCTTGCCTTCGATGCCGCGGTTGCCGAAGCCGCCCGGGACGAGGATACCGTCCAGGCCTTCGAGCTGCGCGGTGCCCTTGGTCTCGAGGTCCTCGGCGTCGATGCGCACGACCTCGACGGCGGTCTCGTTGGCGATGCCGCCGTGCGTGATGGATTCGTAGACGGATTTGTAAGCGTCCTGAAGTTCGATGTATTTGCCGACGACGCCGACGCGCACGCGGTGCTTCGGTTCGAGGAGGCGGCGGACAATCTCGCGCCACGGCGTGATGTCGATCGGTTGGCACTGCAAGCCGAGACGCTTGACGACGACCTCGTCAATGCGCTGTTCGGCGAGCTGCATCGGGAGTTCGTAGATGGAGTGCTCGACGTCGCGACATTCGAACACGGCGTCGAGGCCGACGTTGCAATATAGCGAGAGCTTCTGGCGGTTTTCCTCGCCGATGGGGCGGTCGGTGCGGCAGACGAGCAGGTCGGGTTGGATGCCGATTTCACGCAGTTTTGCGACGGACTGCTGCGAGGGCTTGGTCTTAAGTTCGCCCGCGGCCTTGATGAAGGGCACCAGCGTGCAATGGAGGAAAGCCACGTTCTCGCGGCCGGCGTCGTGCTGGAACTGACGGAGGGCTTCGAGGAAGGGCAGCCCTTCGATGTCGCCGGTGGTGCCGCCGATTTCGGTGATGAGCACGTCGACACCTTCGCCACCCTTGAGGATGCGTTCCTTGATCTCGTTGGTGACGTGCGGGATGACCTGCACGGTCTTGCCGAGGTAGTCGCCGCGGCGTTCCTTCTGGATGACGGTCTCGTAGACCTGGCCGGAGCTCAGGCTGTTGAGGCGGGAGAGTTCGCCCGACGTGAAACGTTCGTAGTGGCCGAGATCGAGGTCCGTTTCGGCACCGTCGTTGAGCACGTAGACTTCGCCGTGCTGGTAGGGGCTCATGGTGCCCGGATCGACGTTGAGGTAGGGATCGAACTTCTGGATGCGCACCTTGAGGCCGCGGCATTCGAGGAGCGCGCCGAGGGCGGCGGCGGTGAGGCCTTTGCCCAGGGAGGAGATGACGCCGCCGGTGACAAAAATATACTTCATGGAAAAGGGTCGGGTGGGCTGGGGGCGGGTAAAAAAGAAAAGACCGGCAGGTCCTGTGACGGAGAGCCGGTCTGGACTTTCGAATTGCATGGCCGAAAAAAACTGTGGCAAGCGGTTTTTCGGGCCGGACCGTGTCGGTCGATCCGGCCGACGTCCGCTCCCCGCGGTCTGCCCCGCAGGCCTATGAGGGTTTTTCACACCCGGGGGCTTTCCCGCTAATACCTCCCCTTTTGGCCGCCTCTGGGGTGGGAAGGCTGGCGACTCCCTATTTGATAGTTTTTGCATCCCGTCCACGCTCCGCCATGTCCGCCAGCTCCTGTTGTTCCTCCTGCCGTCCCTCTTCTATCGGGAAGAAGGTCGTCATGGCCCTCACCGGCCTCGTCCTCGCCGGCTTTGTGCTCGGCCATATGACGGGCAACCTGCTGATGTTCAAGGGCCCGGAGGCCATCAACGCCTACGCCGCCTGGCTGCACGCCAATCCCGGACTCCTCTGGGGGGCTCGAGTGGTGTTGATCATCAGCACCATCGCCCATATTTGGGCCGGCATCCTGCTTTCGCTCGAAAACCGCGCCTCCCGTGCCGGAGGTCCGGCCGTTGACGCCACCCGCCGCGCGACGATCGCTTCCCGCACCATGCCCTACTCGGGGGTGGTCATCCTAGGCTTCGTGGTCTTCCACCTGCTGCACTTCACCTTCCGGGCGGTCGCCTTGGGTGGCGTCACCTTTGGCGAAGATGTCTATAAGATGGTGATCGCGGGCTTCTCCTGCAAGCCGGTCGCCTATTTCTACATCGTCAGCATGCTGCTCCTTTGCCTGCACCTCAGCCACGGCGTGAGCAGCGTCTTCCAGACCCTCGGCCTGCGCAACGAGCGCTGGCGCTCCCGCCTCGACGGCTTGGCCCTGGCCTACGCCTGGATCATCGCCCTCGGCTTCATCTCCATCCCTCTCGCCGTGCTCACCGGCTGCCTGAAGTAATCCCCAGCGCCTGCTACGACCATGAATCTCGACTCGAAAATCCCCGCCGGCCCGCTGGCCGATAAGTGGAATAATCATAAGGCTAAGCTCCGCTTGGTGAACCCGGCCAACCGCCGCAAGTACCACGTCATCGTCGTCGGCTCCGGCCTCGCCGGTTCCGCCGCCGCCGCTTCGTTCGCCGAGATGGGCTACGAGGTCTCCTGCTTCTGCTACCAGGACAGCCCGCGCCGCGCCCACTCGATCGCCGCCCAAGGCGGCATCAACGCCGCGAAGAACTATCAGAACGACGGCGACAGCGTCCGCCGCCTCTTCCAGGACACGATCAAAGGCGGCGATTACCGCGCCCGCGAAGCCAACGTCTACCGTCTCGCGCAAGTCTCGACGAGCATCATCGACCAGTGCGTCGCGCAGGGCGTGCCCTTCGCCCGTGAATACGGAGGCCTCCTCGCCAACCGTTCCTTCGGCGGCGCGCAGGTTTCGCGCACCTTCTACGCGCGCGGCCAGACTGGCCAGCAGCTGCTCATCGGCGCCTACTCGGCGCTCTCCCGTCAGATCGGTCTCGGCACGGTGAAGATGTACACCCGCCACGAGATGCTCGACCTCGTCCTCGTCGACGGCAAGGCCAAGGGCATCGTCACGCGCGACCTCGTCACGGGTGCCGTCGAATCCTGGTCCTCCGATGTCGTCGTGGTCTGCACCGGCGGCTACGGCAACGTCTTCTATCTCTCGACCAACGCCCAAGGTTGCAACGTCACCGCGACGTTCCGCGCCCACCGCCGCGGCGCCGGCTTCGCGAATCCCTGCTACACGCAGATCCATCCGACCTGTATTCCCGTGCACGGCGAAGACCAGTCCAAGCTCACGCTGATGTCCGAGTCGCTCCGCAACGACGGCCGCGTCTGGGTCCCGAAGAACAAGGCCGACTGCGCCAAGCCTGCCTCCGAAGTGCCCGAAGAGGCCCGCGA
>JBAXMD010000031.1:0-14147 GCA_037134475.1 Verrucomicrobiota bacterium | reverse complement strand
CGACGTCCATCGTCCACAGGCGCGCTTCTTCTTGGCCCATCGATTGGCGGAGGAGGAGCAGCGTGCCGTCGGGTGACCATTCGACCGGACCCCAGCCCGGCGACGTGCCGGTGTGCACGATCCGTTCGGCGTAGGGCGCCTGCGTCTCCTTGATCACGATGTCGCTGTCCTTGCCGTTGCGGCGGTTGGTGGAGAATGCGATGCGTCGGCCGTCGCGGGACCAGCAGGCATCGATGTTGCGCGACTTGCCGTCGGTGAGGCGGACCGGCTGGGTCTTCGGGTCGGTGGTGTCCTTGAGGTAGAGTTGGAAGTTCTCGTTGCCGCCGACGTCGGTGGCGTAGAGCAGCAGCGAGCCGCCGGGCTGCATCTGGCCGCCCTTCACTGGCTCGACGCCGCCCGTCAGGGCGATACGCTTCGCGAGCGGCGCGGCCATCGCGTGGAGGTGCGTCGCGTCGCCGATGCGGGAGGTCACGATCGCCTCGCGGCGCGTGGAATGCCAGCCGCGGAAACTCGCGCCGCCGAGGTTGAGGTAGGGAGACAGTTCGGCGGTCAGGGTCGGGGTGACGTCAGGCACGCCTTCGGCGACGATGTTGGGCGGCACCGCGGCCAGGCCGACGGCGGCGAGCAGGCAGAGAAGGGCGGAGAGCAGGGAGGGGCGGCCCATGTCTTATCTTTATTATGACAAGCCGAGGGCAGTCGAACCTGATATGTGGCTCGACCTCTGCCCGGCGCCGGTTACCTCATCCGCATGCCCCGCTTCCTGCTCCTAGCCGCCCTCCTGCCGCTCGCGCTCGCCGCCGCGCCTGAGAATTATCCCGTCAGCACCCCGGTCGCCCCGGTGCCGCATCCGGCCGTGGACGCGCCGGGCTTCCTCCCGCTCTTCAACGGCAAGGACCTCGCCGGCTGGAAGACCAAGGGTAACTGGGTCTACGACACCGACGGTACCGTCACGCTGAAGCCTCGTCCGGGCGAGAAGGGCTGGCAGCGCTACGACGCGTATATCTTCACCGAGCGCAAGTACCGCGATTTCGTCCTGGATCTCGAATTCAAGATCGAGCCGACGGGCAACTCCGGCGTCTTCTTCTGCGTCGCCGATCCGCTTGATCCTGTCGCCAAGGGCATTGAGCTTCAGATCCTCGACACCTACGGCCTCGCGAAGCCCGGCCATCATGACTGCGGCGGCATCATCCGCGCGATGGCCGCCTCGAAGAACATGGTGAAGGCGCCCGGCGAATGGAATCGCTACACGCTCACACTCAAGGACCGTCACCTGAGCGTCGACTTCAACGGCGAGCGCACCATCGTCCTCGATCTCGACGCGTCCCCGATGAAGGACCGTCCGGCCGAGGGACACATTGGTTTCCAAGACGAGGCGAAGCACGTCTGGTACCGCAACGTCCGGATCAAGGAACTGAAGTAAGCCGCGGGCTCAGCGCAGGTCCTTCCAGGGTGCCTCGCTGCTGACGTCGACCATGAAGGGGCCTTGGCTCGCGCCGGGCGAGAGGATGGCAAGGATGGTCGCGTCCGCCTTCGAGACGTTGAAGGTCGCGTGCACGATGCCGGCGGGGATGTGCGCGACGTCGCCGGGCTTGAGGACGCGCTTCTCCATTTCCACCCACTGCTCCACTTCGCCGGCCAGCACGTAGATCATCTCCTCGAGCTCCGGGTGCGTGTGGAAGGCGTGGCCTTCGCCCGCCGGCAAGGTCGCTTCGCAGACCTGCAGGTCCTTGGCGCCGGTCAGTTCGGGCCGGGTCAGCCAGTAATTGGTGCGACCTTTATACTCTTCCTTGATGGCCTCGGCCTTGGTCACGAAACGCAGGGGTTTGCTCATGCAGGTTCCTATGCCGGCCGCTCGACTGTGAGCAAGCCAGAGGGGGCGGTCATTGACAGCGGGGAACCCGGGGGCGAAATGGATGTCCCCAAGATACCCCCATGAAACGTACCCTATCCCTCCTCCTCGGGCTTTCCCTGTTCGCTGCGACCTCCGTCGTCGCCCAGGAAGCCAAGAAAGACGCCCCTAAGAAGGCCATCAGCCTGCCGGCACAGCAGGCCGATGTCGCCGCCCCCAAGTTCGACGGCAAGACCGGCCAGATCAACGCCGGCTTCGCGAAGTCCCATGACGCTTTCGTCGAGACCGCCAAGAAGGGCGAAGCGCAGGTCGTCTTCCTCGGTGATTCGATCACCGCGGGCTGGAACGGCCAGAAGGCCCTCTTCGACAAGGAATACGCCCAGTACAAGGCCGCCAACTTCGGCATCGGTGGCGACCAGGTCCAGCACGTGCTGTGGCGCGTCGAGAACGGCGAGTTCGAAGGCATCAAGCCCAAGGCCGTCGTGCTCATGATCGGCACCAACAACGTCGGCAACGCGCTGCACACTCCCGAGATGATTGCCAACGGCATCAAGAACATCATCGCCGCCATCCATCAGCGCTCGCCCGACACGAAGGTGCTCCTCCTCGCGGTCTTCCCCCGCTCGGCTAAGCCGACGGACGCCCCTCGCGTGAAGAACAGCCAGGTCAACGCGCTCATCGCCAAGCTCGATGACGGCAAGAAGGTCCACTACTTCGACATCGGCGCTAAGTTCCTCACCGCCGACGGCACGCTCGAGAAGTCCGTCATGCCTGACCTGCTGCATCTGAACGCCGCCAGTTACCAGGTCGAAGCCGACGCGATCCGCGAGAAACTCGCTTCGCTCGCCAAGTAAGTCGATTACCCGCTGAACCTAAGGGCCGATCCTCTCCGAGGGTCGGCCCTTTCTGTGTCCGCCTTACTTGCCCCAGCCGGCGGGCAGGTTTGGCATCGTCTGCGTCAGGATCTCGTGGATCGCACCGCGTTCGTCATCGGCGAGATGGCCGAACGAAGGCGAAGGAGGGAAGGCGCGGAGGCCGGAGGAAAGCCGGAGAAGGACGATATCGTGTAGTTCCTTCGGGAGTGTCGCGAAGCTCTGCGAGTAGATCAGCGGGCTACAGCGATAGCGAAACAGGCGCGTCTTGAGGTCGAGGTCGCGCAATGAACGTCCCTCCGCGTCCGCCTTGCGCGTCTTGGCGTAGGCGGGGGCGAAGACGCCATCGCTTTGGAGGCCTTCCGCCGGCCAGGCGGCTTCGTCGCGGCAGAGCAGGGCGTCGAGGATCTTCTCGGCCTGACTGTCGAACACCACGAGGCAGGAGCCCTGGGGCGGTGCGTTCGCCGGCAGGCCGAGGATCTCGCGCATCGCGGGCCACCGGTGGAGCGCGATCTGCGCATCTTGATTGGCCGTGGAGAGGACGTTGTGCACATGTACCTGGTGGTCATGCATCAGCAGCGGCACGACGTCGCTGGTATTGAGTAGATACCGGTGCGTATCGACGACGCCTTTGAGGCTGGCGAGATTGCGGGTCGGCTGGGCCGCCGGGCCTTCGAAGTCGTCGATCTTCTTGCCGGTCAGGTTGCCGCGGTGTTCGAAGGGCGCCTTCGTGCCGGTGACATACCAGCCGCCCCAGCGCTCGGCGAGCGGGGTGGATGGGCCGATGTTGGAGCTGCCGGAACCGCTGAGCGGTTCGCCGTTCGCGTCGGGAAAGATGGTGCGCGTGCGGAGTGAGGGGGTGTGCTCATGGCGCGAATGGCAGAGCAGGCAGTCCCCGCTGCGCACCAGTAGCGGTTCATCCTTCGTCGCATGCTGGTCGAAAAGGTAGAAGGTCGTACCGAGCTTCGCATCGAAGACGGAAACCTCGAACGACCCGGTCACGGACCAGCCGACGTAGGCTTCGTCGGAGAAATAGAGGACGCGAGGTGTCTCCGGGTTGATCAGGTCGCGCTGCATGCTCGTCTTGCTGAAGACGAAGATCTGGGATTCGACGGGTACTCCCAGCTCATCGAGCAGCCACTTGAGCCGCTTCTTGGCCGGCAGGGAGCGGATTTCGTCGGCGCGGCTCTGGAAGGTGGCGTTGATCGCCGTCGCGCGGTCGTTCGTCTGCGTCGCCGAGTAGTTGATCGGCGGTTCCTCGAAGGGCTCGACCTGCTGCGCCTGTGCGCCGGGCGTCAGCAGACCGGTCAGTCCGACGACGAGCAGGAGGCGAAGGGAGGAGGGCACGCCGCTATCATGGCGAACCCTCCCCCCGACTCAAGGGGTTATCGGCGGATGCCTTCGTGCAGCTTGCGCAGCGCAGCGGCCTCAATCTGGCGGATGCGTTCGCGGGAGACGCCCTGAAGCTGACCGATGGCGTCGAGCGTCAGCTCTTCGCCGTCCAGTCCGTGACGGAGGCGGGTCACCTCGAGTTCGCGGGGCGTCAGTTGAGCCAGGACTTCGTGCAGTGCGTCCTTGTGGTCGGCGGCTTCGGCGTGCGCGGCCGGCGTCGTGGCGTCCTCGTCCTTCAACGTGTCGCCGAACGTGGTGTCGCTTTCCTCGCCGAGGGGCGCGTCGAGCGACTGCCCGTGCTGCTGGTAGCTGCGCAGCTCGGTGATCTTCTCCGGCGAACATGCGAGGACAGCGGCGATCTCTTCTTCTTCAGGTTCGCGGCCGAGCTCCTGGAGCAGCGTGGCCTCGGCCTTGCGGAGCTTCGACAACTGCTCGTGGAGGTTGCGCGGCAGGCGGACCGTGCGGCGGAGGAAATTGAGTTCACGCATGATGGCGCTGCGGATACCCCAGAAGGCGTAGGTGCTGAAGCGATGCCCGAGATCGGCGTCGAAATCGCGGGCGGCGCCGAGCAGCGCGAAATTGCCGGCCGAGATCAGCTCCATCATCTCCTCGCGGGGAACGCGCATCTGTTTGGCCGCATGGTAGGAGAGGCGGAGGTTGCGGCTCACGAGTTCGGTGAAGGCGGCTTCGGCGGCGGGGGTGAGGTTGCCGTCGAGATCCTTGCCGGCCTTGATGAGGCGGCCGAGACGGAGCTCTTCTTCGGCGGCGAGGCGCGGCCAGCGGTTAGCTTCGTTCAGGAACAGCGTCAGGCTGTCCGCCTCGCCGGAGCGGTCCGGGGAGGTTTCGACGACGCTGACCCGGATTTCGCCCAGGTCGGGGAGGTCGGAGCGGAGGAGGGAGGTGAGAGCGTCGGTCTTGGCGGTGCGGGGGATGTTGTTGATCATGTGGAAAAAGAAAGGGGCCTGTATATATAGGGCTAAAAAAGGGGGGTCGGAAGGGGGTATTTACACAAGTCGTTGAATAACAACTTGATAAAATCGTATAATATTTTCTACAGGGGGCGGCCTAGGTCAGGTCGGGGCGGCCTGAGGTGCGCTACAAGGCTCATTATGCCCAAGGTCGTGGGTTCGTCAAATGAGGTGCCGGAGGTTTCTTGTCCAAATCGTCCCATGGCGGGTAACGGGCGATTTTTTGGGTGGGAACGGGCGACTCTTTGGGGAGTCTATTAAGCATGCCCCGCCTGTTGCCCCTTTGCGTCGCTGCTCTCGCCAGCCTCGGCCTGACGCTTTCGGCGGCCGATCGCCCGCCCAATATCCTGATGATCATCTCCGACGATCATGCCTGGACGGATTACGGCTTCATGGGGTCGAAGTCGGTCAGCACACCCAACATCGACAAGCTGGCGGCCGAGTCACGTGTCTTCCCTCGCGGCTATGACACCAATTCACTCTGCTCGCCCAGCCTCGCCTCGCTCCTGACTGGGCGCCACGTGCACCGCCACGGCGTGACCGGTAACGATCCGACCGTCCCCGCCGTCGCAGCTAAGGGCGCCGGCAAGCAGAAGTCCGAGGCTTTCCTCCAAGGCCGCGAGCAGCTGGTGAAACTCTTCGAACAATCGCCGCACCTGCCGCGCCTGCTCGCCGAGCGTGGTTATGTCAGCCTGCAGACTGGGAAATGGTGGATGGGCGACTACACGCACGGCGGCTTCACCGAAGGCATGACCAAGGGCGGTCGCCATGGTGACGAAGGTCTCGACATCGGGCGCAAGACGCTCGCGCCGCTGACGGAGTTCATTTCGCGCTCCAAGAAGGACGGTAAGCCGTTCTTCGCCTGGTATGCGCCGATGATGCCGCATGACCCGCATAACCCACCGGAACGCATCCTTGCGAAATACCGTGGCAAGGCGCCGACGATCCAGGCCGCCCGTTATCTCGCGATGGTCGAGTGGTTCGATGAGACGGTCGGCGAGGTGCGCGCCCACCTCGAGAAGGAAGGCCTCACGCAGGACACGATCATCGTCTATATTTCCGACAACGGCTGGATTCCCCGTGCCGACAAGCCCTTGGTCGACTTTGAGCGCTCGAAGATGTCGCCCTTCGACGGCGGCATCCGTTCGCCGATCATCGTGAGCTGGCCTGGCCACATCAAGCCGGCGTCGATCGATGACGCGGCCAGCGCGGTGGACATCATGCCGACGCTGCTGAAGCTCGCTGGCGCTAAGATCCCGTCGGATGGTGACGGGATCGACCTTCTGGACGACGCCGCCTTGCACGCGCGTCCTTTCGTGCCCGGCCAGAATTCCACCCACGACATCATCGAGATCGGCAAGCCCGCCTCGAGCCTGCGTTATCGCTGGCTCGTCGCCGGTCCGCTCAAGCTGATCGTCTCGAGCGGTATCAATGGCGCCAATGAACCTCCGCGTCTGTTCGACCTCAAAGCCGACCCGGCCGAACTCACGGACCTCGCGGCCACCCGCCCTGAGGACGTCAAGCGCCTCACGGCCTTGCTTGACGGCTGGTGGAGCGGTCGCTGAGAAATCTCCCTATCTTATCATCATGAACACCCAACGCCTCCTCCTCGCCGCGCTCGCGGCCGTCCTCGTCGGTTGCCAGACCGTCGACACCCCGGCGCCAAAGGCCACCACCAAGGCGGTACCGAAACCGGCACCCGCCCAGTACGTCTTCTATGTCGGTACTTCCGGTGCCAAGGCGCAGGGTGTGCTCCGCTGCGTGCTCGATGGCAAGACCGGCAAGATCTCCGTGCCGACCGTCGCCGCCGAGGCGAAGTCGGCTTCTTATCTGGCGCTTAGCCCCGACGCGAAGTTCCTCTATTCCACCGCTGAGGCCGCCGAAGGCGCCGTCGCCGCCTACGCCGTCGAAGGCGAGAAGCTGCGCCTGCTGAACACCGAGGTCTCCAAGGGCAAGGGCCCGACGCACCTCGCCGTCGACGCCACGCGCCGTAATCTGATCGTGGTTAATTATGGTTCCGGTTCGACCACCGCTCTGCCGATCAAGGAGGACGGTTCCTTCGCTCCGGCGAGCTCTTCGATCCAGCACGTCGGCACGGGCCCGAACGCCGGACGCCAGGCCGGTCCGCATGCCCACGGCGTCTACTTCCACCCGAAGAACGGCCGCGCGTACGTCGCCGACCTCGGCACGGACGATATCTTCATCTACAAGTTCGACGCCGAAAAAGGCCTGCTCACTCCGAACGAGCCGAAGTCTGCGCGCGTCACCGCGGGCGAAGGTCCCCGCCACCTCGTCTTCCATCCTAGCGGTAAGTTCGCCTACGTGAACACCGAGATGGGCATGAACGTCGTCGCCTTCACGGTGGAACGTGACGGCGACCTGAAGCAGATCCAGAGTCTCCCGACGCTCCCGACTGGCGCTGACGCGAAGGGTGCCTCCACCGCGGAGATCTTTGTCCGCCCGGATGGCAAGACGCTGTATGTCTCCAATCGCGGGCACGACTCCATCGCCGTCTACTCCATCGACCAGGACGGTAAGCTTGCGCTCCTCCAGCATATGCTCGGCACGCCCGCCTCCCCGCGAGGCTTCGGCCTCAGCGCCGATGGCCGCTGGCTCGTGTGCGCCGGCCAGAAGTCTGGTACGCTCAACGCCTATCGCATTGGCCGCGACGGTAAGCTCACCGACACCAAGCAGTCCGTCGAGGCCCCGGCCTCCGCCGCGATCCTCTTCGTCCCCTGATTCGGCCGCGTCCGCATGCGTAGTCCTTTCCTTGCCGGCTTGCTCCTGACGACGTCGCTGGGCGCCGCCCCGGTCGACTTCGCGCACGAGGTCGTGCCGATCCTGCGTAAGCATTGCGTGGAGTGCCACGCCGGCGACAAGAAGAAGGGCGGACTCTCGATGAACACGCGCGCCTCGCTGCTCGAAGGCGGCGAGAACGGCGCGGTCGTGACCGCTGGCCAGACGCAGAAGAGCAAGCTCCTTGAGGCGATCGTCAGCGCCGATCCTGATGTCCGCATGCCGCCGAAAGGCGATCGCCTAAGTTCCGCCGAAGTCGCCACTCTGCGCGCCTGGGTCGAGCAGGGCGCCGTGTGGACCGAAGGCTTCGCCTTCAAGCAGCCCGCCTACGAACCCCCACTGCGACCGCGTCAGCCCGTCCTGCCGGAAGTCCGGAACGGCCGCCCGCATCCGATCGACCGCGTGCTCGACGGCTGGCTCGCGGATAAGGGTGCGCCCACGCCGCCCGTCGCGGACGACGCGACCTTCCTGCGCCGGGTGACGCTCGACTTCGTTGGCCTGTTGCCTTCCGCCGAGGAGGCGCGGGCGTTCGCCGCTGACCGCCGTCCGGACAAACGCGCATTGCTCGTCCGCTCGCTGCTCGCGCGGAATGTCGACTATGCCGACCACTGGATGGCGTTCTGGAACGATCTCCTGCGTAATGATTACGCCGGCACCGGTTATATCGATGGCGGCCGTAAGCAGATCACCAGCTGGCTCTATGTCTCGCTGCTGGCCAACAAGCCTTACGACGTCTTCGCCCGCGAGCTCATCGCGCCTTCCGCGGACAGCGAAGGCTTCGCAAAGGGCATCATCTGGCGCGGCGCCGTGAGCGCGGCCCAGGTGCCCGAACTCCAGTATTCGCAGAGCGTCTCGCAGACGTTCCTGGGCATCAACATGAAGTGCGCCTCCTGCCACGACAGCTTTGTCGATCGCTGGAAGCTGCGCGATGCCTACGGCCTCGCCGCGATCTACTCCGATCATCCGATGGAGCTCGTGCGTTGCGATATACCCACGGGCAAGCCCGCCGCCGCGGCATGGCCGTTTCCCGAACTCGGGCAAGTCGACGCTACCAAGCCGCGCGAAGAACGCCTCGCCCAGCTCGCCGCCCTCATCACCCATCCGGAGAACGGCCGCTTCCCGCGCACCATCGTCAACCGCCTCTGGCATCGCCTCATGGGTCGCGGTGTCGTGCACCCAGTCGATGCGATGCAGACGCAGCCGTGGAACCAGGATCTCCTCGATGTCTTGGCTAACCGGCTCGTCGAATCCAAGTATGACCTCAAGGCCGTGTTGGAATTCATCGCGACGTCACAGGCCTACCAGTCGCGTGCCGAAATCCTCTCGCGTGATGCGGATGACAAAGGCTACGTCTATCGCGGTCCGCGCGCCAAGCGCCTCACCGCCGAGCAGTTCGTCGACGCCGTCTGGCGTCTGACTGGCACCACGCCGGCCAAGATCGAACTCAAGGTGCCGCGCGCCGCGCCCACGGCCGCTTCCGCCAAGAAGCCCGTCGTCGAGCCTTTGCTCGCCGCGCCGATCTGGTCGGGCGACATCGCCGGAGGACGTCTACCTGCGGCCGGCGAGACGCGTTCCTTCCGTCGTCAACTCGTCCTGGACGCCGACGTGGAATCGGCCGCCTGCGTGGTTACCTGCGACAACGGCTTCGAACTTTACGTGAACGGCAAGAAGATCGGCGAAGGCGACAACTGGGCCGACCCGAAGAGTTTCGACCTCACGGCTTCTTTACTGATGGGCGCGAACCAGATCGTCATCGTCGGACATAACGGCGGCCAGAAACCGAACGTCGCCGCCGCTTGGTTCCAGGTGAACGTCGAGCTCAAGGGTGGCGTCCGCGTGAGGATGGCGACCGACGCTTCCTGGGAATGGACGACGAGCTTACCGAACGCCCGCGGGACCTTCGCCGCCGCCGGCAAAGCGAAGGCCGCGACCAAGACCGCGGAGATCGTCTGGCAGCCGGTCTCGCTCGTGAAGGGAGAGGCATGGCGCAAGGCCGAATCCCGCATGGCGGAGATGCTCGCGGGAGTCGGCGGCACAAGCAGCCTGCCGGCTCGCGCGAGCCTGATGAAATCAGACCTGTTGCAGCGCGCGTTGGGGCGTCCGAACCGCGAGCAGATCGTCTCGATGCGTCCGAACGAGCTGAGTACGCTCGAAGCCATCGACCTTTCGAACGGTCAGGCGCTGACCAATCTCCTCTCCGCCGGCGCCGCCAAGCTGAAGAAGCGGACGTGGACGTCGCCGGAGGAACTCGCGCGCTGGCTCTACCTCTCCGCGCTGAGCCGCGAGCCCGCCCCGGCCGAACTCAAGGTCGCCGCCGGTATCGTCGGTGCCGAAATCTCCGAACAAGGCGTCGCCGACCTCCTCTGGGTCGTGTGCATGCTTCCCGAATTCCAGACCATCCGCTGATCGCCATGAACTCCCCTCTGCCGCTTGATCCTGCTTTACCCGAGCCGCTCGCTCGTCGCGAATTCCTGCGCATGCTCGCCGCCGCTGGCGCCGCGACGTTGTCGATGAGCGCGCCTCGCCTCCTCGCCGAGAGCGAGAAACTCGTCCAGCCTGCCGCCACCGCTGATTCGGTCATCCTCATCTGGCTCGCCGGCGGCATGGCCGCGCCGGAGACCTTTGACCCCAAGCGCTATGCGCCTTACGAGAAGGGGCTTTCCTACGACCGCGTGCTCAGCACCTTCCCCGCGATCCCGACGTCCGTCGACGGCGTTCGTATCTGCGAAGGACTCGAGAATATCGCTCAGGTCATGGATCGCGGCACGCTGATCCGTTCGGCCGTGCAGCCCGACCTCGGCACCATTCTGCATTCCCGCCATCAGTTCCATTGGCACACCGGCTACGTGCCCCCGCAGACCGTCGCTTGTCCACATATCGGCGCCTGGATGGCCCGCGTGCTCGGGCCTCGTAATCCGGTGATGCCGGCCTTCATTAATATCGGCCAGCGCCTCGAGGGCGTCGGTGAAAGCGAGGAGCTCAAGGCCTTTACGACCGCCGGATTCTTCGGCGGTGAATACGGTCCGATGAACCTGCCGTTCCCCGAGGAAGCCGCCGCGGCCGTGCGTCCGCCCAAGGGGATGGACGCCGGACGTTTCGTGAGCCGCGACCGCGAGTTCCGTCGGCTCGTCGACGCGACGCCCAGCCGTGACCTGCTCAGCGACCACCAGCATGAATCGATGCTGCGCTCGATGGACAAGGCCTATCGCCTGCTCAGCGCCAAGGAGCGTGCCGCGTTCGACATCACGCTCGAGACGCCCGAGGTGCAGAAAGATTACGACACTGGCCGCTTCGGTCGCGGTTGCCTGCTCGCGCGTCGCCTCGTCGAGAACGGCGCCCGCTTCGTCGAGGTCACCACGGAATACGTGCCGTTCTTCCAGTGGGATACGCACGGCAAGGGCCATGAGACCGTCGCGAAGATGCATGCCGAGATCGACCGTCCAATTGCTCGCCTCATCCGCGACCTCGAACAGCGCGGGCTGCTCGACCGCACCTTGGTCATCATCGCCAGCGAATTCAGCCGCGACGCCATGATCGAAGGCCGCCCTGGCTCGAAGGCCAAGGACCAGGCTTTCAATAAGTCCGGCATCATGACCAGTCCCGATCACTACGGCCTGCATCGTCACTTCACCGGTGGCACGAGCGTCGTGATGTTCGGCGGCGGCGTGAAGAAAGGCCATGTCTACGGCGCCACCGCCGACGAGCGTCCGCTCGTCGCGATCAAGGACCCCGTGTCGATCTCCGACATGCACGCCACGATCTTCCGCGCGATGGGCATCAGCCCCAAGACCGCGTTCGATATCGAAGGCCGACCGTTCTACGCGACCGTCGACGGTAAGGGCGTACCGATCCCGATCTTCAGGAGCTGAGCGCGCGCAGCGGCGCGACGTGCGCGTGCACGGCGGACTCGATGAGTTCGCCCGTGCGCCGCATCGCTTCGTCGAGCGGCATCGCCGCTGGCTTGATCGCGATGAGCAGGTCGAACTGCGCGCGTAGCGCGGCCGAGTCGTCGACCGAGCCAGCGACGCCGACGATCTTCTTGCCGAGGCGACGTGCAAGGCGGGCGACGCCGACGGGCCCTTTGCCTTGCAGGCTCTGTTCGTCGAGGCGGCCTTCGCCGGTGATGACGAGGTCGGCGGCGGCGACGCGGTCTTCGAGTCCGACTTGCGTCGCCACCATGTCGAACCCGCTCACAAGATTTCCGCTGAGGAAAGCCATGAGGCCGAAGCCGAGTCCGCCCGCCGCGCCGGCACCAGGCACGTCGCGAGGATCCACGCCGAGGTCGCGTCGCGCGAGGTCGGCGAGATGTTCGAGTCGCTGTTCGAACCAGACGAAGTCGCGGACACCTTTTTGCGGACCGTAGACGCGCGTGGCGCCGCGTGGGCCGAGCAGGGGATTATCGACGTCGCAGGCGACGATCAGCTCAAAGGAGGGCAGGGTGGAAGGTTTCTCTAGCCGGTCGGCCTCCAGCAGCGTCTCGAGCGTGGGGGTGAACGACTGACCGGCTTTCTTGAAGGTATATCCTAGGGCGAGGGCGACCCCGAGGCCGCCGTCATTCGTCGCGCTGCCCCCGATGCCGATCAGGATGCGTCGGGCGCCCTTGGCGAGGGCTGATTGGATAAGGATTCCTGTACCTAAAGTGCTGGCTGTGAGTGGGTTAAGTTCTAAATCTTGAACGATGGCCAACCCGCTGGCCGCGCTCATTTCCATGACCGCCGTCGCGGTTTCCGGAACCCACCCGAAGGGCGCTTTGATCGGCCTGCCTTGGGCGTCTTGGGTGACGCCAAAGGTCCATTCTCCGGCCAAAGCGGTGGTCATCGCTTGGGCGGTGCCTTCGCCGCCGTCCGCGATGGGGCAAAGGTCGAAAGACGCCTGCGGAAAGGCCCTTTCCAGGCTATTTTTAATATGAAAACCGGCTTTTTCCGCGGGCAAGGAGCCCTTGAATTTATCGTTGGCGATCAGGATACGCATCGTCCGGCCCCGCCATCCTCGCCGTGGGGTCTTTCCTTTACAACCCGAATGGGGAACCGCACTTGATTTCCGGGGGCCCCGGCTTACATTAAGCCCAAGGTCAGTCCTCTCCCGGGCTGCTTCCCCCGACCTTAATCTCAACTTAAGAAACACGCCCATGCTGTCTCTCCGTCATACCACCCTCATCCTCTCGCTTTGCGCGGCCTCCTTTGCCGTCGCCGCCGACGACGTCCAACCGACCAAGGAAGGACTCGAGTTCTTCGAGAAGAACGTGCGCCCGATCCTCAGCGATCGCTGCTACGAGTGCCACTCCGCCAGCAAGAATTCCTCGAAGGGCGGCCTCATCCTCGATTCCCGCGACGGCGCCTTCAAGGGCGGCGACGAAGGGCCTTCGGTCGTTCCGGGCAATCTCGAGAAATCTCTCCTGATCAAGGCCGTCCGCTACACCGATCCCGAGTTCGCGATGCCTCCCAAGAAGACGGGCGGCAAGCTGCCGGACGACAAGATCGCGATCCTCGAAGAGTGGGTGAAGATGGGCGCGCCGATGCCTGCCGGCGGCGCGGCCAAGCTCACCGGACTCACGGGCAAGGCCCGCGATCACTGGGCCTTCCAGCCGGTCACGAAGCCGACCGTTCCCGAAGTGAAGAACCGCGCATGGGTCAAGACGCCCATCGACGCGTTCGTCCTCGCCAAGCTCGAGGAGAAAGGCCTGCAGCCTAATCCGGCCGCCAACCCTGAGGCTTTCCTGCGCCGCGTTTCCTACGATCTGATCGGCCTCCCGCCCACCTCCGAGCAGGTCGACGCCTTCGAGAAGGCCATCCAGGCCGCGCAGGTCACCGACACGATGGCGCTTCGCTCCGGCAAGCCCGCCGTCGCCGTCGAAGCCATCTACGCCAAGCAGATCGACGGCCTCCTCGCCTCGCCCCACTACGGCGAACGCTGGGCCCGCCACTGGCTCGATACCGCCCGTTACTCCGACACCCGCGGCCTGCAGGTCGACCAGGGCGACAGCCTCTTCAAGGACTACCGTTTCGCTTACGCCTGGACCTATCGCGACTACGTCATCAACGCGCTGAACGACGACAAGCCGTACGACAAGTTCATCGTCGAGCAGCTCGCCGCCGACCGCATCCCGGGCATCTCGCCTGACGATCCTCGTCTCGCCGCCCTCGGCTTCCTGACCGTCGGCAAGCGCTTCGACGACCCCAACGACATCATCGACGAACGCATCGATACGACCACCAAGGCTTTCCTCGGCCTCACCGTCGCCTGCGCCCGTTGTCATGACCACAAGTTCGA
>JBAXMD010000030.1:0-14516 GCA_037134475.1 Verrucomicrobiota bacterium | reverse complement strand
GGCCCCCGTCGTGATGGCCCTGGTGGACCTCGCCGCGATGATCGTCGTCGCGATGACCGCGGTCCTTCCCGTTTCGAAGACGCACCGGTCTTCCGTCCCGTCGTCGCCAGCGCCTTTTTCCCGGATGACGCGAAGTTCGAGATCCTCGGTGGTGCGATGAAGAAGAGCAAGATGACCTACGAGCTCTTCGAGGTCGCTCGCCTGATCCTCGACAAGGAAGACCGTCTCTCGATCGTCGTCCGTCACCTCGAAGCCGAGCAGCGCCCTGACGCCCTGCTCGCCGTCTCCGTGCCCGACGGCCATCCCTTCCTCAGCGAAGGCGACGCGGTCTCGCACGTGATGTCCCGCCACCTCGATAAGTTCTTCGACGTCGTCGAAGTCGAAGTCGAAGCCCCCAAGGGCTCCTTCCTGATGGTCGCGAAGTGCTCGCAGACGGGCAAACTGCTCGGCGCCCCGACGCACCACAGCTACCAGCGCAACCTGCGCGAACACCACGCCCGCCATTGCCCGAACGTGCCGTTCGACGCCTTCAAGGGTCGCCTCGAGATGGTCCGTGAACAGGAACAGATCGATGCGTGGCTGAAGTCGATGTCCACCCGCAGCGAATACGCTCCGAAGGACCGCAAGGAAGGCGAACCCGAGCGCCTCGAGTCCCTCGACGCCGCCCGCGGCTTCCTCCAAGCCTTCCGTAAGGACCTCGTGGTGAAGACCCATCCGTGGGTCCGCTTCGCCGGCCGCCTACTCGAAGAGATGAATCCCGGCCCGCTCCGCGATTCCGTCCGCTACGCCCTCGAACAGCAGCGCGCCTTCCCCCTCGACACCGCCAACGGTATCCGCGGCCGCCTGCGTAAGGAAGGCTTCCATCTTTATAAGAAGGGCTCGAAGGGCATCACCTACGCGTGCTCCGTCCGTCGCCGCTGCCGCGACCCGAAGTCCACCTTCAGCGATCCGATGGCCAAGCTCTTTGACTCGCTCGACCGCAAGCCGGCCCAGCAGGCGAAGGACCTCGTGCTCGCCCTCGCCGGCGAGAACGCCGAAGACGCCGCCAAGACGCAGGTGCTCACGGATCTCTCGTTCCTCATCGGCGAAGGCTACATCGCCAACCTGCCCGACGGCCGCCTCTTCGCCCAGCCCATCCTGAGCAGTCAGGCCCAAGCCAAGGAAGAAGCCGCCAACGACGAGGCCGCGGAAGAGAGCAAGTAAGCGCGAAGGCGCTCCTGCTTAAAGCAAGGGCAGCACAGTGTGCTGCCCTTCTTATTTCTACGGCCGCCGCATGGTGGCCCAAGGGTAGGGGCAGGACTACATCATGCCCGATCATGCGGAACGGGCGCGGCGTAGCCGCGCCCCTACCATCGCGTTCACCATTCGGCGAACGCCCCAAGGGCAGCACGCGGTGCTGCCCCTACCCGACACACCCCAACCGCTAACCGCCAACCGCTATCCGCTACTACCTATTCCACTCTTATTTCCAATTCTCCCCGATCCAAGCCGTGGGCAACACTCGACGATACCACTTGCCGCTGCGACCGACGAGCGCATCGGGCGGATTCGGCAGGCCATGGAAGACGACGATCTTCGCGCCTTCGGGGATTTCCGGCGTCTGCCAGAACGAGAACGGGAAATATTTCACGCAGTGCTTCTTGAAGCTGCGACACCAGGTCTCCGGCCAGTAGCTGACCTTGCCCTGCGCACTGAGGTGCGCGGTGAGGAACTCTTGCTCGTTGCGGTGACGCTTCCGCACGGCGTCCAAATTCGTGCGGAAATATTCCAGGACGTCGGGATACGTGCCGGCGCGCCAGCGGTAGACGGAGGAGTTGCCGGTGTAGTCGCCCTTTTGCCAGTCGCGGATGATCAGGAAGTCGCCGGGCTGCGCGAAGAACGAGTCCATGTTGCCGACGATGACGATATCGATGTCGAGGAAGAGGATGTCGCCTTTGAGTTCCGGGCCGCCGGGTGCGGTCAAGGCGGGCGAGAATGAGACGAGCTTGGTCCAACCGCGCTCTGGGGCGCCGGCGGGCAGCTCGAGGCTGGGAATCGGGAACGTCTCGATGCCGGCGTTGAGGCCGGTCTTATCGTCCGTCAGGCACACGAAGCGATACGGGATGGTGAGGTGGCGGCTCACCATGGAATGGAGTCGGTTCACGTATTCCGGGCCGTACTTCTTACCCCACTTCATGCAAAGGATGGTCGCCATGCTGCCGTCAGCGTGGGGATTCCCCGCCGAGGCTCCAGCCTCTTTCCTGTGACAGGCCGATGCGGTCGGCCCCTTGCGCCCCCCCTGCCCCTGGGCATACTATGCCTCATGAACGACGACTTCGACGGCGATACCGAAGATAACGAAATCCCGGACGACATGACGGACGACGTGGATGAGCGGATCCAGCAGGAGGTCGATGACCGCATGGGCGATATCTACGAAGACTCCCGCCCCCGCTCCGGCGGTTGCCTTCTCGTCCTCGCCCTCCCCGCCCTCGCGCTGTGGTTCCTGGGGTAAAATAAGAGGCCTTAATGTATCGAGGTAGGGGCAGCACCGCGTGCTGCCCTAGCCCTGTCTCGTTCGCCGCAGGGCGAACCAAGGTAGGGGCACGATTCATCGTGCACTTCCTTGCAGGAGGGCGCGGCGAAGCCACGCCCCTACCTTCGGCCGCCCTGCGGCGGCCGGACCTATCCGCTAACCGCCAACCGCTTCCACCCTCCGCGGTCTTTGCGTTGAGCTGCGCTCAACGCAAAGACCGCAGATACGCCACGAGATCGATGAGGTCCTTCTCGCTGAGCAATCCGTCGAGGCCCATGGGCATGAGGCTCGTGGTGAGCTGAGTCGACGAGGCGACGCTCTCGGTGGGGAGCAGGCGCTTCTGACCAGAGGCTTCGACAATCGTCACGCCCTCGGCCGAACGCGCCTTGATCAGGCCGAGCACACTGGAACCATCGGTCAGCTGGAACGAGTTAAGGTCGTAGTCACGGGCGATACTGTTGCTGGGGAAGAGGATACTCTCGACGATTTCGCGTTCGGCGCGGATACCCCCGATCTTGCTCAAGTTCGGCCCGATTTCATTGCCCTTGTCACCGATACGGTGGCAGGCGATGCAGGCGCCGCGGCCAGATTCGTAGACAGCACGTCCAGCGACAGGGTCGCCTTTCTTCGCCGCAGCCAAGGCCAGAGGCGCGAGTCGCTCCTTCTTGGCTTCATTCACCGCGAGCGCGGCATCAAACGACGGCTCAAGGACTTCGTAGATTTCGCGCGGCAGGAAGCCGAAGGCCTTGCGCACGAGGTCGGGACTGAAAGTGCCGAGCATCGGCGACTTGCTCAGCGCGACGGCGATCTTCCGGCCGGTGTCCTTGGACACGTTTTTGTAATTCTGCGGCACGGCGAGCGCGACAAGCAGCTCGCTCTGCTCGAGCGGACCAGCGGTCGGCAACAACGCGAGATAGGCATCCCACTGCGCGGGGGTGAGCTTCGTGTTGGCAAGACGCGCGGCGGCGTCCATCCGCAAGCCAGGATTGGCCGGATCGACGAAGAGGTCGGTGAGCAACTTGAAGGCCGGGTCGCTGAGGCCTTCGCCCGTACTAGAGAGCGCAAGGAGGGCCTTGAGGCGAAGCGAAGCCGGCTTGGTCGTGTCGACGGAGATCGTATTGAGAGCGGCATCGAAACGCTTGTCCTTCACGCGGGCGATGGCGTCGAGCAGGAGCGGCGAGGCACCCTTGGCGAGCTGCGCCTCAAGCGGAGCGAGCCATTCCTTGGAGTTCACCTTGCCGGGCTGGGCCGCGATGGCGCGCATGGCCGCCTGACGGACGGCGCCCTTCTCGTGACCGAGCATCCGAGCGATGCCCTTCGCGACGCCGGCCTGGCCAGCGAGCGCGCTCGCGAACTTCCCCATGGCGGCGACCTGCGTGGCCGTGGGAGCGGGCTGAGCAAGCCACTGGGTGAAGACAGGCGCGAGAACCTGATCAGCGTCAGGCGCCTTGATCAGGGCGAGGTAAGCGTTCTTGGCGAGCGCGGCGTCGGCGGAATCGGCCTGACTAAGCGCGAACTTCAGGACGTCGCCATAGTCAGAATCTTTCGTGCGAGACTGCGAGACGATGCGCAGCAGGCGAGCCTGGGCGACTTCGCCCTTGGCCGCAGCGAGGTCGGCGGCGTTGAAACCGGCGAGACGCATGCCAGCGGTAAGGATCGCGTGTTCGAGCACGAGGTCAGCCTCGCGCGAGAGCAGTCCACGGACGGCTTCGGTGACAGCGGCGGACTTGGTCTCGCGGAAGGTCAGGCCTTCAAGTCCGCGACGGACTTCCGACTGGTCGGCAGACGAAAGCTGCGCGAGCAGCTCAGCGTCGGTCTTGGGCTTGGCGAGTTCGAGGGGCTTATGAGCGGCGAGCACGGCGGCGTGCGCGGCCTTCCCTTCCGCGGTGCGTCGGATCCGGTAGATCATGCCGGGGACATTGGCCGAACCCTGCAGGCTCGAGGGGCAATGCGAATACCAGGTACCGGTATCGAAGACGATGATCGAGCCGTCGGGGGCCTCCATGACGTCGGTCAGGTGCGAACCTTTGCGGTCGACGGTGAAGAATTCGTGCTCGGTGGTGCGGTAGGTCGCCCCTTCCTTCTGCATCTCGTAGCGCAGGACTTTCTGCGAGTTGTACATGGTCACCATCAGCTGCAGGTTGGCAGGGTCGGCGGCCCAAGGCTGTCCGTCGGTGGCGAGGGCGTTGGCGTTTTTCCAGAAGGCGCAACCGCTGGGCACCATGTGGCCAAGCTCGCGGAGGATGGGCATGCGCTCGTGGGTGCGCGGGAGGTCGGCGATGATGCGCAGGAAGTCGGGGCGCTCATAGACGCCGCCGAGCTGCCACTGCATGAGGGTGTCTACGCGCGGGCTACCGAAATAAAGGTTGGTGGTCCCGATGAGTTCGCCGGTGGGCGTGAAATCGAGACCAGTAGGGTTGTCGGCGCAGCCGAGCGAATGCCAGCGGACGTCGGAGCCGTCAGGCTTCATCGACCAGATGCCGCTGTTGAGGCCGGCGTGCACGAGCGTGCCGTCCTGCTGCTTAATATCATGTCCTTTGCGTCCGTGCGTCCAGTAGAAGCGGCCGTCAGGATGGAGACGCGGGCCGTGGCAATCCGCGCTATTGGCGGTCCACTGGAAACCACCGACGAGGAGTTCGCGCTTGTCGGCGATGCCATCGCCGTCGGTGTCGGTGAACTTCCAGACACCCGGGGTGTCGGTCACGTAGAGGCTGCCCTGATACCAATAGGCGCCCTTGGGATAAGCGAGTTTGTCCGCGAAGACGGTGCTGTGCTCGTAGATGCCGTCCCCGTCGCGGTCCTCCAGGAGGAGGATGCGATTGGGGAGGACGGTCTCGAACTTCTTCGGGCTCCAATTGACGCCAGCAGAGTCGCCTACGAACAGGCGACCTTGGTCATCGACGCATCCCATGGTGGGATTGGCTACCATTGGAGAGGTGGCGGCGACGACCATTTCAAAACCCGGTGGCAGCTTGGCCTTCGGGGTGTTCAGGGCGATCTGCTCTGGAGAGAGATCGAGAAAGCGCGGGCGATAGGCGTAGGACGGAAACTCCTCGCCGTCGCCGTGGCCGGCCGGCTTAGCCGCGCCCCACTTCTCCTTAAAACCACCAAGCGGGAAGAGCTCGAAGCGACGCACGAACATCTCCGCGGCTTCGACCTGCAGGAGGATGCGGCCTTGACTGGGCTTGCACTCAAAGGCTTCGTTCACCTTCACGCCATTGACGAAATACTGGAGCATGTCGCCCTTCGCGATCACCTCGAAACGGGTCCATTCGCCGGAAGGCGACTCGACGTCGTCCTTGCCGCGGAAACCCAGCGTGTCCTTCCAGTTGGCAGCGCGGTGCTGCCAGTTGAGGCGACCGGTGGTCATCGTACGACGCGGAGCGCCGGGCGACCAGATGGTCTGCTTATTGGAATCGATGCCGGCTTCAGCGCTGATGGAAGTCGTCAGCGTGGTGCCGTCGGCGAGCTTAGGAGAGAGGACGAGGATATCACCCACGCCGCCTTCGATGATCTGCGCTTCGATGCTGGCCATCCAGCTACCCCCCACGGCACCCTGCGGGCCGTAGCAGTGGACGAGGATGCCGTTGTCGCGCGTGGCCTTGGCGCGCTTACCCCAGGTCTTGTCGCCCCACTTGAACTCGATGACGAGGTGATAGTCCTTAAAGCTGTCGAGCGTCGTGATACCGCCGTAGCCGTTGCCGCTGACGTGGAACAAGCCGTCGGGCTCGAACTTGAAGACGTTCTTCGCGTCATCATGGATATCGGCCTTGGGGTTGATGTGCATCTCGGCCTTTCCTTCCCGGAAAAGGTCGAGGACGTTGATCTTCTTGGTGACGGCCTGCGCGACCGGTTCCGGCGGCAGGACGATCTTGGCGACCGGCTCCTTGCTCTGCGCGGACAGTCCGAGGACGGACATCAGCGCGAACACGAAGGCGGCGAGGGGTGGGGTTCTCATGGGCATAAGTTAAGACGCGGAAAGGAACCCTGATGTTCCGAGCCGCCCGCGACTCTTCAACCCTTTCGCATCTATTGAGCGGAATAGGTCATTATCAGAGCGGAATAAGAGGTAGGGCGGCCATTGCCATGGCCGCCGTTAGCGGCGGCATGTGCATCGAGCAGGGCAGGTCTTCCGACCGTTTAACGTCCGTCCGCCCACGGACGTGATGGCAATCACGTCCCTACCTATGCCCGCAGCTAATTAACCGGTCTCCGGTTTCCCTTTGTGCCCTCGCTGGTGCCTTGAGTAGGGCGGCCATTGCTATGGCCGCCATTCGCAGCGGATCTCGCAACCCTACCTCGCCCCCGCCTGACCGGCGACCCGACGACCCGCCACGCTTTCGTAGAAGCGCTCGAGCGTCACGTCCATCGCCACGCTCTTGCTCCCGAAATAGGGGAAGTGACCGTAGTAGAGGGAAAGCTGTTCGCGGGCGTCACGATAGGAGCCGCCATGCGAGGCGACATAGATGGCACAGGCTAGGCCGGTCCGGTCGGAACCCGCGCGGCAATGGATCAGCAGAGGCTTCGGGGCCTCGCGCAGGGCTTCGACAAGATCCGCCACCTGTTTGACATCCAGCTCGGTATTGGCGGAAAGAGCCAAGCTACGGAAAACGATTCCATGCTGGCGGGCGACCTTCGTCTCACCGTCGTACCAGGCATCGCCAGGCTGCGCGCCGCAGAGATTCAGCACGGACTTCACGCCATATCGGTCGATCGCCTTCTCCAAGCCATCGGCGCCGAGCCAGGAAGAGCGGTAGATGACACCCTTCTCCACTTCATGGAAATTACCGCCGCCGTGGACGTAGCCATAGGCGCCGCCTAGAAATAACAGAACGGCGAGGGTAAGTAAGCCGACGACGCGAAAAACACGGACGAAGGGGTGGCGCATGGGGAAGCGTTATCACCCCATCATGCCATCGAATTAAGCCAACTTGGCGTCACCCAAGTCACAAGGATGGTAAGCCTGTCCATCATCGCATCCCTGGCCAACTGGCCAACCAATCAACGGGTCAACTATTTCGCCCCAAACTCCTTCGTCGCCCACTTCTTGAATTCGCCTTGGGCCTGGCCGCCCTTGCCGGGGAAGCCCTGATGCTGGACCATCCAGACAATCACAAGGCCATCCTTGGTGCGCACTTCCATGCCCGTGGCCTGGGCTCCGCCGTGACCGAAGAAATCCGGACCCACCGCGAGGCCGAGGCCGTAGCTATCCTTCAGTTCCTTAGGCGTCTGACGTGAGGAGAGTTCCTTCAAAGCAGCGGCGCTGAGGTAACGGTGGCCGTCAAGCTCGCCACCGTTGAGCAGCATACGGCAAAAGAGAGAGACATCCTTGGCGGTGGAGAACAATCCGCCGGCCGGCATCGGGAACCGATGTGCATGATCGGTAAGGTCGGCCTGCAACTGACCGAGGCCGCCGAGGGTGAGCTTCTTCTTGGTGGCATCCGGTTTGTAGGTCTTGGCGAGGCGCGAGACCTGCTCGGCGTTGGGCCAGAAGGTGGTGTCGGTCATGCCGAGCGGACCGAACAAGCGCTTCTGCATGAAGTCTTCGTAAGCCATACCGCTGACGACCTCAAGGACGCGGGCGGCGGTATTGATGCCCGCGTTGGAATACTGGTACTTCGTGCCGGGCTGCGTCGCGAGCGGGGCTTTGGCGTAGGTCTTCACCGCGGCCGCAAGCGGCAGGCCGTCGAGCGTGGGCTGTTCTTCGGCTGACTTAAAGGGCAAGCCGCTGACGTGGGAAAGGAGATCGCGGATTGTGACCGAACGCGCGCGCGCGACCAAGGCGTCCTTGCCGGCGGCGACCTTCTGGTCCGTGAACTCAGGTAGGTATTTCTCGACGGGATCGTTGAGCGAGATTTTACCTTCGTCGACGAGCATCATGACGGCGGTCGCGGTGATGCCCTTCGATTGAGAGGCGATCCAGAAGACGGAGTCGGCCTGCATGGGCTTCTTCGCTTCGATATCGGCGAAGCCGACGGTGGTCACATTCAGGACTCTGTCCTTGTTCGCGACCAAGGCCACCGCGCCGGCGAGTTCTTCGCGCTGCACGAACGGAGCGAGAACAGACTCGGCGGCGAAACCGCAGACCGACAACAGCAGGCTGAGAAAGAAGACGAGGGTGCGCATGAACCGAGTCTTTCGCCCCACCCCACCCTAGCAAACCAAAGCGACTCGGCTACCTTCGGAGCGTCGTACCTTATGGCGATAGCGACTAGTGACGCGCGGCCTTCCGCATCAACAGACAGGCCATCGCCGCGAGCAGGAGGTTCGGCAAGAGCACGAGGACCTCAGGATGCCAGGCCGGATCCTTCACCCAACTCGCCATCGAAGTCAGCAGATAGTACGTCAGCGCCACGCCCAAGGCCAGACCGGCGTTCACGCTCGCCTCGGATCGACCCACCGCGACGGCTAAGGGAACGGCGAGCATCGTTAAGGACAGGACGGACAGCGCCGTCGCCACGCGGAACATGAATTGCACGGCGAGCCTCATCCGATCGGTCGCCCGTTGCTCAGCCGTCGGCTTGTCCGGCAGCTGCCAACCGGTCTCCATCGCCGCTAGCAGTTCGCCGCCGGTCATCATGCGCAAGCGCTTCACATAGGTCCCCTTCTGATCCGACCGATCCCCCAGGGGCACCTCAAGGACAGTTTGCTGGGCAGCGACGAAACTTTCTGGATGCGCCAGCGCGTCTCCATCACCCGGGCGACTGTTCATCTTGGCTTCGCGCATCTCCACCTTGAGGAACGAATGCCCCGCGGAGTCCGTGACCTTGGAGAGACGCGCCTCCGCTGCCCGCAAGGACTGCAGCACCTTGCCATGCTCGTCCACCTGCCAAAGATGAAAGCGCTTCAGCGTCTCACCATCCTTGGCCTCGGCGCGAATCAACAGGCCTTGGAACTGCCGGTTGAGTTTGCCAGGCTGGATGAGGCCGGCAGGCGTCAGCTGGGCGGAACCGAGGAGGATTTTCTGGAAGCCGTCCTCTGAGGCCGGGCCGGCCTCCAGGTTGAGCCAGAGCGAGACCGTGGCCACGATGGCCGCGACGATCCACACGGGGGTGGCGATACGCCAGAGGGAGACGCCAGAAGCCTTCATGGCAGTGATCTCCCCATCGGCCCCCATCCGTCCAAACGTCAATAAGACGCCGGTCAGTACCCCCATCGGCAAGGCATACGGCAGCACCGTCGGGAACAGCAACGCGATCAGCTCGCAGGCCTCCCATGCAGTAACGCGTCCGGACGAGACCGCCCCGAGGACCATCTGGACGATATTGCCTCCCAGGAGCACGAACACGAACGCCCCAGTGGCTAGCGCGCAGGCCGACGTGCACTCCTTCAGGACGTGACGATCGAGCAGACGCACCGATCAGTTCCCCGCGGCCGCTAGACCCCGGCTGGCGGCACTTAGGCGATCCATATAGGCCTTGAGACTATTATCCATAGCCCACGAACCGCTCCAGAGGTAAGGGAAATGTCCGAAGCGCAGCGACAACTGATAGGCGACGGCCTCGGCCGGATAACCAGCGTCAAAAAGATAGAGGGCGCAGGCTAAGCCGGTCCGATCCGATCCGGAACCACAGTGGATGAGCACAGGCTTGGGAGCCTCTCGCAGTAGCTGAGCCAGCTCGGTCATCTGCGCGACGGTCAGCTCACGTGACGCGCTCATGCGGTAGTTGATGAAACCCACGCCGAGTTCACTCGCGGCACGGTGTTGGGCGTCATACCAATCCTGGCCAACGTTCTCGCCTCGCAGATTGATCACGGTCCGTAAGCCGGTCTGCTTGGCGAGACTCACAAACTCCCCGACCGGAAGCTGGGCGGAACGATACAACAGGCCAGGGGCGACCTCGTGGCGGTTTTGATCCCAGTGCAAGTAACCGTAAAACGAGAGCGGCAACGCGACGACCAAGAGCAGGGCCCACCCGCAGAGGCGAGCTAGGCGGCAGAAGAACTCGAATGGCTTGGGAGCCGACACGCCTGAAGCATACGTCAGCATCAATGCGATTAGGGACCCATCTGGTGACAAGCAGGCGACAAACAGGGGAAAAGGGCGCTATCTTGCCTTCTCCCACACCAGCCCACTCACATGCCCACGGGGCAGCCGGCCGCTACCGGCGCAGGTCTTGCATTTCTCATCCACGGCAAGCGACCCACCGCTGAGTTGGAATGCACGTGCCCCCTTCCCCTTCTGGTCGAAGTTGCCGGCGACGAGTCCCGACCCCTTGCACACGTAGCACAGGCCTTCCTTGAACCAGAAGACCTTGAACTCCGCACCGGCCCGGAGGGCCGTCAGGAAGCGTTCCTGGTTGGCCTTCGAATCGGCGAGCTCGCCGACTTGATTAAACCCGCCGTCCGTCGGTTCGACGTGCGCCTTGATCGTCCCGAACGGCACGACGTCCGGATCCGTCAGGAAAATTGTGACCGGGGTATTCTTGAACGAGCCAGCGAAGTCGTCGGTGCCAAGCGCCTTGTCGAATTCGTTGGGCACCTTACGGATGAACACCGCCGCATGTGCGCCGACAATCCGGTCTGTCAGCGGGGCGCCGACCTGGACCTCGGCCATCCGGCACGTGACGTCGCGCGCATGCTCGGCCGCTTCTTTGGGCGAACGCAGGACCTTGAGGGGCGTCCGCTGTAGCTCGGCGCCTTCGGCGCGCATCAGTCCCGTCTTGCCCACGGCATTGTCTCCAAAGAGCCGCGTGAGATCGGAGAAAGCAAAGGGGCTATTCTCGTCGACCTTACGGATGAGCGTACGAGCGAAGTCCTGCTGGACCAACGTGCCGTTGGCGCCGACCCGATACTGCTGACGGAAGGCCGCCCATAGAACGGCGAAGTCTTTCTGGGCGTAAGCGCCCGAAGCGGACAGTTTGGCGACGACGAACGGCTCGACCGGCACCGAAGGCGCGGCCTGCGCCCAAACGGCGAGGACGAAACCCGTGATGGCCAGCCAGGCTTTCATCCCCAGATACTGACGCGCCCCTGCCCCGCCCGCAAGTGCGAGGGTGGGGTAGCACCGCGTGCTGCCCTGGTTTTCATCACCTCAACTCCAAGGGAAACCGAAGACCGGATGATTATCTATGGGGCCTATTAATGACCGAAGCATACTTCCTGATTCCCGGCCTCCGCTTGTGCATCTGGACTAGCAGGTAGGGCCGAGCATCCTTGCTCGGCCGCGGCCGGCCAAGGGTGGCCAGCCCTACCACGACGCCATGGGGCGAACGTAACCCCCTCGATTCGACCTGCCCCGCCCATACTCTATACTCGATACTCAATACTCCCTCCTATATTCCTCACCCATGGCTGCTAACCCGCTCAAGCCGCTCATCAAAGGGATGTTCGTCATGCTCGCCGTGGCGGCGGTCGTCTTGTTCGCTTACTACGCCCGTCTCGCGCTGATCGCCGAACAGGAGCGCATCGCCGAATCCCAAAAGCGCTCCAAGGAAATCAACGAGGGCTTCCGTCGTAAGGCGGTGGCGGAAGCGACGGCTGCCAAGCTGCGTCGCGAGCAGGAGGCTGCCCGCGCCAAGGAGACCGCCGAGCGACGCGCGAGAGAAGACGCCTCCTTCGCCGCCGCGGAAGCGAAGAAACGCCCCGTCGACGTCGGCGTGGCCTTTGGCAACGCCCGCCGAAGCGCCGAGGCCGGCTCCGCCGACGCCCAGAACCTACTCGGCGCCATCTACCGCCTCGGCATGGATCAAATCATCCACCTGGACCCAGGGACCCATGGAATGCAGTTCTCCCCTCATGTGCTTTCGGCGCTGACCGGAGAAGACCTTTCCAGAGGGGCGATGCCTACCATCCGCTTCGTCTCGATCCCGGTCATCCCCGCGAACCCCCAAGAAGCCGGACGCTGGCTTGAACGTGCCGCCCTCCAGGGCCATCGCGAAGCCCAAGCCACCTTGGCCAGCCTGCTCTATTATACCCTCCAGGATCCGGCGGCCGCCTATAAGTGGTCGCTGATCGCCGACGCCGATCCCGCCGCGTCGACGGAGGGTAAGCTGACCGGCCATTCGCCGGATTCACGCAGGCTCCTGCGCGAAAGAGTCCTGCAGAAACTGACCCCGGACCAGAAGGCGGAGGGCGAAAAGAAAGCCCAGGCTTTCGTGCCGAAGAAGGAAAAACCCTAGGAAAACACCCCAGAGGTTGTCCTTTGACGGTGACCCCGCGGCCAGGAGGCTTTCCCCATGCCTTTCCAACTCCTCCGCCCTCGCTCCGAACGTCCCGCCACCGTCGTTCCTTATTCCCGCCTGCTCTGCGTGAAGCTTAAGTCCGGAAAGACCTGCATCGTCAGCTCCGAACTTTTGCACCTGCTGCCCAAAGGCGACGAAGTGCTCTCGATCCTCAGCGCCAACGGTCGTCCGATCTTCGCCACGATGGAACCGGTGAAGCACCTCCAGCTCGCAACAGCGAAATAAGTCCCTGAGGGCGGGATAGCACCACGTGCTATCCTAGTAGAGTCTCTTCAGCCCCTCTCTCGAGTCCTATACTCCATACTCGAGACTCTATACTCTCATCTCCGGCTTCAGTGCATCGACCGCCGCCTTCAAGGCCTTTGTCCGCTCCTTCACGTCGCCGGCGGGATCCATCGGCACGCCCACGAAGATCGTGACGCCTTGGCGATAGAACGGCCAGAGGCAGAACAAGAGGATGTTCTGCACAGTGATTGAGAACGGCGTCACCCAGCGGCCGGGATAGCGGCCGTAATGGAAATACACCGGGACCATCGGCACACCGGCCTGCTGCGCGATGCGCACCGCGCCAGTCTTGAAGGGAAGCTCGGCGTCGCCCAGCGCCTCGACCAACCCGGTCGGGCAGATGGCCACGGTCTGCCCCTGCTTGAGCAGTGCGACGGCGTCATCGATCGACACTTGGACGAAGCCCCAGCGCAGCGCGAACTTCTTCAGGAAAGGGAACGAGAACACTAAAGGGTGCACGAGCAGCCGCGCCGAAGCGCGGACCTTGCCGAACAGGAACACATCCCGATAGCTGACGTGATTGCCGCACAAGAGCACGGGGCCTTCCGGCAAAGTCCCGACGACCTTTGACTCCCCAATCAGCATCCGCGACAGCGTGGTCGCTGGCTGGGGGGCTTCGATGGTCGGCTCGCTCATACTCCCATGGTGTCGCCTTCGGCCCACGAAGCAATCCGACGTATTGGCCACGCAACTCGCCGCCACGTCCGGGGTTCTATCTGCAGACACTTTCATGAACACCTGCCACAGCCTGTTCCGTTCCCTCGCCCTGCTCGCGCTCCTTCTTTTCGCTACCGCGGCCTGCGCGCAGCAGACCCCGGCGACCGAACGTACCTTTCAGCAATACAAGGAGGAAGCCGAGAAAGGCGACCTCGACGCGATGCACAAGCTGGGCTGGGCCTACGAACATGGCGTCGGCACCAACCGCAACAACTCGGAGGCCCTGCGCTGGTATCGCAAGGCTGCCGAAGGCGGCCATGCCGCCTCCCAGGAGGGACTCGGCCAAGCTTACCTTCACGGAGACGGCGTCGCGGTCGATCAAAGGCAAGCCGTGCAATGGCTCGAAAAGGCCGCGCTCCAAGGCCGTGGCTCGGCTCAGTTCGCCTTAGCCGAATTCTACGGCGGCGAATTGCGCTTCGTGACCACGAAATACATCGAGGCCTACGCCTGGGCCCACCTCTTCGCCAAGAATCAGCCGAAGGAGGCGAAGTTCGCCCGGCATGAGTCTTTCCTGAAGTCGATCGACAACCAACTCGTCGATAAACTGATGCTCGCCGACGCCCAGAAGCGCTTGGCTGAACTTGAGAAGCTACTCGCTGCCAACGCGCCGCCGAAGAAGCACGACGGGAGCAAGAAATAGGCTTCAAGGCATCGCTGAGTCGGATTAGAAGGCTACATGCGCCCCCTCGCCCTGCTCTGCCTCCTCGCGTTCACCGCCCTCTCCGCCGCGGAGGACAAGGTCGTCATCTGGAAGCTCGACGACGTGAAGGCCGGCGAGAAGAAGCGCCTGGCGCCTGGCTTCAAGCGCGTGGCCG
>JBAXMD010000029.1:0-14753 GCA_037134475.1 Verrucomicrobiota bacterium | reverse complement strand
CCAGACCCCTTGGCAATCCGTCGCCGACTCTTTTGCTGTCGAAATCAGAAGCCGACCGCTCATCCTCGCGTCATGGCCCGTAAATCCTCGCGCTCGCTCTGGACGGACAAGCTCAGCGGCGTCGCGTCGACACCGACGGGGGCGAAGGCGCCCCGCGCCAAGAAGACTGCCGCCGCTCCCGCTGGCCGCGGATGCCGCGCCATCATCCTAGGCATCGACCCTTCCTTACGTGGCACCGGCCTCGCCGTCATCGACGCACGTGCTGAACCGATGCGCCTCCTCGCCAGCGTCACATTGAAGCTCGGCCCTAAGCTCGAACCCTATGAATGCATGGGGAGGATCGCCGATGCCGTGGAGAAACTTGTCCGCGAGCACGGCGTCACCCACGCCTCCATCGAGGAGACGATCTACGTCCAAAACTTCCGCACCGCCCAGGCGATGGGCGCCTCGCGCGGCGCCGCGCTGAGCGTGCTCGCCCGCCTCGGCGTCAAGGTCGGCGAATACGCCCCCACGCGCATCAAACTCGCGGTAGCGGGCCATGGCGGCGCCACCAAGGAACAGGTCGGCCGGATGATCCGGACGGTGCTCCGTCTCGGCGATACGCTCGCGCTCGACGAATCCGACGCAGCCGCGGCAGCGTTGTGCCACGCGTTCACCGCGCGCGGCTGATCAGATTTCTTCGCTGACGACGAATTCGTCGTGACGGCCGCGGGCTTGGCTCCAGCGAGCCATGAGCTCATCGAGCGGCACGGGGCGGACGTTCTGCGAGAGATTATACGCGCCAGCCTCAATGCAGGCCTGGATCTGGCTGCGGACGACTTCATACGAACGGGAGAACCGCAATGATTCGTCACGGAGGAGGCTTGAGACATGGCAGCAGCCGCCGACCTCGGTCACCATGAAACGTCCGGCCTTAAGGTCCTCAATCGTGAGCGCACGCAGGTCGAAGCGGGCAAAATGCAGGCCGGGAAAACGCTTGGCGAAGGCGGTCATCGCGGTGTCGAGTTCGACGGTGATGAGGTCGTGGCGATGCAAGCAACGGGCGCCGTGGCCGTAGCTGCCGGTCAGGTTGAGGGTGATCTTCTGGCCAGCGGGGATGACGCGGTTCAGGTCGCGCGAATGACACTGGATGAAGAGTTCGCCGCGCGAGACCGCCACCTCATCGAGCCAGATAAGTTCCTCGAGCGTCTGTTCGCCGTCGCCGCGCACGGTGACATCGCGCTTCTGCACGATGGCCATGATGCGTCCGTCGTCCTTGCCCGGGTTACGACGCCAGACGACCTCGAACTCGAAGCCAGTGATGAACTTCTGCAGCAGGAAGTCTTCGCTCGCCCCGCGGACAAGTTTCTCCAGCTGCTCCTGCGTGTGGACGAAACGAAGTCCGGCGCCGTCTTCGGCCACCTCAGGCTTGAAGACGACCGGGAAGCCATGGCACGCGGCGAAGGCGGCGGCCTCCTTGACGCGTTCGTCCTTCGAATCCTCAAGGGCAAGCGCGAGCGTCGGACAACAGCGGGAATCACGCTGGAACGGACGCATCAGGAGCGACTTAGAGTCACCGATGAAACCGCCGATGCGACCGAAGGCCGGATTAGCCGAAGCGAAAGCGGTCAAGTGGCGATGACGGATGCTGAGCACCAGGATGCCGAGTCGGATCGGAAGATAGAGCACCGCGGCGGGCCAGAGCGAAGGCTGCAGGAAGCCACGGACCTTCATGACGATCTGGCGGCGGCCGCGCCACGTCAGCGCGGGCACGAACCAGTGCGTCAGCAGATAGAGCAACACGAGCATGCCCGCCACAATCCACCCGGCGAGTCGGTGGTATTCGTTGAGCTTAAGCAGGATCTTCGGCCCCCAGTTCTGCCCGATGAGCATCAGGACCGGAGTCCAGACGAGTGCCGCCAGGAATAGCAGCACGCCCAGACGGAGCGGCTTGAGCCGGAGGATGCCTGCGGTGATGAAGGTCGGGACGCGGCTTGCCGGCACAAAACGGGAGCTGACGACGACGAACATGCCGCGCGGCGTGGAGAACCACCCGGCCCATTGCTCAAGCTGGTGCGTCTTAATCAGCCACTTCAGCGGGACACGATGCAGCGCCTGTCGGCCAAAGAAACGACCCAAGGAATAGAGGGCGACATCGCCGACGAAGATACTGACCGTGCAAGCGGCGACCCCGGACCAGAAGTCGATGATGCCCATACCCACGAGCAGGCCCGTCGCCAGGCAGGTGGGATCCTCGGCCACGAGGCAGCACAGGAAGATAATGACCATCAGGATCCAATAACGCGCACCTTCCGCAGTGGATATGGGCGGATTTTTCGCCGTCTGCACCGGCGCAAGCGCCGGCGGGGCATGTTCCACGCCGAGCACGAAGGCGTTCAACTTAGCCGCTGTCTCATCCACGTCGGTGAAAGCGGCATCCCGCCCGCCCGGTAAAATTTCGAGGCGGGCGTGTGGCGCCAGCTTAGCCGAATAGCGGGCGGCATCCGCCGTCGTCACCCAATCATCTTGGCCATGCACCAGGTATAACGGCTTGCGCCATTGGCGAAGGATTTCAGCTGAATCCGTGAGGTCGGTATCGAAGACTGTCTTGGCGTAATCGCGATCCCAAGGAAGCAGGTCGGCCGCCCCGAAATTGGGGGTCAGGCGGGAGACGCTCCAGAAGAAGGCTCCATGGAAACCATAGACCAACTTATTGACAAGGGGGTTGCCCATCATCTCGAACTCTTGGGCTCCGGGCGAAGAAACCAACGTCAGGGAGCGCACGCGTTCGGGATGGGCCTTGGTCAGCTCCAGGGCGGCGACACCGCCAAGCCCTTGGCCGATGACATGATATTCTTTCAGCTGGTAGTACTCGACGAGCGAGGCCACGACCTCGGCGTTCGACTCCATCGAATGGCTAGGGACGTCTCCGGAAGACGTATGGAAACCAGGCAAGAAAGCCTCGATGACGGAAATCTCCGGATTCTTGGCGATCGCCTCGCAAAGCCGGCTCCCCTGATCATCCCAGGGGATACGATGGAGATAGACCACGACCGTCTTACGGAAGCGGGGGCGGAGTTCGACCTGCGCCTCTTCCTCCTGCTGACCGTCGACCCCATGCAGATGAGCCCGGATGGGGATCTTACGGTCGGTCTTGACCACCTTGTCTCCGACGAAATCGAAAGCCGGCACCTCGACCGGCGTGCCCGGCGCAAATCTTTCAATGGCACTGAAGAACGGGAACTGCGCGGAAAGAATCAGCAGTACCAGATAGAGGGAAACGAGCCACCATCTCCCCGGGACTCGCCCGAAGTTACGCTTTCGCTCGGCTGAGGCAGGCATCGAACCTTCATCAAAGGTCGTCAGGCCCTAGGAGCAAGACGGGAAGGGCAAATACCGCACGATTGGCCGATTTATGGCTTCCGTAGCGGGGCTAACCCCTCTTGTCTTGGCCAACGTGCAACCCACCGGAAAGGAACTCCTAGGCCTCAGGGTCACCGTCGACAAGGTGGTCCACCATAGGGATGCAAACTTCCCCCCCGAAACGCCGCACGCGTTCGTCTACTTCCTGACCATCAGTAACCTCTCTCAGGAGACGGTGAAGCTCCTTGGCAGGAAATGGATCATTCGCTCCCCGGACGGTACCATCGAGATCGTGGAGGGCGACGGCATCGTCGGGGAGACCCCGACCCTGCCCCCGGGCGAGAAGTTCTCCTATAATAGCTACCACCTCGCCGGCGGGCCGACGACGGCCGAAGGCTCCTTTCACGGCACCACCCAATCCGGCGAGCGTATCTTCACGCGTATCCCGCTCTTCGCCATGACCCCTCCCTCCGACCCTTCCTAATGCGACTTACCGACCTAAACTCCGGCCGTGAAATCGGCGCCAACTGCATGCTCGCCGAATTCGGCGGCCTGCGGCTGGTGATCGACTGCGGCCTCCACCCCAAGCTCGACGGCCGCAAGGCCCTACCCCAGATCGACAAGATCCAAGGAAACGTCGACGGCGTGATCCTGACGCACTGTCACCTCGATCACCTAGGCTCGCTGCCGCTATTGCTGAAGCAGCACCCGTCCTCGCGCGTATACGCTTCGGCCGCCACCACCCTCTTCGTCCGCCGCCTGCTCAGTAATTCCATCCAAGTGATGAAGCGCCAGCGAGAGGAGACCGGCAACCAGGACTACCCTCTCTACGTCGAGACCGATGTCGAACGCGTCGAACACGCCCTCGCGGCGGTGCCCATCGCCAACCCGCGCGTCATCGGCCGCGGCGGCGAAGAAGTCGCCCTCACCTTCCACCTCGCGGGCCACGTCGCCGGCGCCGTGGGCTGCTTGATCGAACACCGCAAGAAGAAGCACTTCTTCACGGGCGACGTCCATTTCAAGGCCCAGCGCACCGTCGCCGGCGCCAACTTCCCGCGCACGCCGGTCGACACGCTCGTCATGGAGTGCACGCGCGGCGCCACGACCACCGTCCCAGGCTTCGACCGCGGCAAGGAAGAGCAACGCCTCATCAAAGCCGTCAACGCGATCTGCGATGATGGCGGCTCAGTCCTCCTTCCGGCCTTCGCCTTCGGCCGTATGCAGGAAATCCTGATGCTGCTGCAAGAAGCCGCGGACGCAGGCAACCTGGCCGACGTGCCGATTTTCTGTTCGGGCCTCGGCATGGATCTCTGCGATTTCCTCGATGCGGCCAGCAAGAAGACGAAGCAGGTGAAGTTCAGTCGTCAGGTCCTCCGCGATCTCGGCATCCTGCCGCTCTCCCGGAAGTACACACAGCCAGGCAAGAACATGCCCGAACGCGGCATCTACCTTCTCTCAAGCGGCATGCTCGTCGAGAAGACCCCGGCCTGGCGCGTCGCCGCCAACATGCTCGACCACGAGGAGAACGCGGTGTTCTTCGTCGGCTACTGCGACCCCGAGACCCCGGGCGGCGAGCTCATCGGCATGAACCCGGGCGGTGAATTCAAATTCAAGTCCCTCGACCATACCTCGACGCTCCGCGCCAAGGTCGAACGCTTCCACCTGAGCGGCCACGCCGACCGCGAGGAACTCATCGACTTCGCGAAGGCCCTCGAACCTAAGGACATCGTCCTGACGCACGGCGACCCACCCGCCCGCGCCTGGATGAAGGAAACCCTCGCCGCCGCGATGCCCGGCACGCGCGTGCACGACCCCGAACCGGGGATTCCCCTGGAGCTGTGAGCCTGCTACCGCAGTCCGTCGAAGACTGGCGTGAGTTCACCCTCACGCGCGGTCCTCGTATGGCGGCGGAAGCTTTCCTCATCAAGCTCGGGGCCCTCGGCGGCGAGGAACAACGCGCGGCGCTCTGCGGACTGCCCGACGTCGCCACGCTCACCCGCCGCTTCGAAGCGGCCTGGCCTCTGCGTGAAGCCGCGCTCGGCGGCGTCCCCTTCCTCACGAAGGACCTCTACTTCCGCGCCGGTGAACCGACCTACGCAGGCTCGACTTTCCTGCCCGAGGAAATCGGCGCGGCCCGCACGACGTCCTCCCTGCCCGCTGCTTTCGAAGCCGATGCCGGGGCAATCGAATGCGGACGCACGCAACTGAACGAATTCGCCTTCGGACTCACGGGAGAAAACCCGCACTTCGGCGACTGCCCGCATCCGGAACACCCGGAACTGCTCTCGGGCGGCTCCAGCTCTGGCGCAGCCTTCGCCGTCGCACGCGGACTCGTCCCGTTTGCGCTCGCGACCGATACCGCCGGCTCGATCCGCGTGCCCTGCGGCTACTGCGGCGTCTGGGGCCTACGCCTCTCGCCCGATATCGCGCCGATTGGCGACATCTTCCCGCTCTCGCCCGGCTACGACACGCAAGGCTGGATCACCCGTTCGGCCAAAGACCTCCGCCAAGTCTCGGCCGCCGTGCTCGGTGAAGCCCCGCCCGCCGGCGCTGGTCTCTGGGCTGGCGACCTCGGCCTCGGCATCCCCTCGGACGACCTGGCCGCCATGCGCGCGGTCGCCATGCAGGCCGGCGCACAGGAAGATGTCTCCGCCACCATGCTGTTGCGGCTCGCCTGCACTGAAGCAGCCGATGCTTATCCCACGCTTGGCGGTCATGCCGCCGCGCGCGTGCACGCCGCGTGGCTCGAACGACGCCGCGCCGACTACGACCCAATCGTCTGGGAACGCCTCGATATCGGTCGACGCCGTACCTACGAGGAGATCCGCGCCGCGGAAGTGGTCCGCGCCCGTGTGATCGATGCCTTCCGTACGGTCTTCCGCCGTCATCACTTCATCGCCTTGCCCGCCACTTTCGGTGGCGCCGTCCGCAAGGCCGACTCCGACGCGACGCACCGCCGACGCCTGCTCGCGCTCAACTCGCCGGCCTCGCTGGCCGGCCTTCCTCTCGTCGTCGCGCCCGCGCGATTGCCGAACGGCCTCACGGCCGGCGTGCAGTTCGTCTTCCCCGATATGGCCAACTTCGGCTGGGACTCCGTCCTCAGCCGCTTCGGCTGATCAGAGGCGCTTGCGACGCATATGCGCCGAAGGCTGGCCCAGCGCTTCGCGATACTTCGCGACGGTGCGGCGAGCGATCTGGACGCCACGCTTGCGTAGCTCGGCGGTGATCGCCTCGTCAGCCAAGGGCTCGGCGGGATTCTCCCGAGCAAGGATATCAGCGATCAGTTCCTGGACACCTTCCTGCGCGACGGTACCGCCGTCGGAGGTCGAGACCCCCGAGGTGAAGAACCAGCGGAACTCGCGCAGGCCGTGCGGCGTGAGCATCCACTTATTGGCCGCAGCGCGACCGACGGTGGTCTCATGCACGCCCATCTCCTTGGCGACGTCCGTCATGGTGAGCGGACGCAGTTTGGAAGGGCCGTGTTCGAAGAAGTCAGCCTGACGTTCGACGATGATGTGGGCGAGCTTCTCGATGGTGCGCTGGCGTTCCTCGATCGCTCCGATGAGGAACTTACCCTGCCGCATGCGCTCAAGGATGTAGGCCCGCTCCTTGTCGCCGAGGGCCTGGCCAGCGAGCATATCCTTATATGCCGGGACGAGGCGGAGGCGGGGGACGTGACGGTCGTCCATGACGACCTTCCACTTGCCGTCTTCATCCAACTCGACGGTGGCGTCGGGCGTGACCACGCGATTGTCGTCTCGGGCGAAACGGCGGGCCGGGACGGTCTCGAGCTTGGCGAGTTCGGTCAACGCCTCGCGGATGTCGTCGAGTTCAACGTCAAGAAGGCGGGCGCATTCCTCGAGCCGACGGCCCATCATGGGCTCCCAGCAATCGGTGATGAGGCGCGTGGCAGTCGAAAGGCCCCGGCCGCGCTGACGCAACTGGGCGAGGAAGCATTCGCGGAGGTCGCGGGCGCCGATGCCGGCCGGATCGAAGGCCATCAGCAACGTATGCGCCGTCATGACCGCCTCATAAGGCTGGCCAGAGCGCAGGGCCACGGTCGAAAGGTCTTCCTCGACGAAGCCGCGCTCGTCGAGCGAGGCGATGAGGAGTTTCAGCGCTTCCTGTACGGCCGGATCGTCGGAGGCCGTGCGAGCCTGATCGGCGAGGTGTTCGGAAAGAGAGGATTCCCCCGTCGCCGACTCCATCATATGGCGACGCCGTTCCTCGTCTTCCTGGGTATAGCCCTGGGAGCGGATTTCCTCGTAATAGCTTTCATCCCAATCCTCCTTCATCCGCTTCAGCGCGTCGAAATCGTCATCACCGAGGGAAAGTTCGCGCGGGCCGTCCTCTTCGGGCTCTTCGGAGGGCACGGGAGCATCCAGACTCTCATTCCCAGTCGGCTCAATTTCTTCGAGCAACGGATTGGCGGCCATCTCCTCCGAGATTTCCCGCAGGAGCTCGGCCGCTGGCACCTGGAGGATGCGAAGCGACTGGCGAAGCTGCGGCGTCAGGACGAGTCCCTGGACCTGCTTCTGCGATTGATTGATGCCCGGATTAGCCATCGAACGGTGACTAGCAAAGAGGGTTCCGAGACGATTTGCAAAAGGTATCGATGGGCCCATTCGACTTGCGTAACCATCGATGGTAAGCAGACTGGAATTGACCCGAAGAGGGATGGACCACGCCCGCATGCGCACCTTCTCACTCCAAATCGGTAACGAAACCCGCGGACCGCTGACCGAAGCCGAAATCGAGACGATGATCGCCGAAGGGGCGCTCACCGCCGACATGCTCTGCCTGCCCGAGGGAACGCAGGATTGGGTGCCGCTCTCCGAGCACTTCAAGGTTCGCGTCACGCTTAAACTCAAACAGACGAGACCCGTCTCCAACGAGGCCGAAGAGGAAATCGAGGCCGTGCGACTCGACCCGGAGATCCGCCGTCGACTCCTACTCTACGGTTTGGCCGACCCGGGAAACGTCGACTCGTTCAGGCAAGTCCAGGGGATGCTGGCCCTCGCCGACCACGAGAAGAAAGTCTCCACGACAATCAACCTACACCGTATGGCCGGGCATGCCGCGCTCGGCATCATGACCATCGTCGGCATCGTGTTCGGCCTTTCCCGAGGTATCGGCGGCGACATCCTCGCCTACGGCGGCGGAACCATCATCAAGGAAGAGAACAGCGCACGGTTGAGCCTGCAGATACTCCACAGCGAGATTAGCCAGTTCGCCGAACTCAAGACCCGCGGCGAACGCGCCGTCTTCGAGAAGCCCCGCGGCGGCTCGCCCGGCTTCAACGTCATCGCCAGCCGACTCCGCATCGACCCCTACTCTTCCTTCCTGCTGCGCGGCCAGGTGGACACTTCGCCGCTGGCCAAGCGGATCGCCCCCTGGGGCCTGAAGCTCGATGCCGATCGCCGTGTCACCGTCTTGCGCGACGCTCCTCCGGCGAAGACTGCCGACCTGCTGAAAGCCCAGTCGGAGATCCTCGAAGAGGTGCTCGTGCCGGCCCTCGACGAAGCCGGCTTCACCAAGCTATTCACCGAAGTGATGGGGACCTTCCCGATTGCCACCTTCCCCGAGGCGGCGCGCCTCCGCATGGAAGCCCAAGGCATGCGCATGAGCGCACTGAAGATCTTTATCGATCGCGTCGACCAGCGCGCGCAGGCCGCGGCCACGCTTTCAGCGCAAAAGGTCTGGGGCGGCCAGTTGGTCGGCTTTTCCGATCGCCTCAAGGAGCTTCAGACCAAGGTCTACGCCCTCACCTCCCCCGTCGCCCGCCGGCAGCGCTGGAGCGAATTCCATTCGGGCAAAGGCGCCGAACTGGCGGCCTGGATGCTCACCTCCGGCGCCCAGGAAGCCCGCGTCAATTCCGACGGGAGCTTCGTCATCTCGTCCGTGTCGGGCATCAATGCCGAATCCTTGAGTCAGGTAATCGTCAGCATCCGCCTCGCCGGCGACACGGTCTTCCTCCCGTGGGACTCCAAGCACCTCGGCACGGGAAAATGGGCCAGCGAACCGATGGCCAAGGCCTTCCTGATCGACCGCGAACGCTATAAGGTCACCGATAAAGTGATCGCCGGTGGACGTCCCTTTTACGCCAACCTCCAGACGGCCACGCACCGCTTCGTCTTCACGCGCAACTCGCCGCAGTGGCGCTACCTCGCGCTGGCCCGCGACGCGGACAAGGACACGATTTATGCGCTGGTCGATGAAAAGACCTACGCCGCGACGAGCAAGGGAGCCAAAATCACGCCCGCCGAGCTAGCCAAGTTCAACCTGTACCTTAGCCCCGAAGAATCGGTGCGCCCCGAAGGACTGTACGTCGAGTGACGCCGGTCACTCCGCGCGGCGCGTCCAGCAGTCGGGTGCGGAACAGTCGCCCAACTGGGAAGGCGTGAGACGCGTTACCTTACCGGTCACGCTGTCGATCACGACCAGCCAATCCCCCTGCGCGGCGACCAGGTGACGGCCGTCGGCGCACCACGAGGCGTGAGCGATGGAGACAGGGCTCTTGGTCGTGACGGGCGTCACGGTACCCGCCGCGAGATCGAGCACGCCGAGACGCAGCGTACCGCCCTCCTGATAGGTGAAGATGAGCTGATTAGGGACGACGGGGTTCCAGCGCGGCTCGGTGCTGTAACTATGGCCGGTGGAGATCCGCTGCAAGGCACCACCGGTGGAGCTCGCGAGGGTGATACCTGGGCTGCCGGACGGACCGGCGGTCAGCGCGAAGCGCGTTCCATCGGGAGACCACGAAGGATCCGTGTTCACCCACTGCGTGGTCGGGGCCTTGATCACGCGCGTCGGTGCCTGTCCCTGCGGACCGGCGACAAAGATGTCCATAGTGCCTTTATTGGAAGACGCGAAGGCGATGCGGCCGTCTGGGCCACTGCTCGCAGCGCCCAGCGCACCGCGGACATTGATGATCACCTTGGCGACCTCGCCCATGCCGTTGGTCGAGAAGATCTCGGGCATATTGATACGAAAGGAAGAGATGAAGAAGATGCGGGAGCCGTCGGCTGACCAGCGCGGGCCGATGGAGGTGCTGCCGTAGCTCGTCAGCTGTAGCGTCTTGGAGCGGGCGAGGTTGGTGACGTAGATTTCCGGACTACCGGTACGACGCGAGACGAACGCGACCTTGGTGTCGGCGAACAAAGGCTTGAGCTGCCAGCGACGACCGAGGCCCACGAGCGCGGCGTCGGCGACCCTCAGCGCGAGCTGGTGCTCGTCCTTGCCTTCGACATTGGTCGTGAAAGTGCAAAGCGGACTGTCGCAGGCGACGACGGCGGCCAGTCCGCTGCGACCAATGCGGACTTTGACGGAGGAGCCGGGCGAGATCTGAATCGCGCCGTGCGTCGAAAGAGCGAATTGGACGAGACCGCCCAGCACCGGGTCATCCGAGACGACCGCCACTGGCATGATCTTGCGGCTGATTGGGCCGTCGATCTCGGTGTCGACCTGGATGTTGCCTGCGGCGAAGAGCGGCGAGACGAGAAAGACGGCGAAGAGGGAAAGGAAGCGCATCGAGCGGGTTTGTTTTGAGGTTAGCAGTTTGACCTAAGTTGGGCAGGGAGTTCAATCCCGCTGATGTCGCTCGATAAGGAATCAGTCCAGAAGGCCCTCGGCCAGATCCGGTACCCAGGCTACAGCCGCGACATCGTCTCCTTCGGCCTCGTCAAGGGCATCGAGGTCACCCTCGAGGGCAAAGTCAGCGTCGGGCTGGCGGTCACGAGCGGCGACCCCGAGATCCCGAAGAAACTCTATGCCGACATCGAGGCCGTCCTGAAGGCCCTTGGGGCCAAGGACCCCGAGATCGCCATCACGGTGACAGTCCCCAAAGGCACCCCGTCTCCCGCCGGCGCCCCGGCGGCGACCGCCAAACTCCCGGCCGATGCGGGCGTGGGTAAGGTGAAGCACATCATCGCCGTCGCCAGCGGCAAAGGCGGCGTCGGCAAGTCCACTTTCGCCGTCAATCTGGCCTGCGCCCTCGCCCGCGCCCTCTCTGACCAAGGCCGGCCGGGCAAGGTCGGCCTGATGGATTGCGATATCTACGGCCCTTCGGTCCCCCTGATGATCGGCGTCAACGGCCGCCCCCTTCTGGACGGCGACACCCTTATCCCGCTCGAGAACTTTGGTGTGAAGGTCATGTCGATGGGACTCCTCATCGACGCCGACGCCCCGGTGGTCTGGCGCGGTCCGATGATCATGAAGACGATCTCGCAGTTCGCTACCAATGTCCGCTGGGGCGAATTGGACGTCCTGCTCATCGACCTCCCCCCGGGCACGGGCGACGCCCAGCTTTCCATTGCCCAAGCGATGGCCCTCAGCGGCGCCATCATCGTGACCACCCCCCAGACGGCGGCAGTCGCGGTCGCGCTCCGCGGCGCGGCGATGTTCGAAAAGGTCGGTGTACCGATCCTCGGCGTGGCCGAAAACATGAGTTTCCTGGAAGGCGCCGACGGCTCCCGCCAATACCTCTTCGGCCAAGGCGGTGGCCTGAAGGTCGCGACGGCCCTGCGCTCTATTCTCCTCGGCGAAGTCCCCCTCGACCAGACCATCCGCCAAGGGGGTGACCACGGCATCCCGGTGGTTATCAGCCACCCGGACAGCAATCCGGCCCGCGTTTTCCGCTCCGTGGGTCTGACCGTGCTCCAAGGCCTCGAAAAACAGTCGTAACGAAGCCGAAGCCTACGGCTTGCATGTTCGTCATATTTCCCCCAGTCTGCTCCTAAGAATGAGCGACGTGCAGCATGAGACGAAGACCGACGCCGATTTGGCGGCCCGTTCGTCCCTGTACGCGGAGTTCCTCGCCGAGCGCGAAGAAATCCTTCGTCATAAGTGGATCGAGTCCGAGAAGGTCGGCCGCGACATCGGCTTCGAGCGCGCACTCATCGACTGGACCCGCCACCACCGGGCCCGCTGGCGCGAGTTGCGTCGCACCTTGAAGGCGGCCTGAGGCTCCGCCACCCCGCCAAACAGAAGGGCCGGCTCGCATCACTGCGGCCGGCCCTTCTGGCGTGAGGGGAAAAGTGCTTAGCCCTTGATCTCCTTGTGCAGCGTGTGACGGCGCAGGGAGGGGTTGTACTTCTTCAGCTCCACCTTCTCTTGGGAAAGCTTCTTGTTACGGGTGGTCATGTAACGGGAAGGGCGCTTGCCCTCCTTGCGGGCTTCGGTGCATTCAATGATAACGATTTCGCGAGCCATGGTTTGTGTCGGTTGGAAGGTTGAGGTTTGGGAACGGCCGAGGTCGGAGCAAGCCCGAAAAAGAGCCGGGCGGCCTTTTGGGCCGCCCGGTTCGTTCCGTGGGGTGGGTTAATCAGCCCCAGAGACGCTTCTTATGGCGATTTTCCTTCGAGCGCTTGCGGCGCTTGTGCTTGTTCATCTTCAGACGACGCTTCTTCTTGAGGCTTCCCATGGGTGATAGTGACTCGCAACTTGGCGACCCCTCGGCCGACAGTAAAGCCGAAACTAACCCGAAATAACGGTCTCCTGGACCCAGGCTCCCGGTCCCCAGGCCCTCCGGACGTCCGCCCGCAAGCGGGCGTGGTCGAAACCGTCCGAGACGAAGCCGAAACAGGCGCTCCCGCTGCCGGTCATTTGCCAATTCAACCCAGTGCATGGGCGGAAAGAAGCCAACCCAACAGGCAAGGCGAGGTACTTGGCGAACACCGGAGCGGCCAAATCGTTGCCCAGAACCGACGGATCCGCCGCTGGCTGGGCGACCCAGGCGGAGAGCTCGGCCTCAGCCTGGGCTGCCGGACGATATTTTCCGGCCTTGGCCAGAAGTCCGTAGGCCTCCGGCGTCGGAACCCCGAACGGAGGTTTCACGAGGACGACCTTTCTTCCAGCCAAAGCGGCGCGGGCCGTGGCTGGCAGGATTTCCAAGCGCTCTCCCCTGCCCCGCATGATCGCGGCTTGGCCGCGCACGAAGAACGGGCAATCGGATCCGACCTCAGCGGCGAGCGCCTCGAGGACTTCCGCACCGAGCGAATCGCCGGACACTTCGTCCAACAGACGTAACGCGGCCGCGGCGTCGGAACTGCCTCCGCCCAAGCCGGCGCCATGCGGCACCTTTTTAATAAGATGGAAATGCCCGACGGTGGCAGACGGGCGACGCTTCAGGTAAGCGGCCGCGGCCTTGAGCACGAGGTTCGTGCCGTCGACCGGCAACGACGCGTCATCGCACGACAGACCGAGCGGGCGGCCGACCTCCAGTGTCAGCGTGTCGGCCAACGCGACTGGAGCGACAAGGCTGACGAGCTCATGGAATCCATCCGCCCGCCGACCAGTGATGGCCAGTGAGAGGTTGAGCTTCGCATGGGCGGCTGAAACGAGCACACCAGACGATGATCCGGGGCGTCGGCCGAGGCGAGGCGAATCAGCGGCTCAGGCCCGCGGGTGCGACTTGCGATGCACTTCGCGCAGCTTGGCCACGCTGAGGTGCGTGTAGATCTGCGTGGTGGAGAGCGAGGCGTGGCCGAGCTGCTCTTGCACGAGGCGGAGGTCCGCGCCATTGGAAAGGAGATGCGTCGCGCACGCATGACGCAACTTATGCGGCGTGAGGTCGGCGGGCAGGCCAGCGAGCGCGAGCTTACGCTTTAGCATGAGCTGGACGGCGCGCGGATTCAGGCGAGCGCCACGGGCCGCGAGCAACAACGGCGTACCGCGGGCAGGCGCGCCGCGCAAGGCGAGGTAATCCTTCACTGCCTTCACGGCGCTGTCGCCGACAGGCACGACACGCTCCTTCGAGCCTTTGCCCATCAACTTCACGAGGCCATTGCCGAGGTCGAGGTCGCCGCCGTTGATGCCGCAGAGTTCGGACACACGCAGGCCGCCGCCGTAAAGTAATTCGAGGATCGCCATATCGCGCGCGGTTTCCTGCGGATCATCTTTTTCGGAATCCTCCGCAGCGTCCATGAGCGAATCGGTCTGCGCTTCGGTGAGAAACTTCGGCAAGGACTTCGGGAGCTTCGGCAGCACGAGCCCAGCCGCCGGCGTGGTGGTGATGCCGCCGCGTTCGCGCAGGTCGGCGAGGAAGGCGCGCAGCGCCGAAACCTGGTTGTGCACGGATCGGCGGTTGTGCGTGCCCTGCCGCTCGATGACGAAGTCGCGGAGATGGCGCGCGGTCAGTTTCGACCAATCGCCATCCCAACCGCCGTTGGACTTCATCCACAGGGCGAAGCCCTTAAGCGAACGCCCGTAGGTCAGGCATGAAAGCGCAGCCAGCCGACGCCCGGCCAGCTGCCGCGTCAGGAAATCAGACACCAAGGCCGAACCTGGCCAATCCGTCGGCTCCCCGTCGTCTTGCTGGACGGGGCGACGCTTCACGGCTGCGGTTGCTTGCCGTGCACGGCGCGCACCGTGATGCCGATGCCACCGCGGACGCCGAAGGCGCCGGTGACTTC
>JBAXMD010000028.1:0-15192 GCA_037134475.1 Verrucomicrobiota bacterium | reverse complement strand
GCGATCAGACGGCTTATTATAAGTCCAATCCGGCCGAAGCCGCCAAGTTGATCAAGGTCGGCTTCAGCCAGTCGGTCGCCGATAATCCAGCTGAACTCGCCGCCTGGACGCAGGCTTGCCGCGTCCTCCTCAATTCCCACGAAGCGATCACCCGCTACTAAGACCATGCGCCCTTACGACCCTATCGCCCATGCCCTGTCGATTAATCGACGGAGCTTCCTCACCAAGAGCGCCTACGGCCTCGGCAGCGCGGCGTTCGCCATGCTCGCCGCGAAGTCGGGCTTCGGCGACCTGCACGCCGCCCAGTTCTCCAAGGGCGTGCTCCAGAAGCCAGACCTACCGGTGAAAGCCAAGCGCGTCATCTTCCTCTGCATGGCGGGCGGCCCTCCCCACCTTGAGCTCTTCGATAACAAACCTGTCCTCAAGAGTCTCCACGGCCAGGCCTTCCCGGAGTCGTTCACCAAGGGCAAGCAGATCGCCCAGCTCCAGAATACGGTCCTCAAGGCCCGCGGCGGTTCCTTCGAATTCAAGAAGTGGGGCAAGTCGGGCATGGAACTGACCGACATCTTCCCGCACATCGGCTCGGTCGCCGATGACCTCTGCGTCGTCCGCTCGCTAAAGACGGAGCAGATCAATCACGATACGGCCCACGCTTTCTTCAACACCGGTTCGATCATCAAGGGCCGCCCGAGCATGGGCTCCTGGCTCCTGTACGGCCTCGGCTCCGAGACCGAGAATCTGCCGGGCTACATCGTGCTGACCTCCACGGGTCGCACCGGGCAGCAGCCGATCTCCTCGCGTCAGTGGTCCAGTGGTGTGCTGCCCAGCAAGTACCAAGGCATCCAATTCCAGTCCAAAGGCGAAGCGGTCCATTACATCGGCAACCCTGAGGGCGTCTGCCAGAGCACCCAACGTCAGGTCATCGATGAGATCCGCCGACTCAATGGCCAGCTCGCCGAAGAGACCGTCGATCCCGAGATCGCCACGCGCGTGGCCCAGTACGAGATGGCTTTCAAGATGCAGTCGAGCGTGCCCGAGCTGCTCGACTTCAAGAGCGAGTCCGCGAAGACGCTCGAAAACTACGGTATCAAAGAAGTCGGCGACGGCTCCTTCGCCTCCAATTGCCTCATGGCCCGCCGCCTCGCCGAGCGCGGCGTGCGCATGATCCAGCTCTACCACCGCGCCTGGGATCTCCACGGCAACCTCGATAACGGCATGAAGATGGGCGCCGAAGACGTCGACAAGGCTACGGGAGCACTCATCCGCGACCTCAAGGAACGTGGCATGCTCGACGATACGCTCATCCTCTGGGGCGGTGAATTCGGTCGCACGCCGATGGGCCAAGGCACGGGCCGCGATCACCACATCGCCGGCTACTCAGTCTTCCTCGCGGGCGGCGGCATCAAGGCCGGCACGACCTACGGGGCCACTGATGAGCTAGGCTACAACGCCGTCGAAAACGTCGTCGATGTCCATGACCTGCACGCCACGATGCTCGCCCTGATGGGCATCGATCACCATCGCCTGAACGTAAAATACCAGGGCCTCGACGTCCGCCTCACGGGCATCGCGGGCAAGGTGGTGAAGGGCATCATGGCCTAAGCGGTAAACGACACTTATACGCCGTTTAAATTCGGTGTTTAGACTTCAATGGTCGGGGCGAAATCATAACGTCGAGTCATGCCCCTCCACCGCCTCACCCTGACGGCCGCCTTGATGGCGTCTGCCTTCGTCAACGCCTTCGCCGCCGACGCCATCACGCCGTCCGCGAAGACCGAACTCTTCAACGGCAAGGACACCGTCGGTTGGGTCGTCTATCCGGCCGAAACCTCCAAGGACACCTGGTCCATCAAGGACGGCCTCCTTGTTTGCAACGGCAAGCCCAACGGCTTCCTGCGTACGAATGAAAGCTACAAGCAGTATCGCTTCACGGTTGAATGGCGCTTCACCAAGGCCGGCAACACCGGGGTGGTCGTCCACATGACCCCGCCCGACGCGGTTTGGCCTAAGAGCATCGAATGCCAGGGCATGCATGACCGCCAGGGCGACTTTTACTTCTGGAACGGTGCGACCGTCAAAGACGGGACGGAACTAAAGGATAAGAAGTCCGGCAAGGTCCGCGGCTACCGCATTGGCCGCCCCGGCGAAAGCCTCGAGAAGCCCGTTGGCGAATGGAATACCTTCACCACGGTCTGCGACGGCAACACCGTCACGATCCTCGTCAACGGCAAGGAAGTGAACAAGGCCACCGGCACCAATCTCTCCGAAGGCTTCATCGGCCTCCAGGTCGAAGGCGGCGCCTTCGAAGTCAAGCGCTGCACCCTCGAGCCCCTCTAAAACCCCTCATACCCTCAGGCCCTCCTGTCCTCCCTTCCTCGATCTATGCGCCTCCTCACCGCCCTCCTCGCCGTCGCGGCCTCCGCTCTCTTGGCGGATTCTCCGCCCGCCGGCTTCACCCCGCTCTTCAACGGCAAGGACCTGGCTGGCTGGCATGGCTACAATCCTCACTCTGTCACCAAGCTCACGGGCGAGAAGAAGGACGCGATGCTCGCCAAGATGCGCGAGGAATTTCCGCAACACTGGTCCGTCAAGGACGGCGAACTCTCGAATCCCGGCACCGGCGCCTACGCGACCACCGACAAGGAATACGGCGATATCGAACTCGTGCTCGAATACAACATGGCTCCGAAGGGCGATTCCGGCGTCTACCTTCGCGCAGTCCCGCAGGTCCAGATTTGGGATCCGACCGACGAGAAAGCCTTCAAGCATGGCGCCCAGCTCGGTTCCGGTGCCCTTTGGAACAACTCCCCCGGCAAGCCGGGCAAAGACCCGCTGGTCCTGGCCGATAAGCCCGCCGGCGAGTGGAACACGCTCCGCGTCGTGATGGTCGGCTCCCGCGTCAGCGTCTGGCTCAACGGCAAGCAGACTGTCGACCACGCTATCCTCGAGAACTACTACGACCGCAAGGCCGCCATCCCGGCCAAGGGCCCGATCTGCCTACAGACGCACGGCGCCTCTATCCGCTGGCGCAATATCGCTGTCCGCGAGATTGGCGGCGATGAAGCCAACCAGATTCTGTCGTCCCACGGCAACACCGGCTTCCACTCCATCTTCAATGGCAAGGACCTGACCGATTGGCAGGGCGCGGTGAGCGAATATGAAGTCGTCGACGGTGCCATCTTCTGCAAACCCAAGAAGGGCGGCAACCTGTACCATAAGGACGACCTGAAGGACTTCTCGGTTCGCTCTGAAATCAAGATTCCCGTCGGCGGCAACAACGGCTTCTGCATCCGCTACCCCGGACAGGGCAACACCGCCTATGTCGGCATGTGCGAGATCCAGGTCCTCGACGACAACTACGACAAGGTAAAGGGTAAGATCGATCCCCGCCAGGTCCATGGCTCGGCTTACGGCATGGCCGCTGCCTTGCGCGGCTACCAGCGCCCCATCGGCGAATGGAACTTCGAAGAAGTCACCGTCGTCGGCTCGACCATCAAGGTCGAACTCAACGGCTACTTGATCCTCGACACCGACCTCTCCAAGGTCGACATGGCCACGGTGATGGCGAAGAGCCCTCACCCCGGTAAAGACAATACCCACGGCTACTTCGGCTTCGCGGGCCACAGCGACCCGGTGGGCTTCCGCAACCTGTCCGTCAAGGTGATCGACGCCAAGTAAGCCGATTTTCATCGGCCTTTCAAAACCCCTCGAAAGTGGGGTTTTTTATTAACTGCACATTGCTATGAACCAGCGGCGGTCTTTACTGTCTTTCATCGCAAGCCCCATGCGCCCTTACCGCCCCCTTCTCGCCGTCGCCGGCGCCCTGCTCTTTGCTTCCGCACCGGCCGCTGACCGTATCCAGTTCAACCGCGATATCCGGCCGATTTTCTCTGACACCTGCTTCGCCTGCCACGGCCCCGACGAAAATAAGGTGAAGGGTAAGCTGCGCTTAGACTCCCTCGATGCCGCGCGCAAGGGGGGCAAATCTGGCGAACCGGCCATCACGCCGGGTCATCCCGAAAAGAGCGAAGTGATGAAGCGACTGCTGACGAAGGATACGGATGACCACATGCCGCCGGCAGATTTCCATAAGGTACTCAGCAAGGGTCAGATCGCCCTCGTCGAACAATGGATCAAAGAAGGCGCCGAATACCAAGGCCACTGGGCTTTCCAGATTCCCGTCAAGCCCGCCGTCCCGACGATTCCCGCCGGCGGTAACGCGATCGATGGCTTCCTCGCCCAAGGCCTCACCGCCAAGGGCCTGAAGCCCAACGGCGACGCCCCTAAGACCACGCTCCTCCGCCGCGCTGCCCTCGACCTCACCGGCCTGCCGCCCTCCGACGCCGACCTGCAGGCCTTCCTGACCGACTCCAGCTCGGAAGCATGGTCCAAGGCTATCGACCGACTCATGGCCTCGCCTCACTACGGCGAGAACATGGCGATGCAGTGGCTCGACTTCGCCCGCTACGCCGACTCCAACGGCTTTCAGAGCGACACGCAGCGCACGATGTGGCCCTACCGCGACTGGGTGATCAAGGCCTTCAATGATAATAAGCCGTTCGACGCCTTCACGGTGGAGCAACTCGCCGGCGACCTACTCCCGCACGCCACCCGCGACCAGATCGTCGCCACGGCCTTCCATCGCAACCACCGCCTCAACGGCGAGGGAGGCCGCATCGTGGAAGAATGGTTCGCGGAAAACGTCATCGATCGCATCGAGACCACCGGTTCCACGTGGATGGGCCTGACGATGAACTGCTGCCGCTGCCACGACCACAAGTACGACCCGATCTCGCAGAAGGAATTTTACCAATTCTTCGCTTACTTTAATTCAAACAATGAATCCGGGGTACTCGGCGAATTCGGCGGTTCCGGTCGAACGCGTGCCGGCGGCAACACGGCCCCCTTACTTTCCCTCCCGACCGAGGAACAGCAGAAGAAGATTGATGAGGCCACCGCGGCCCTCGCCGCCGCGGAGAAGACGCTCAAGGACATCCCGTCCGCCCAACCCGAACTCTTCGCCAAGTGGCTCGACCGCCAGCGCGCGGCCTTCTCCAAGGAAGGCGTGGCCTGGCAGCCCCTGTTGGACGAAAAAGTGTCGGCGAAAGAAAATGCTGAGTTCAAACGCCTCGACGACGGCTCATGGCTCGTCTCGGGTGGCACGGCCGCCAAGGAGACCTACATCGTCGAAGCCGCGCCTGCACCGGGCCTGCTGACCGCCGTTCGCCTCGAAGCCCTGCCCGACGACTCCCATCCGGGGAAAAGCCTAGGCCGCGCCGTCAACGGTAACTTCGTGCTCAGCGCCTTCGAGATTCGCCTCCTGACCGCCGACGGCAAGACGACGAACCTTCCGCTGGTGAAAGCCGAGACAGATTACGATCAAGCCGGCTGGAGCATCGCTAAGCTCGCCCCCACCCCGATGACCAAGGGTAAGGCAAAGAAAACCGATAATAACAAAGCCGGCTGGGCGATCGGCGGAAATCTAGCCGAGAACCGCGTCCCGCGTAAGGCGATCTTCACCATCGCCCCGACGACCATCCCCACTGGCGCCAAGCTGGTGGTGGTGATGCGACACGACGCAGTCGCTAACCACAGCATGGGCCGCTTCCGCCTGAATCTCTCCGGCCAGGATCCTAAACTCCTCTCGCTGAAGACTGACCCGGCGGCTGAAGCCGCTCGCCGACTCATGGCCAAGCCCGTCGACCAGCTCACCAAGGCGGACAGCAAGTCGCTGGAGAAACTCTTCGCCGACAGCGCAGAACATCCCCGCTTCGCCGCGACCGCCAAGGTCGCCGCCGCGAAGACGGCCTTCGAGACGGCCAATAACGCACCCATCACGGTGATGGTGATGAATGAACTACCCAAGCCACGTGACGCGTTCGTGCTCCTCCGTGGCGAATACGACAAGATTGGCCCGAAGGTCGAACGTGCGCTTTTCCGCGCCCTACCGCCGATGCCCGCCGGCGAACCCAATAATCGCCTCGGCTTCGCTCGCTGGCTTGTCAGTGGCCAACACCCCCTCACCGCCCGCGTCTGGGTTAATCGGGCCTGGGAACGCTTCTTCGGTATCGGCCTCGTGAAGACCTCTGAGAACTTCGGTTCGCAGGCTGAATGGCCGAGCAACCCCGAGCTGCTCGACTGGCTCGCCGTCGAATTCGTGGACCGCAAGTGGGACATGAAGGCGATGCAGAAACTGATCATGACCAGCGCAGCTTATCGCCGCAGCGCCGCCGTCACCACCGAGATGCTCGATAAAGACCCCGACAACCGTCTGCTCGCCCGCGGCCCCCGCTTCCGCCTGCCCGCCGAAGTCATCCGTGATCAAGCCCTCTGGACCGCTGGCCTGCTCGTCGACAAACAAGGCGGACCCAGCGTGAAGCCTTACATGCCCGAAGCGGTCTGGGACGAGACCAGCGTCTACGGCGACATGCGTAATTATAAAGCCGACACGGGCGAGGGCCTCTGGCGCCGTTCGCTCTACACGATCTGGAAGCGCACCGCGGCTCCGCCCACGATGCTGCTCTTCGATTCTTCCGGCCGCGAGGTCTGCACGGTGAAGCGCTCCCGCTCCAACACCCCGATGCAAGCCCTCTCTCTGCTGAACGAGGTCACCTTCGTCGAAGCCGCCCGCAAACTCGCCGAACAGTCCCTCCGTCAGCCCGGCAATAACGACGCCAAGCTGGCCTGGACCTTCCGCAAGGTGGTCCGCCGCGACGCCACGCCGGCGGAACTCGCGGTGCTCCGCAAGGGACTCGACAAGCGCCTGGCGACCTACGCCGCCGATACCACGCTCGCCCCGAAGCTCCTCGCGCAAGGCCTGAGCAAGGCCGCCGCCGATCTCGATCCCAACCAGTTGGCCGCCTGGACGGCCACGGCCAACATCCTCCTCAACCTCGACGAAACCGTCACCCGCGAATGAACTGTAACGACCGCCAATTCCTCGGACTCGATCAGGCCACCCGCATGGCCCTGTCCCGCCGCACCTTCATCAAGGGTTCCGCCGGTGGCATCGGCCTGGCCGCGCTGGGCTCGCTGATGGGTACGCCCGCCTTCGCCGCCAATCCCGGCCTAGGCTTCCCGAACTTCAAGCCGAAGGCGAAGCGCATCATCTATCTCTTCCAGTCGGGTGCGCCGTCCCAGATGGACCTCTTCGACCCGAAGCCGCAACTGGAAGCGATGCGCGGTAAGGACCTCCCGGAATCGATCCGCAAAGGCCAACGGCTGACGACGATGACGTCGGGTCAGAAGAACTTCCCGGTCGCCCCGACAATGTTCAAGTTCAAGCAACATGGCCAGTCGGGCAATTGGTTCAGCGAACTGATCCCACATATCGCGTCGAAGTCCGACGAATGGTGCGTCGTCCGCGCCATGCACACGGAGGCCATCAATCACGACCCGGCGATCACGTTCATGCAGACGGGCAGCCAGTTGGCCGGTCGCCCCAGCATCGGCGCTTGGTCCGCCTACGGCCTGGGCAGCGAGAACGCCGACCTTCCCGCTTACGTGGTGATGACGTCCTTCGGCAGCGGCCGCCCGGAAGACCAACCTCTTTACGACCGCCTTTGGGGAGCCGGTTTCCTGCCCTCGAAACTTCAGGGCGTGAAACTCCGCAATAAGGGAGAGCGCGTGCTCTACCTGAAAGACCCCGAAGGCATCCCGCGTGAAGTCCGTCGCGAACAACTCGATGAACTGGCCGCCCTCAACAACCAGCGCCACGGCGTCCTGGGCGACCCGGAAATCCAGACCCGTATTTCGCAATATGAGATGGCTTTCCGCATGCAGACGAGCGTGCCCGACCTGCTCGACCTCTCGAAGGAACCGCAGCACGTGCTCGACCTCTATGGTCCTGACGTGAAGCGCCCCGGTTCCTACGCCTCGAACTGCCTCCTCGCCCGTCGCCTCTGCGAACGCGACGTCCGCTTCGTCCAGCTCTTCCACATGGGCTGGGATCACCACGGCGGCCTCCCAAAGGCCATCAAGGGCCAATGCAATGACACCGACCAAGCCACGGCTGGCCTCCTTACCGACCTCAAACAGCGCGGTCTGCTCGATGATACGCTCATCGTCTGGGGCGGCGAATTCGGTCGTACGACCTACTCGCAGGGCGCGCTGACCGAGACCAACTACGGGCGCGATCACCACCCCCGCTGCTTCACGGTCCTGATGGCCGGCGCCGGGGTCAACAAGGGTACGACCTTCGGCGAGACCGACGACTTCAGCTACAACATCGTCAAGGATGGCGTCCACGTGCACGACCTCAACGCGACGATCCTACACCTGATGGGCGTCGAGCACACTCGCCTGACCTACCGCTACCAGGGCCGCGACTTCCGCCTCACCGACATCCACGGCGAAGTCGTGAAGAAGCTGCTGGCCTAAGCCTCGAGCCCTCCGGTCCTCCTGCCCTCCGGTCCTCGGTTATTTCCCCATCTGCTCCCGATACATCACCTTGAACGGATTCTCGGCGGGGCCGGCGACGTTCTCATTGACCATGAGCGGGCGGCATTCCTTCCACCAGGCGTCATGCTTGGCGATGAGATCAGCGACGACTTCCGGATGCTTCTTCGCAACGTCAGTGGTCTCGCCGTAATCGACGCTCAGGTCAAAGAGTTCCCAATTGGCCGCGGACTGCACGAAGTCCGTCGGTGACTGCTGGGCTTTCTTTCCGGCCTTGCCCTTACCCTTGGCCGCCCCACCGACGGTGACGCCGGTAGACACGAGGTGCCACTGCGTGGTCCGCACGCTGGTCTGGGCATACTTACCGACCTCGGGGTCGACGCCCTTGACCATATTGCCCCAGCGGCCGACATGCGTGAAGAGCGTGCGATCAGGCCAGGCGATATCCTGGCCGACCTTCGCGGTCAGGAGTGGCACCAGACTCCGACCTTCGATCTGTGACTTCATCTGGTCGGAAGCCGGCGTGCCGGTGAGCTCAAGAATCGTCGGTGCAAAATCGATATGGGCGGCGAGCGCCTTGACGTCGGTCGGCTGGAAATGCGTCGGCCAGCGCCAGAACGACATGGCCCGGATACCGCCCATGTAGGGCGAGCCCTTCTGGGCGCGCATGCCGGCGTTGAAGACCTTCACGCCAGCGGTGCCGCCGTTGTCATTCATGAAGATTACCAAGGTATCCTTGGCGACCCCGAGGGCTTCGACCTTGGCCATGAGCTGCCCGACGTTCTGGTCGATGTTGTGCAACATGCCGAAGAAGTTCTCGGTGTCCTTACCGAGGTCCTTGCCTTCGTAAAGGGCGGCATCCTCCGGCCGGGCGTGATACGGGCCATGTGGCGCGTTGGTCGCGATGTAAGCGTAGAACGGACGTTTGGCCGCGGTCTCACCCTCGATCCACTTCGTCGCCTGCTTGAAGAACTCGTCGGTACAATACCCCTCGGTCTTCACGAACTTGCCGTTATGCAACAGGGTCGGTCCGTAATACGAATTCTTCGGCACGTCACCGCAGCTCCCCGGGTAGCTCTGGCCGATGCCGCCGGCGCCATGGATATAGACTTCGTCAAAGCCGCGCTTGTTCGGCTGATACTCCGCTTCGTCTCCGAGATGCCACTTGCCGAAGATGCCCGTACGATATCCGGCCTTCTGCAACTGCTGGGCGAGCGTCACCGAGCCGAGCGCCATACGCTCACGTTCCAAGATCGTATGGGTGATGCCGTTCTTGAATTCGTGGCGGCCCGTCAGCAAGGCACTGCGCGTCGGCGAACAGGTCGGCGAGACCTGAAAGTCCGTGAAACGTACGCTCTCGGACCGGAGCTTGTCGATATTCGGCGTTTTGAGGACGGGATTACCGTGTGCGCTCAGGTCGCCGTATCCCTGGTCGTCCGTCAGGATGAAGATGATGTTGGGTCGATCCGCGGCCACGACGGCCACCGAGCAGACGAGCATCAGGATACGGAACAGGGGCGTAAGCATGACCTAGGTCTAGGCGTTTTCCTGACGCCTGCCAGCCTGAGTTGGCGGACTCGACAAGCCCACCCGGTGGCATCATTAACGACCTAGGATGACCCCTCGCCTCCTCGCCCTCTGCCTGCTTACGGCCGCCTCGCTGTCTGCCCAGGTCGAGCCGACCGGCGCCGAGCTCTATCGCCAATATTGCGCCGCCTGCCACGGACAAGAAGGCTTAGGCATCCCGCAGGCCTTCCCGCCCCTGGCCCGTTCAGACTATATCGCAAATCAACGCGAACGGGCCCTGCGCGCCCCGCTCGAAGGCCTGAAGGACAAGATTGAGGTCAACGGCCAGACCTACCAGGGCTGGATGCCTCCGGTGACCCTGCGCGACGAGGACCTAGCCAAGGTCTTCAACTACGTCTTCAGCAACTGGGGTAACGCCTACTCACCGACCTCGGCCGCCGAGATCGCCGCCCTCCGCGCCCAGACGACCTACCCGACCTACGAGAAGCTCCTCGCGGCGATGTCGCCCGACGTACTGCCCGCCGCTCCGGCCGGTTGGAAATTCTCTGTCGCTGCGAGCCTCGATTTTCAACCGACCCGCCTGACCGCCCACCCCGACGGCAAACACGTGGTGATCCTGGCCCCCAAAGGCGACCTCTGGTCCTGGGATATCGCCACCCACGCCGTCGCGCTGCTCTGGTCCGGCAAAGAACTCCAAGACTTCAAGCTCGGCGACCCGACCTGTCTCGGCCTCGGCACGGATGACAAAGGCCGCCTCTATTTCATCAGTAACCAATGCAACAAGTCGAAGACGCCCGTGGTGAACGAGGTGACGATTTTCCGCACGGAACCGTGGGCCGGCCCAGGTTCCTGGACGAAACCGAAGCCTTGGTTCCGCACGGCTTACAACTTCGGCGTCGGTCCGTATAACCATGGCGTCAACCACATCGCCCAAGGGCCGGACGGCTTGCTCTACGTGAGCAGCGGCTCACGCACCGACGGAGGCGAGACGGGCCAGTCCCCCAATTACGATAAGTCCGGCGAGAACACTCTCACTGCGAAACTTTGGCGCCTCGACCCCCGCACCGAGAACCCCGATATCGAGATCTTCGCCCACGGGTTGCGCAACACCTACCACTTCACCTGGGACCATGCGGGACGCCTCTTGGGCGTCGAGAACGGCACCGACGCCGATACGCCCGAAGAACTCAACCTCATCGAGCTAGGTCGGCACTATGGTTTCCCCTACGAGTTCGGCGACTGGACGAAGAAACCTTACCCTTACACGCCCGATGCTCCCAAAGGCCTGAAGTTCGTGCGTCCGTTCAAGAACGTCGGCCCTGACGCCAACGACCGCGGTGGCTCGGCGACCTTCACGCCGCACTCCTCCCCTTCCACGATCCTCGAACTCGGCCCAGACTGGCCCGCCCCGCTGGGCAACAGTTTCCTGCTCACCCGTTTTGGCAACTACCTCAAGGGACAGAGCGGCTTCGACCTCATCCAAGCGCGCCTCGACTTCGCCAAGAAGGAAGCGGTGGTGACCACGGTCGCCGCACCGCTCGCCCGACCAATCTCGATGATCACCCTGCCCGGCCATCGTCTGCTCATCGCGGAATACTGTCGTGGCAACTCGCTGGCCGCCGGCACAAGCACGCCGGGACGACTGATCATCCTGGAGCCGAAGTAAGCTCAGGACTTCTTGGTCAGCTTAAACGAGCGGTAACTCATCTCGCCGCTGATGGCGTCGCGGTGGAGCCGCGACCCTTTCACGCCGGCGAAGTCCAAGGCTAGACCATGCACGAACCGCGGTAGAGCCTGCTTCACCATGGCGACATAACGAGGCGTGTTCAGTTCCATCCCGCGGATGACCTCGGGATTGATCAGGCGCATCTCGTCCAGCCGGAGCTTCGGATGCTTCGCCAAGGCCGACATCCATTCGTCGATGCCAGCCTGATAACGGAGATCGGCATGGCAGAATCTGCCACCGGGCTTCAGCACCCGAGCCACCTCATCGACGAAGCCGGGGAAGTCGGGATAGCAGTGCGAAGCCTCGACGTTGATGACGACGTCGAAGGAGCCGTCCGTGAAAGGCAGCCGCTGGGCGTCGCCGACCTGGAAACGAAGTCCGGCGACCTGATGCCGTGACTGGCAATGCCGGATGGCCTCGGGATTCAGATCCAAGCCGACAAACTCGGCGGGCTGATGGGTCCGTGTGAAATAAGAAGCTCCGCCTCCATGACCGCAACTCACCTCAAGGACCCGCAAACCATGCAAGGTGACACCGCCGCGCACATGCTCGTACAGCTGGATATTCGGACGATTCGGCTCATCTGCAGCCGACAGGGCTAAAGACGCAACGTCCTCTTCCTGAAAAGCATAGTTAAGAAAGTCGATTCCCTGCGCCCGCACACGTCGGGTGAAGAACGGATACCACCAGGCCCAAAGTTTCTGACGAAGCTTGGGGCGGACAAGGATCTCCTCGATGAGTCCCATCAGGACCAGACTCCTTGATCGAGTAAGGCTTTTGTCGCCGCCGCCGACCAGCCGCGGTTCGCAACGGGATTCGCCGGGCTCGGGTGTGGCACCTTCGCAAACTTGACCAGCAAGCCGTCCAGGGCTTCGCGGGCCCGCGTCTCGGCATAACCTCCCACGCCGACGACGGTACTGACGCCGAGCGTCTCAACCATGACCCGGAGCAACTTATCACACTCCTTGTTCACGGGCGCCATGATCTCGCTGGGCAACTCCTCCGGGATGACATTTCGTCCCTGTTTGGTATTCTCAAGGAAGAGCAACGGGCAGTAGTTGTGGACGAGGTGATCAGCGAAGAAGGACTCCGCTTTAACAAAGCGCTCCTGAAACAAGCCCCAGAGTCGGCGACCGCTTACCTCGGAGCGATGGCAGGCGAAACCAGTGACCTTCTTGGCAGGATGCTCCCTCTCAGGTCGACCGACCGGCATCTCGAGTCCCATCCAGTCACGGACGGCGGCGATCTCGCCAAAAGGCACTCCGGTCTGAGCCATCCCGAAAGGACCGGGGTTCATCCCCAGGAAGAGCACCTTCCGCGGTCCCGCGGCCGCAAAGCGACGTAGGTAGGCCTCATGCGAAGCCCATGCGTAGTCTAGCGGTTGGTAGACGAAGTCCGCCGGCGCGGGAAACGAACGGCCGTCTAGGGCCTTCCGTAACGCGATCGTCGCTCGGATGACTGGCTCGGCGGACATGCGGTCAGACAATCGCCCGGCGCCGCCGGGTCGAGCCGTAAGCCACCCGCGGAGGCGAGATTTCCCCTTGCGCTTCCCCCCGCACGATAAAAAGTCCACCTCCCTACCGACGTGAGCAAACCGCAGCCCTGGACTACCAAAGACGCCGAAGAATATTACGGCTTCAAACGATGGGGAGGTAACAACTTCTCCGTGGACCCTCAGGGGCACCTTTGCGTGCACCCGAAAGGCGACCACCGCAAGATCCGCATCACCGACATCGTCAAGGAAGTCGAAGCGTCCGGCCTGAAGCCCCCGCTGACGATCCGCGTCCAGGACCTGCTCCGTAACCGCGTCACCCAGATCAACGAAGCCTTCCGTAACGCGATCAAGGAAGAGGATTACGACGGTCGCTACCGCGGCGTCTTCCCGATCAAGGTCAATCAGCTCCGCGAAGTGGTCGAAGAGATCCTCGACGCGGGTGAAGAATATGATTTCGGCCTCGAAGCCGGCTCGAAGCCCGAGCTCATCATCGCCCTCGCCCTCCTCGAGAACCGCAAGGCCCTCCTGATCTGCAATGGTTACAAGGACGAGGAATACATCGAGCTCGCCCTGATGGGTCGCCGCCTCGGTAAGCAAACCATCATCGTCGTCGAACAGCTCTCGGAGATCGACGCCATCATCCGCATCGCCCGCCGCATGGGCGTGCAGCCCCACATCGGCCTCCGCGTCAAGCTCACCACCGCCGGCGAAGGCAAGTGGGCCGACAGCACCGGCGAGAACGCCAAGTTCGGCCTGACGGCTTCCGAGATCGTCGAGGTCGCCCAGCGCCTCGCCAAAGCGAAGATGAAGGACTCCCTTCGCCTCGTCCACTTCCACATCGGCTCCCAAGTCCCGAACATCGGTACGATTAAGAAGGCCGTGGTCGAAGCCACCCGCTTCTACTGCGAACTCAAGCGCATGGGCTTCCCGATGGGACTCCTCGACGTCGGTGGCGGCCTAGGTATCGACTACGATGGCAGCCGTTCGGCCTACGAATCTTCCATGAATTACAGCATGGAAGGCTACGCCCGCGACGTCGTCGCCAACGTCAAACAGATCTGCGAAGAGAGCAAGGTGGAGCTCCCCGACATTGTCTCGGAATCCGGCCGCGCCCTGGTCGCCCCGCACTCGATCCTGATCTTCGAAGCGGTCGACCGCATCACCCGCGACGACGGCAAGGTCGATACCTCCAAGGGCAAGACCCACCAGCTGGTCAAAGAACTCGAGGCCATCCGCAAGAATAAGCGGAAGTTCGATCCCCTCGAACGCTACCACGACGCCAAGGAAAAGCGCGAGGAAGCCCACGCCCGTTTCAGCCTCGGCAATCTCCGCCTCGAAGAACGCGCCGCCGCCGACCGTCTCTTCTGGGACATCTGCCGCCAGATCCGCGACGACCTTAAGGACTCTTCCGATGTCCCGGACGAACTCGCCCGCCTCGACTCGATGCTGGCCGAACAGTACGTCTGCAACTTCTCGGTCTTCCAGTCCCTACTCGACCACTGGGCCCTCGATCAGCTCTTCCCGATCGCCCCGATCCACCGCCTTAACGAACGCCCAACGGTCCAGGCGACTCTCGTCGACATCACGTGCGACTCCGATGGCAAGGTCGACGACTTCATCGACCTCGAGGACGTCCGCAAGACCCTCGCCCTCCACCCGCTCAAGGAAGGCCAGCCCTACTACGTCGGGGCCTTCATGGTCGGCGCTTACCAGGACATCATGGGTGACCTGCATAACCTCTTCGGCCGCGTCAATGAAGCCCACGTCTTCCTCGAAGATGATGAAGCCGACGGCTTCTACATCGAAGAAAGCATCCCAGGCTACTCCGTCGAACGCATCCTCGGCATGATCCAGTACAACGCCGAAGACCTCTGTCGCATGCTCAAGCGCCAAGTCGATCGCGCGACGAAGGCCGACTCGGTCCGTCCCCGCGAAGGCGTGGCGATGGTCGACCTCTACGAACGCCTCATCCGCGGCCGCACTTACCTGATTCCGCAACGCGAAGAACTGAAATCGAAGAAAGCTTCGAAGAAGAAGTAAGCGCGGC
>JBAXMD010000027.1:0-15274 GCA_037134475.1 Verrucomicrobiota bacterium | reverse complement strand
GCCTCATCCAGCCGACCTTCGTCACGCACATCCCGAAGGAGCTCTGCCCGCTCGCCAAGGTCACCCTCAGCGATGACTCGACCATCGACGTCTTCGAGCTCTGCATCAACGGCCAGGAGATCGCCCCGGCCTACTCCGAGCAGAACGACCCTGGCGTGCAGCGTCAGATGCTGCAACTCCAAGCTGGCGCCGAGACCCAGAAGATCGACGAGGACTTCCTCCTCGCGCTCGAGCACGGCATGCCCCCTGCGGGCGGCCTCGGCATCGGCATCGACCGCCTGGTGATCCTGCTGACCGGTGCGGCCAACATCCGCGACGTCATCCTGTTCCCGACGCTCGCGCCCGAAGCGCAGTCCTGAGTCTTTTCCTTTGCCCTGGTTCCTCCATCTCGCGCTCCGCCAGCTCTTTCCTCCCGGTAAGCGCTTCCCGGCGTTCGCGACGGTGTCGATCCTCGGCGTGGGTCTCGGCGTAGCTTCGTTACTCATCGTGCAGACGGTGATGAACGGCTTCGGGGAAGAACATCGCCTGCGTATTCGCGAATCCTTCGGCGACTGTCAGGTCACGGGCGGCGTGCCGATCGAGCAGCCCGAGGCCCTCGCGAAGCAGCTCGCCGCTAGCCCGGAAGTCGCCTCCGCTGCCCTTTACGCCGAAGGCCCAGCGCTCGCCCGTAATGGCGACTTCTCCGGCATCGCCCAGGTACGCGGGATCGACCCGACCGACCCCGGTCAGCCGGCCCGCAAGTATGTCTATGGGGGCAGCTTCGACGAACTTGATGATGGCCGCATCATCCTGGGTGCTGGACTCGCCCGTGCCTTGCGTGTGCGCGTCGGCGACCGCATCGAGATCTGGTCGCCCGCGATGGCTGAGCGGGCCGAGAAAGGTAAGGCCCCGCTGCCGGCCGAATTCGAGGTCTGTGCGGTGATCGTCACCGGCTTCACCGAGGTCGATAACGCCGCCGCCCTCATTTCTCTCCGCCGCTTCCGCGAGATCTGGAACCTCGGCCCACGCGCCCACGGCCTCACGCTCCGCCTAAAGGAGCCCGCCCTAGCCGAGGCGACCGCCGGCCGCCTCGCAGTCGGCCATCCTGAACTGCGTTTCCGCCCTTGGCAGGACATCAAGAAGGACTTCCTCGCGGCCATCCGCTTCGAGAAGACGATGCTCTTCTTCCTGATGTTCATCATCACGCTCGTCGCCTCGTTCTCGATCGGCAGCACGCTCTTCTCGGCCGTTATCCGCCGCTCGCGTGAGGTCGGCGTGCTCGCCGCGCTCGGCGCCGCGCGCTGGCAGGTTGTCGTGCTCTTTGGCCTGCAGGGTTTACTCATCGGCGCCCTTGGCACGCTCCTCGGGTTTGTGCTTACCTGGACAATCCTCGCCTTCCGTGATGGCATCCTGGGCACGATCAATCGCCTCTTCGGTAGCGGCGATATGGTGGCTAATATCTACCAGTTCTCGAAAGTGCCGCTCCACTACGACGCGTCGGATTTCTTCATCGCGGCGGCGTTCACCCTGCTGACCACGGCAATCGCCGGTCTCGTGCCCGCGCTCTGGGCCGCTGGTCGCAAACCCTCGGAGGCCATGCGCGATGCCTGACGTTGTCCTCCAGGCTCGCGGCCTCACCAAGGCTTTCGCGTCGCCCGCTGGCCGTCTGCCCGTGCTGACGGACGTCTCGCTCGAGGTCTTTGCCGGCGAATCCATCTCGATCCGGGGTTCCTCTGGTTCAGGCAAGACCACGCTGCTCCAGCAACTGGGCGGCCTCGATCAACCTGATTCCGGTGAAGTCCGCATCCTCGCGCCAGGCGCCGGCCTCGTCGCACCGCGTTCGTCGCTCGGCCGGGGCGTGGGCTTCGTCTTCCAGAACTACCAACTGATGCCCGAGCTCACCGCGCTCGAGAATGTCGCCCTCGCCGCGCGCATCGCCGGCGTGCCAGCGCTTTCCGCGACCGCGGCCGCCCGCTCCTTGCTGACGCAGGTCGGACTCGGCGCCCGCCTCGAGCATCTCCCGGCGAAACTTTCCGGCGGCGAATGCCAACGCGTCGCCATCGCCCGTGCCATGGTCAATCGCCCCTCGGTGATCCTGGCCGACGAGCCGACCGGCAATCTCGACGAGCGCACCGGCGCCGAGGTCATGGACCTACTCCTCGGCGTCGTCGCTGAGCGGGGCACGGCCTTGATTCTGGTCACGCATAGCCGCGAGTTTGCCGAACGGGCCAACCGACGTTTCGTGCTCTCGGGCGGCGTGCTTTCGCCCGCCTGATTTGACAAGCAGGCGGGGCGGGGTTGTCTAGAGGTTCATATGAACGCCGCTCTGACGCCTGCCCAACTTCTCGCTTCCCTGGAATGGCGCTACGCCACCAAGGCTTTCGACACCCGCAAGCTCCCGGACGCCACTTGGGCCGCCCTTGAGGAATCCCTCCGCCTGACGCCTTCGTCCTACGGCCTCCAGCCTTGGAAGTTCTTCATCGTCTCGGACCCGGCCGTGCGCGCCCAGCTCCGCCCAGTTTCTTGGAACCAGACGCAGGTCACCGACGCCTCGCACCTCGTCGTCTTCGCCCGTCGTACCGAAATCACCGAGAAGGACGTGAACGATTTCTTCCACCAGATGGTCACCGAGCGTAACGCCGACGCGACCAAGCTCGAACCCTACCGCCAGATGATGCTCGGTGGCGTGGTCAACGGCAAGGACGCCGCTGGCCAGAAGGAATGGGCGGCCCGTCAACTTTACATCGCCCTCGGCCAGCTCATGGGTGCCGCTGCGGCCCTCGCGGTCGACACGTGTGCGCTCGAAGGTATCGATCCCGCCGCCTACACCGAGATCCTCGGACTGAAGGGTAGCGGCTACGAAGTCATCGTCGCCTGTGCGGTCGGTTACCGCGCCGCGGACGACAAGTACGCCGCGATGAAGAAGATCCGCTTCCCCGCCAGCCGCGTCATCGGACGCGTCTAATCAGCTGCGGGCCGACCAGCGTACGAATTCCGCGTCGTCGGTCAGGACCTGCGGGTCGCCGTATTCCGTCGAAAGTAGGCTGCGATAGGCCTCGTCGGCGAAACGGCGGCAGTGCAGAAGCACGCGGGCCGAGTGACCGGGCGCACGGACGAGTCGGCCGAGCGCCTGGTTGACCTTGCGCATGCCGGGTCGGACATACGCCAGCGAGAACGCGTCTTCGGCACCGGCTTCGACGAACATCTTGCGGCGGGCTTCCTGGAGCGCGTTGACCTCGGGGAGGGCGGGCCCGATCACCACCGCCGAGCGGATGCGCCCGCCCAGCATGTCGACGCCTTCGCCGAGTGAGCCGCCAAGAATGAGGCAGAGGATGGTGTAGCGGTTGAGCGAATCCTCGACGAAGCGGGCGGTGCCCTCCGGGCCGAGCCCGCGGGGTTGTACGGCCACGTCGGCCTTCGGATCGAGGTCGCGGACTTCCTTCACCACGGCTTCGGCATATTTATAGGAAGGGAAGAACGCGGCCACCGCGCCTTCCTGCGCGAGGCGGAGCAAGGCGGCGCCGGTGCGGGCCATATGGCCTTCGCGCGACTTGAGGCGTGTGTCCACGCGTCCGTCGATTGCGACGGTGTAAGCGCCTTGGCGCCACGGTGCGAGGGCGTTGACCATCACGAGATTATCCGAATCGAGACCGCAGTCGTCCGCGAGCGAGCCGCGCGGTCCGGGCGTCGCGGTCATGAGCAGGGTGTGACCGAAAGCGCGGAGGCGTTCACCGGTGGCCTTGGCGGCGGAAAGGCAGTCGAGGCTGAGCAGGCCGGGCTTCGGCGACCAGAGGAGCCAGCCAAGGTCGGCGGCTTCAAGGCGTTCGGACCACGTGGCGGCGTTCCAGACGGCTTGTTTGGCGGCATCCGGCAAGTCGTCGGTATTGAACGGGTGTTCGGCGGCGAGGACGGACAACCGTTCCGCGATGGCCATCGCTTCGATACGGTCATCGGGCGAGATGGCGTCAGCCTTGGGCAGGCCATGGAGAAAGTCAGCCCACATCTGCGCGGTCTGGCACCAGGCTTCCGGTGCGCGGAAGCGCGTGAGCGTGAAGGCGAAGTCGGCGGCGGATTGCTCATCGTCGCGCAGCGAGAGGCATTCCGCGGCGCGGTCGGGCAGGTTGTGGGCTTCGTCGACGATCAGCACCGTGTCGGCCATGTCCCAGCCGGGTACGGTCTCGAGGGCGGCGCGGTTGCGCGGCGAGAAGACGTAGTTGTAGTCGCAGATCACCACGTCGGCATGGCCGAGCATGGCCTTGGTGATATCCCACGGCGGCACGCCGGCGATGCGGCCGATCTCGCGGATGCGACGGAGATCGGCGGCTTCCTCGAGCAGGTGCTGCGGGTCGATCTTCGCGTTGGCCCAGTTGCGACGGATCTGCTCAGGGTCGTCGGTGATACCCTCGACCTCGTGTTCGGAGCGCGGGCGGAGGAGCACCGCGCGGAGCTCGTTGCTGCGGGCGAGGCGGCGGAGTTCGGTGAGCACCTGCGTCTGGCCAGTTCCCTTGCCGGTGAGGTAGAGCAGGCGCCCCGCACGGCCGCCGCGGAGGAGGCCGAGTCCGTGGCGCAAGGCCGCGGAGGTCTTCCCGAAGCCCGTTGGCGCGACGAGGAGGCGCGTGGGCGAATCAAGGCCGGCCTGATCGAGATCGGCGCAGCATTGCAGCCATTCGTCGCGCGGTTCCTTGAACGGCAGGCGATCCGGGAGATTGAGCAGACGCGCGTGACTGGCCCGGCGGTTCTCGGCGTGCGCGGCGACCGTCTCCGCCTGCGTGAGCAGGTCGGCTTCGGCCGAGCGGGGTAGCCCAACCGGCTGGCGCGTGCCATCGGCCGGATCGATGAAGATCAGTTCGCCTTTCACTTCGCGGGCGCCGGAGCCCAGACGTGCCGCGTGGCAATAGGCCGCGAGCTGCAGGAAGTGATGGGCGAAGCGACCGATGAGGAACTCCGGTTTGCGCGGTAGCTTGAGGCTGATCGTCTTGATCTCGCGGATGCGGACCTCGCCGTCCGTCTCGAGCCATTGGTCGGCGCGGCCGGTGATGGCGATCGTCCAGCCGAGGGCGCCGACTTCGCAGGCGATCGTCCGTTCGAACTGCCAGCCCTGGCCTTCGGCTTCGGCGACCTTACGCATCGTCTCGTGCCATTGGCGGCCCGCTTCAGCACGCCACGGAGCGCCGCCGGCGCCCGCGCCGGGACCCGGGCGGAACGTCGCGAACTCCTGCGCGCTCAGCTCGACGCGCTTCGCCTTGATGTCGATGCGCATCAGGGCAGGACGAAATGGGCTTCGCCGGCGGCCCAGCGTTCGAGGTCGACGGCGAGCTTGGCGACCGTCTCTTCATCGGTCGTCTGCCCGTCGAGCGGCTGGCCGAGAATCGCCGCCGCGCCGGCTTGGCGGGCACCGAGGCGCGTGTACCACTGCTCATGCACGCCCCAGCCACCGTCCTTGAGGATGAGCCAGAGGCTCTTGAAATAGGCGCAGTCGGCGCGCGGGCGTGCGGCCATCGCGTCGAACGTCTCGAGCGCGATGCGGTAGCAGACTTCGGCGGATTCGGGCGGCGGCGGGTTCTTGCGCAGCATCGACGCGAGGCGGCAGGCGCGTTCGAGCGTGCGATGGTCGCGGGCGAGGCCGGCGCGGCGGGTGAGCAGGCGGTAATCGCGGGCGAAGCGGATCCCGCCGTCCTTCGCGCGTTCGAGGCTCACTTCGCCTTCGTCAAAGAGGTCGGGCAGCGTGGTGCCGTTGCCGCGTTGGGTGCGGATCAGGCAGCGAAGGATGCCTTCGGCGGGCTCGAGCAGAGTGAGCAGGGAGTGCGATTCCCCGGAGGGATCGCGACCCAGCACCAGGCAGCGGAGGCTCGACGCAGACATCCGGCCTACTCCTTGCTTTCCGGCTTGGGGACGACGGAACCGAAGCTCATCAGCAGGCCGAGGGCTTCGCCGACGGTCAGCTTCGTCTCGCGGACTTCATCAGGAGAGAGGTGCAAGATGACTCCGGTGGTGGGTGCCGGCGCGGCGGGGATGAAGACGTTCACGACCTGCTTACCGATGGCCTCGCTGAAGACCGTCGGCTGCTCGTGGGTGACGAAGGCGATGGTCCACATGCCCGGGCGGGGGAACTCCACCATCACCACGCGGCGGAAGGTGTCCTTATTGCGGCCGCTGAGGGCGTCGACCATCTGGCGGATGGTGCCGTAAAGGGCACCGAGGCCAGGGATGCGCTCAAGGATGGTGGCGAACCAGCGGTGGAGGATCTTACCGAAGAGTCGCTTCGAGAGGTAGCCGACGACAACCAAGATGCAGAGCATCACCACGGCGGATGACACGACCACCAGCTGGCGGTAGAGGCCGGTCGTGAAATCGGGCGCGGGAGTCTTCGAATTATGCCAAAGCCAAGCGAAGCCCCACTCGATCGCGGGCTGGATGAACTTGCCCATCAGGTCGAGCAGCACCGACACCACGTAGAGCGTCAGGCCGATCGGCATGAGCAGGAAGAGGCCCGTCAGGAAATTATGGCCTAGGCGGGAGGCTAAGGTGTTCTTCTCGTTCGTTTCGCCCATGCTCCCAGCAAAGGAAGTCCCGTGGCCGTGGCAAGGGTGGTCGCAGGATTCCGAGATTGGAACAGGGCCGGCCTGCCATTTAATGACCTTATGAAGACGTTCCTCTGGGTTGCCCTCGCCATCATCGTGTCGTCCGCCAAACTCGGTGCCGTGTCCGAAGCCTATCCCCGCACCGCCCCCGGCGACCTCGAGCTCAAGACCCTGCCCGCGGCCCGCTGGATGCGCACGGAATCCGCGAATGATTATTTTGCCGGGGACAACGGGCTGTTCATGAAACTCTTCCGTTACATCGACTCGAACAAGATCCCGATGACCGCGCCGGTCGAGGCAGGCATCAAGCCGGGCACGATGGTCTTCTATATGGATGAGGCCTCGGCCAAGCGTGCGGACCTCGCGGAGACGCCGCAGGTGAAACTGTCATCGGTACCCGAACGTCGCGTGGCCGCGATCGGCATCCGCGGCTCGTATAGCCGGGAGAATTACGAGGAGGCCCTGACCGAGCTTAAGGCGTGGCTCGCGAAGCGGACCGACGTGAAGGCCGCCGGCGAACCGTACGCGGTCTACTGGAACAGCCCGTTCGTGCCGTTCTTCCTCAAGCAGTCGGAAGTGCACATCCTCGTCACGCCGACGAAGTGATCAGGCCCAGGCGCGCTGGCGCCAGGCGAGGCCTTCGGCGATTTCGCGGGCGAGTTCCGGGCCGCGGAAGATGAGGCCTGAGTAGACCTGCACGAGGCACGCGCCTTCGTCCATGAAGCGACCGGCGTCCTTCGCGGACAGGATGCCGCCGCAGCCGACGATCGGGATGCGTCCGTCGGCTTCCTTGGCGAGGAAACGCACGACCTGCAGGGAACGTTCGAGCAGCGGGGCGCCACTGAGGCCGCCGCGACCGGGCGAGCACGCTTCGGTGCCCGCGGGACGGGTAATCGTGGTGTTCGTGGCGATGATGCCGGCGAAGCCGCATTCGCCGACGACGCTGACGATGTCGGCGAGCTGGTTCGGATTAAGGTCCGGCGCGATTTTGAGAAGCAACGGTACGGGGCCACCGGCGACGGAGCGATTCTCCTTCGCGAGTGTTGAGAGCAACGTCACGAGCGGGGCGCGGTCCTGGAGGGCGCGCAGGCCAGTGGTGTTCGGGCTGCTGATGTTCACGGCGACGTAATCGGCGAGGGGCGCGAGGAGTTTGAAGCAGGTGAGGTAATCCTCATGCGCCTGTTCGTTGGCGGTCGCCTTGTTCTTGCCGATGTTGATACCGAGCGGGCAGACGCGCTGACCGCGGCCAGGGTGCTTGCTGAGTCGATCATAGAGGGCTTGGGCGCCGTTGTTCGGAAAACCGTAGGCGTTCACGACGGCGTTGAGTTCGGGGTAGCGGAAGACGCGGGGCTTCTCGTTGCCCGGCTGGGCCTTCGGGGTGACCGTGCCGACTTCGACGTGGCCGAAGCCCAGGGCCGCCGCGCCGCGCCAACCGATACCGTCCTTATCGAAACCGGCCGCGAGGCCGATGTGGTTGGGAAACTTCAGGCCGAAGGCTTCGATCGGGCGGCCACCCTTGGGGGTCAGCGAACGCTCCATCAGGAGGCGGAGGGGGGCGCAGGCACCCAGGAGGCCCATGCCGCGGAGGCCGACCTGGTGGGCGGTCTCGGGGTCGAGCGAGTAGAGGGCCTTGGAGATCACCTTCTCATACAGGAAAGACATGCCCAGCAGTTAAGGGAGGAAAGGCCGGAAGGAAAGCGGAGAAGCCCGCCATTTGGACCCTCCGCCGACCCCTCTTGACTCCCGCCCAGACTTGGGCACATCACCCCCCATGGCTGTGACTACCTCAAAGCTCCTTTGGTGCACCATCCGTTTCAAGGAGAAGGAAGGCAACTGGTGGGTGAAGGAGAACTCCGACCCGAAGCACTACGAGCCGGACGGCTTGGGCATCCTCGATCCCTTCCAGTTCCCCTGGATCCTCGACATGATGGACCCTCTCCGCGAGTACGGCCTTTCTAACGAAGTGCTCGAAGCCGCCTTCGTCCCGTTCCAAGCCCAGGACATCGAGAAGGACAGCACCGTCCGCCTCGTCCGCGTCGCCGAACATATCCTTGATTCCGAGGAGCCCCTCTTCGCCCTCCCGAATGTCAAGGACGGCGACAAGGGCGCTTACGCCGACTTCCTTGAGCACATCATGCGCCTGCGTGTGAAGCTCATCAACGACACGATCAAGCTCGAGCAAAAGCTCACCGTCGAAGACGTGGATGAACAGCTCAGCGAGCTGCGCAACCAAGCCATGATCGAAGGCCGCGATATCCATCCTTTCGAAGAGATCACTGACATCCTCGAGTTCGTCCCGCAGGGCCATGAAGTCCCGGGCGACGACGATGATGATGACAAGCCTGCCCGCGCCACGGGTGCGGCCGAAGATATCGCCGACCTGCCTGACGTCGAGGAAGTCGACAAGGACATGGAGAAGAATCTCCGCTGGGACGATGAAGATGAGCCGGCGGAAGAAGGCGCCAGCGAAGAACGCGGCGAATCCGAAGGCGGTAGCAAGCCTTCCGGTAAATCCGGTCGCCGTCGCTAAGCCGGCTTACTTGGACGTCTCTTCAGACGGCTTTGCGGCCACCTGTGGCTCGAAGAGCCAGAGGCGGCGTGACGCCATGTCCACCGCGATCGGATGGGCTCGCAGGAAGTCATCGCCCAGCAGGTTGTGCTCCAGATCGCGGATGAACTCCACGCCCGTGAGCGGCGCCCCGCCGATGAGCAGGGACTTGATCTGACAGACTTCGACGCGGGTGAGGGAGGTGCTGCGTACCGTAGCGACGGGCAGGAAGCCGCGGAACTGGGTCTGGCCGCGGAACTTCAGCGAGCTCATGTAGGATTTGGACGCGCCGGAATCGACGATCATCGGCACCTTCACGCCTTCGACCTCGATGTTCACGCCACAGTGGCCGCCGCGGCTGTAGCAGGCGACCTCATGGGCGGCGGAAGTGTCCGGGATCTTGCCGAGGATCATGACCTTGTTCCGTAGGTCCATGTAGAAGGGACGGGCAAAGAGGATATCGGCACCGAGCAGGCCGTCGATGTCCATGCCGTCGAGCGGCATGAGCGCCACGTGGAAGTCGCGCCACGTCACCTCGCCGGCCTGGAGTTTCTCGACGAGTCCGTAAGTGGATTCGCTCCGCCCGGAGTTACCCATCGTGGGCATGCTGAACGCCTCGGTGACGCCGCAGCGCGCGGCGGCACGCGGCGTGATCACGGCCGTGCCTTGGCAACCGGTGTCGACGCCCATGAGCACGGTGACGCCGTTGATCTGCATGCGCAGCGTCGGGATAGATTTGATGCGGAGGCTAAACGTGGCCATCCCGCTTTCTGGAAACTCGTCCTTGGGCTTCTTGAGCTCCTGCGCAGCGAGGGTGACGGCGACGCAGAGGCTAAGGCAGGCGAGGAGGGTGCGCAGGGGCTTCATCGGTGAGCGTCGGTGAAGCGCGGGTCTGCCCGCGCTTGGGTCACTTCACCTTGGACGGTTTCCGGAAGAGGTCGACAAGGACCTGCGGTTTTTTGGTTCAGACGGTCCGGCGACGGCGCCAGACGTAGGTCAGGGCGAAGAGCAGGCCGCCTAGACCGACGGCCCAGTCGCCGTGGCGCACCCAGAAGGTATGGCCGCGTCCAGGGACGATCTGGACGGGCGCCGACGTCTTGCCTCCCCGGAAATAGATGCTCCCGTGCTCGGTGACGGGGGTGGCATACCCGTAGGCATTGATGGCGCCGCTCCAGCCGGCGTTGCCGCAGCGCAACATCGGGAGGTGCGTCGAAGCGGAGGCGAGGATGGAGTGCGCGACATGCTGAGTGGCGCCGGCTTCCCGGCCGTACCAAGCGTCGTTTGTGACCACGATCAGCAGGTCGGCACCGGCGAGGGCATGCTCGCGGGCCAGCTCAGGGAAGACATCCTCATAGCAGATCAGGGCCCCGGCCATGAAGGTGTCGCCGCGTCGCGTGGTCAGCGGGAGGAGGGAGACGGAGGTCCCGGCGACGCAGTCCTCGCTGATCGGCACGACTTTCCGGAGCGGCAGGAAATCGGCGAAGGGTACGTACTCGCCGAACGGCACGAGGTGACGCTTGGCGTAGACCGGCTTCTGGAGGCCTTCTTGGGTGACGATTGCCACGCCGTTGGCGTAGCCGGTGCCGCGATGGTCGATAGCGCCGATGACCAGCGGGGTGTCGACGGCTTTTGAGAGGCTCGTGAGGCGCTGCAGGTACCCTTCGCTTTCAAGGGAGAGCGGCAGGGCGGCTTCCGGCCACAGGACGAAATCGGGTTTCTGGGCTGCCGCGTCGAAGGTGAGTCGTCCGATGGTTTCGATATGCTCCTGCAGCCGGGCCGAGTCCCATTTGGCGTTGGGGTCGAAATCGGTTTGGACGATGCCTGCGCGCACGTCCTTGGTGCCGTGTCGCTTCGTTTCGACCTCGTGCAGCACGGCGAAGAAGGCCAAGGCCACGGGAAGCAAGCCGAGGTACAGTTCGGGCGTGATGCGGCGGAGCCAGCCCATCGGGCCGACAGGCTTGAGGCTGGCCTCGTCGCGATAAAATTCCACGAGACGCACAATCCAGCGGGCGAGCCCGAGGTTGAAGAGCACGAGCGCGATGGAGAGGCCGATCGGACCGGCCCACGCGCAGAGGCTGAGCATCACGGGATTGCCGGTCTGCGAGGCCGCGAGCGGCAGCCAGCCGAAGCCGGAGAAAATCGAGCTACGTGCCCATTCGAGCAGGCCCCACGCGCCAGCGAGTCCGCTGATCGCGAGCAGGCGGGCCGGGAGCGAGGCGCCGGTGCAGGCGGGGAAGATCCAGCGCACCAGCAGCAACCAGACGAACGGGTACAGCGCGCAATAGGCCGTGAGCAGCACGAGGCCGAGCCAACCGAGCGGCGGGTAGACGTGGCGGAGCCAGACGAGCAGCGCGATCCAGAGCACCCAGCTTGTCACGAAGCTCGCGCGACGCCAAGTGCGCCAATCCGGCTGGAGCATCGTGGCGAGCGTGGCGGGCACGAGCGCGACGAACGCGCAGAGGGGGTGGCCGACGGGACCGAACGAAAAGAAGAGCAGCAGGGCGGTCAGCGATGCGCCGACCCAGGCGAGCCGGGCGGCAGCAGGGCTGCTCGTCGGCTGCTCGGTCATTCCGAAAGCGTCTCGACCACTTCCCAGCCCTCGTCGCGGACGAGCGCTTCGGCCTTCTTCCACTTCAGGTCCTGGGTCTCAGGGCCTTTGCGGATACGGACGACGGCGTTGCGGCCGATCTTCGGGGTCAGGCGACGGAAAGGTTCCGGCTTCGGCACGTTGGCGGGCGTGGTCTCGGCCGTCTCGGTCGAGCCCGGTTCGGCGGGGCCGGTGGCCTTGGCCTGGCCTTGGGCGCGGCGCATGAGGGACTCGAGCGCTTCCATCGACGAGGCGGTGCGGAAGAGTCCGGCGCAGGTGTCGTTGCGCAGCAGCTGCATCAGGCGTTCAAAGGCCTTGAAGGCCTCGGCCTTGTATTCGTTGAGCGGATCCTTCTGCGCGTAGGAGCGCAGGCTGACGCCGCGACGGAGGTCTTCCATCTCGGTCAGCTGGTTCTGCCAGTTGCGGTCGATGGCGCGCAGGAGCACGTTACGCTCGAGGTACTGCAGGACGTCGGCTGACTCGTGTTCTTCGCGGCTGGCCTGCAGCGCGCGGACGCGGTCGGTAGCGAGCAGGATGACTTGGTCCTTCGTGCGGGCGAGGATGTCCTCGAGGTCGATCCGCATGTGGAAGGTGGTGATGAACCAGTAGACGAAGGTATCGGCGGCGCGACGGTCGGCTTCGCCGTCACGTTCCGGGAAGACGACATCGAGGCGGGCCTCGATCTCTTCTTCGACGATGTTCATGACCGTCTCGCGGCTGTCGGCGGCCTTGAGGGTCTGGTTACGCAGGCCGTACACGATCTTGCGCTGCTGATTGAGCACGTCGTCGTACTGCAGCAGGCGCTTGCGCATCGAGTAGTTCTGGCCTTCGACGCGCTTCTGCGCGGTGCCGATCGAGTGGTTGAGGAAGGGGTGCTCGAGCGGTTCGCCTTCCTTGAAGGACTTCTCGAGCATCGAGGAAATGACGCCGGCGTTGGCGAACAGGCGCATCAAGTCGTCCTCGAGGGAGACGAGGAAGCGGGAACGGCCGGGGTCGCCCTGACGGGAGCAGCGGCCGCGGAGCTGACGGTCGACGCGGCGGACTTCATGGCGCTCGGTCGCGAGGACGTAGAGGCCGCCGAGTTCGCGGACGCCTTCGCCCAGCTTGATATCGGTGCCGCGGCCGGCCATGTTGGTGGCGATGGTCACCGCGCCGAGTTGGCCGGCCATCGAGACGATGTCGGCTTCGGCTTCATGGTGCTTGGCGTTGAGGATCTTGTGCGGGACCTTCGCCATCGCGAGCATGCGGCCGAGGGTCTCGGAAGCTTCGACGGAGGCGGTGCCGACGAGGACGGGCTGGCCGCGCTTATGGGCTTCGGCGATCTCCTTGATGGCGAACTGGTACTTCTCCTTGCGGGTCTTGAAGACGATGTCGTTGTCGTCCGCGCGGATGCACGGGCGGTGCGTCGGGATGGCGACGACCGTCAGGCGGTAGATGTCATGGAACTCGGAAGCTTCGGTCTCGGCGGTGCCGGTCATGCCCGCGAGCTTCTGGTACATGCGGAAGTAGTTCTGGATCGTGATCGTCGCGTAGGTCTTATTCTCCTTCTCGAGCGCGACGCCTTCCTTGGCTTCGACGGCTTGGTGGAGGCCGTCGGACCAGCGGCGACCTTCCATGATGCGTCCAGTGTTCTCGTCGACGATCTTCACCTTACCTTCGTGGACGACATACTGCTTGTCCTTCTCGTAAAGCGCGTAGGCCTTGAGCAACTGGCCGATGGCGTGGATGTCCTCGGAGGCCTGGGCGTAGGCGGCTTCGGCCTCGCCGCGGAGTTCCGCGCGGCGTTCCGGCGTCAGCGCTTCGTCGCGGTCGAGCTCGACGTAGCGGGTCGGCAGGTCGGGCAACACGAAGGCGTCGGGTTCGCCGGGGCGGAGCGTGTCGCGTCCGAGCTGCGAAAGGTCGGCCTCGTGGTTACGTTCGCTGATGGAGAAGTAGAGGCGTTCCTTGAGGTGGAAGCGGCGGTCCTTCTCGATTTCGGAGGCGAGCACGCCTTCGTGCTTCTCGAGCAGCTTGCGCCAGCGGCCATTCTCCATCAGGCGGAGGAAGATGCGGTTGCGCGGCATGCCGTGGGCGGCGAGCCAGAGTTTATCGAGGCTGTCGGCGGAAGGCTCCTTGTTCTCGGGGATTTTCTCTAGCTCTTCGCGAGCCTCGTTCATCAGGCGGGTGACGAGGCGGATCTGCAGTTCGACCAGCCCAGAGACCGGTTGGCGGAGGCGCGGGAACGCGGGCTCGCGTTCTTCGGCGACGGGTCCGGAGATGATCAGCGGGGTGCGGGCCTCGTCGATCAGGATGGAGTCGATTTCGTCGACGATGCAGAAGTAGTGGTCGCGCTGGACCTGTTCGTCAGGCGAGAGGGCCATGCCGTTGTCGCGCAGGTAATCGAAGCCGAACTCGGACGCCGTGCCGTAGGTGATATCGCAACCGTAGGCGGCCTTACGTTCGTCGCCGGGCATCTGGTTCTGGATGCAGCCGACGGTCAGGCCGAGCCAGCGGAAGAGGTGACCCATCCACTCCGAGTCGCGACGGGCGAGGTAGTCGTTGACGGTGACCAGCTGGCAGTTCTTGCCGGTCAGGGCGTTGAGGTAGAGGGGCAGGGTGGCGACGAGGGTCTTGCCTTCGCCGGTCGCCATCTCGGAGATCTTGTTCTGGTGGAGGGCGATGCCGCCGATGAGCTGGACGTCGAAATGCACCATCTCCCAGCTCTGCTCATGGTCACACACGATGGCCGTCGAGCCGCAGAGGCGGCGGGCGGCGTTCTTGACGACCGCAAAGGCCTCGGGGAGGAGGGCGTCGAGGGATTCGCCCTTGGCGTGACGGTTCTTGAACTCGTCGGTCTTGGCGCGGAGCTGGTCGTCCGACAGTTTCTGGTACTCGATTTCGAGGGCGTTGATTCGCTTGACGAGGGGCGCGCACTTGCGGAGGAACCTCCGGTGGTGGCTGCCCGCGAAGAGCTTGAGGATGCTGAGAAACATGGGTCCGGGAGCGAGAGGTAGCAAACCCCGACCCCACCCCCCGGGGCAAGCCTTGACTCGGGTTGTTCACATCGGGTTTTCCGCCTTGCGGCTGTGCTCCCGCCCTCAAGATGGGACATGACCATGGCTGAAAACGTCCTTATCCTCGGCACCGGCTGCGCCGGCCTCACCGCCGCGATCTACGCCGCCCGTGCCGGCCTCACTCCGTTGGTGCTCGAAGGCGGCCAGCCTGGCGGCCAGCTGACCACGACTTCCGAGGTCGAGAACTTCCCGGGCTTCGTCCACGGCGTCGACGGCAACGAGCTCATCACGAACATGAAGGGCCAAGCCGAACGCTTCGGCGCGAAGTTCGCCTGGGATCGCATCGACTCCGTCGACTTCTCTGGCCCCATCAAAAAGCTCAAGGGCGGTGAAGCCACCTACGAAGCCAAGGCCGTGATCATCGCCACCGGCGCCTCGCCCCGTCACCTGGGCATCCCTGGTGAAATGCATTATTACGGCGGTAACGGCGTGACCACCTGCGCGACCTGCGATGGCGCCTTCTATCGCAATGTCCCGGTCGCCGTCGTCGGCGGCGGCGACTCCGCCTGCGAAGAAGCCCTCTTCC
>JBAXMD010000026.1:0-15687 GCA_037134475.1 Verrucomicrobiota bacterium | reverse complement strand
CCGAATCCGTTGATAGCTACTTTGGTGGCCATGGTATGGTGTGTAGAAGAGTGGGTTCTCGCGGGAGCGGGAAAGGGATGAAAAAGGCCCTGCCACCCCGCATTGGCAAGCGAGAATACGAATCAAGCGCCGGCGGACCAGACAGCGGAGGCCAAAGGAGGCAAAACCACCCTGCCCGCCTCGATCCGCGGAACGGGACCCGGCGCATGGTGGCAGGACGGGAAAGGCGAGAGCACCACAGGCGTCCAGTGGCCCGTGCGAGGCAGGTCGAGGCTAACCTCATGTCCGTGGGGATTGCAGGCCAGGAGCACCCGGCCAGACCCGAGAGCCCCGTCGGCATTCAGGACAGCGACGAAGGCTTCGCCGCCTTCCTGATGCGTGACCTGCATCCATCCGGCCGTGACCGCTTGGCGCGGGCGCATGGCCGCACCCGCGGCCGAAAGGCGGAAACCGACGAGGCGGGCGACAAACTCATGCTCGGCGCGGAAGCGCTCCAAGCGGACGGGGTCCAGTCGGTTCAGGTCCCCGCGACGCCACGTATTGCTCACCCCCCGCTTGGTCATGAGGAAATCCTGGCCGGCACAGAGCATCGGCACGCCGGCGGCGCAAAGGAGGACGACGTGCATCATGCGCGTGCGCAGGACATCTTTCGGCGCGGGGTCGAGCGCGTCGGAGCCGGCCCGCTCGGTGATGCGATCAAGCCACGCCATATCGTCGTGCGACTGCGCGTAACGCAGACGAGCCGACGGACGGATGGCACACGCGGCGACATGATGCAGCAGGTCAGCGGCCTTGGCGTTTCCGCGGACGTAGGCCGGCAGGAACTCGCGGAATGCGTCGTCCCAACTGGTCCACGTGCTGTCATCAAGGTCGCGGGCCGCATGACCGCGGAAGCTCCACGGCTCAGCGATGAGAATCTTGTGCGGCGCGCGCACGCGGAAATCAGCCTCAATCTCGCGCAGCAGCGGCGTGCCGAGTAATTCGGCAAGGTCAAGGCGCACGCCGTCGACGCCCAGCGTCTCGGTCCAATGACGCAACGCGGCGTGCACGAGCCGCTTGAACATCGGCGCCTCGGCGCGGACGTCGTTACCGCAACCGCTCCAATTCGTCAGCTCGCCCTGCGGATCGACGCGGTAATAATAAGGGGCGTCGATGGCGCCGAGTCCGTTGGGTGAACCGAAATGATTGAGCACCACGTCCATGATGACGGCGAGGCCGGCCTCATGGCAGGCGCGCACAAGGTCGCGGAACTCCTCGATGGCAACAGTTCCCGGCGCGGAGGCGTATTGATTGGCGACGCCGAACGCGCTGACGGGCATGTAGCCCCAATGGTATTCCTCCTTGGCGGCATGCTCGAACTCCGCGCACGGCAGCAACTCGAGGGCGTTGACGCCCAGCGCGCGCAGGTAGTTACCTTGCGAACGTATATAGCGGGCGAGGTCGCGGTAACCACCTGCAGCGGGCGCACCTTCGGCCAGTCCCAGCAGATCACGCAGATGCCCTTCTAGGATGACGAGGTCCTCGACGGGTGGCGGCACGAACCCATCCGCGAACGGAGCCAATGATTCCGGCCCGATAATTATGCCAGCGGCCTGCTGCGGGCCGACGACCGCTCGCGCCCAAGGGTCTACGAGTTGCGACTCACCGAAACGCTCTTGCGTGTCGGCTTCGCCTGCAGAGACGGAAACCCAGTAATGGGAACCGGTGAGATTTTCAGGATGCGTGGCCGACCACTCGCCTTGGCCTTCGGGCTTGAGGGCGAGCAGATAGCTAGCGCCACCTTCGGGGCTACTCCAGCTGACCTCGACGGCTCGGGCGCGGGGTGCGAAGACGCGGAACTGCGTCGAGCGGACGCCAACGAGCGCGCCGAAATTTCCGGGTGGCTCCAGCACGTCGAGCGGGTCGGAGGCCAGGATGTCGCCGAGCTCGAGCAACTCGGGCGTCTCGAAAATCATCCGCACCGGCGCAGCCGCCGGATCGGCGTCCGCCGCATAGAATCGGAAGACATGCTTATCCGTGCGGAGACGGGAGACGACCAGGTTACGATGGTTCGACGCGGAGCGAAGGATGTTATCGGCGTCGTGCGGCGGTTCCACCCAGCGGCCGCCATCGCGCAGAAACTTGAATTCGACCTCGTCGGCGGAACCGAAGACCTCGTCGGTGGCGACGCTGAGTTCGAAGCCCTCGGCGCCGTCGACGCAGACCGGGCTCAATGCCCAGCGCTCCATGTCGATAGCCTTGCCCCAATCATTGAACGGACCCGCTACGCTTACCGTACCGTCGGCGACTTCAGGGCATAGGGCCTTCCAGAAAAAGAAATGCACACTGCCGGCGGCTAGCCAATGACCGGAGCGCAAGGCCCAGGCACGGACATCGGCGGGCTCCAGCAAGGTCAGCCGGGCGGGCGGATTCAAGGTGAGCGGCGGAAGGCCGGGACCATCCCAGTCCCGCGTGAGCATGACGAGTCCGGAGACCTTCGTCTCCCAGCGCGCGCTGGCCAGCTCTCTCATCATCAACGCCAAGAGGAAGGACGGAAAAAGTTTTGGCGAGCAAAAGCGGGCTTCCCTCCCAGCCGAGGGTTCCCCACGATGCCCGCGTGGAAATCAGCGTACTAGTCAGCGACTGGGAGGGACATCGCCTCCTCGACTCCGGCGACGGGTTCAAGCTCGAGGAGATTGGCGGCGTCCGCATGATCCGTAGCGAGCCCAAGGCCTGGTGGAGCAAATCCCTACCCGCCACCGAATGGGCCCGCGCTGTCGCCGAACACGAAGAAGGTGGCCGTGAAGGCCGCTGGAAGCTCAAGGGCAATTGCCCCAAGGAATGGGAGACCAAGCTCGGTAAGCTCCGCTTCCAGCTCCGGTTCATGGATAATTCCAAGCAGTTCGGCGTCTTCGCCGAACAATCACCGCACTGGAAATGGGTCGCCGCGCGCCCGCAGAAGCTCGAACCGCGCCCCCGCCTGCTCAATCTCTTCGGCTATACCGGCGCCGCTTCGCTCGGCGCCGCCCAAGCGGGCTGGCACGTAACGCATGTCGACGCCTCCAAGCCCGCCGTGGCCTGGGGCCGGCGCAATCAGGAGCTCTCCGGCATGGCTGAGGAGCCAATCCGCTGGATCATCGAGGACGCGATGACGTTCGTGAAGCGCGAGGTAAAGCGCGGCAATAAATACGAAGCCATCATGCTCGATCCGCCCGCCTTCGGCCGTGGCCCCACCGGCGAGTTCTGGAAAGTCGAACGCGACCTGGCCCCGCTATTGCGGGCCTGCCGTGAGCTCCTCTCCCCACAGGCTCAGTTCATCCTGCTGACAGTCTACACCATCGATGCCTCGTCCATCCTCTGCCATAACCTGCTTGAGGAGAACACCCGCGGCCTTGGTGGTAAGATTGATATCGGCGAACTGGCCCTGAAACAGGAAGACACGGGACGCCTGCTGCCGCTCTCGCTGTGGGGCCGCTGGACCGCACCGGGCAAAGCATAAGCCCGGGCATTGGGCCGCATTAGGCTTTAAGGCGGTTTAAATGGTTTCCAAACGAGGCCCGATGCCTTCTAAATGGCGACGTGAGCCTTGTACCTGACCAAGCTACCTTCCGCCAGTTGGCCCAGAAGTCTGACCTGATCCCGGTATGCCTCGACATGATGGCTGATCTGGAGACGCCAGTTTCGGTTTACGCCCGCCTCCGCGCCCTAGGCTCACCCTTCCTGTTCGAGTCCGTCACGGGCGGCGACAAGCTCGGCCGTTATAGCTTCTGCGGCGCCGCCCCGGCGATGACCCTCACCGCTTGGGAAGATCGCACCGAGATCACCCGCCGCGACGGCTCCAAGGAGACCATCCCGACGCCGGCCGACCCCCTCGCGCTAGTGAAGAAGGAACTCTCCGGCCTCCGCGTCGCCAAAGTCCCCGGCCTCCCACCGTTCGTCGGCGGCATGGTCGGCATGGTCGGTTACGAATACGTCCATCGCATCGAGCCCACCGTCCCGAAGCCCGCCAAGGATCCAGCCGGCACCCCCCTGATCCACTTCATGCTGGTCGACCGCGTCGTCGCCTTCGACAACGCCCGCCAGACCCTCCGCCTCATCGTCAACGCTCGCGTGAAGTCGCCGGCCGACGCTGATGCCGCCTGGGAGGCCGCAAAGAAGGAACTCGAATCCCTCCGAGCCGTCATCACCGGACCCCGTGCCGCCGTAGCCGCCGAGCTCCCCGCCGTCGCCGACTTCGCGACCGGCAAGGCCAACGTCAACCAAGCCGATTTCGAAGCCGCCATCCTGAAGACACAGGAATACATCCGCGCCGGCGATTGCGTGCAGGTCGTGCTCTCGCGCCGCACCGACGTCGCCTACAAAGGCGACCCGCTCGACCTCTACCGCGTGCTGCGCCACGTGAACCCGTCACCCTACATGTTCGTGATGGAGACCGGCCGCGGCTTCGACGTCGTGGGCGCCTCCCCGGAAGTGAACGTACGCCTCACCGGACGCCTCTGCGAAATCCGCCCGATCGCCGGCACCCGCCCGCGCGGCGCCGACGAAGCCGCCGATCGCCAGCTCGAGACCGAACTGCTTGCCGACCCGAAGGAACGCTCCGAGCACCTGATGCTCGTCGACCTCGCCCGCAATGACCTCGGCCGCGTCTGCGTCCCGGGATCCGTCAAGGTGCCCGACTACGCGATCGTCGAACGCTACTCGCACGTGATGCACATCGTCTCGCAGGTCGAAGGCCAGCTCTCCCCGGAGAAGGACGCGTTCGACCTCTTCCGCGCGACGTTCCCCGCCGGTACTCTTTCCGGTGCGCCCAAGGTGCGCGCCATGCAGGTCATCTCCGAACTCGAAGGCGAACGACGCGGCGTCTACGGCGGCGCAGTAGGCTACTTTGGCTTCGATGGCGGGCACGACTCGTGCATCGTCATCCGCACCGCCTCGCTCCGCGACGGCGTCGCGAGCATCCAGGCCGGCGCCGGCGTGGTCGCCGATTCCGTCCCGACTTCCGAGTACGAAGAAACCATCAATAAGTCCAAGAGCGTCCTCCGCGCCCTCGGCCTTGCCTCCGGTCTACGTTCCTGACGCCCGCCCGTGTCTAAGTCGAAGCCCCAGAAGAGTGCCAAGAAAAAGGCGACGCCTTTAGCCAAACCGTCGAAGGAACCGAAGAAGGAACTCAAGAAGCTCCCGCTCCCGGCTAAGCCGATTGCGCGCATGGCGCCCAAGCCTGCCCCCGTAAGGCCTACCCCGACCCCTGATCAGGACACCGATCCCACGGAGCCAGGCCTACCGTGGGAAGAGCTGTCGACGGAGGAACGTTCGCCGATCCGTTATTACCTCGATCAGATTGGCAAGACACCGCTACTTACGTTGGAAGAAGAGACCGCACTGGCGCGCCGGGTCCTCAAGGGAGACGAAGCCGCCCGTCAGAAGATGATCCAGTCGAACCTCCGCTTGGTCGTGCGCATCGCGAAGGACTACGATAATTTCGGGTTGTCGCTCATGGACCTCATCAGCGAAGGTAACTTCGGTCTGATCAAGGCCGTCGAACGCTTCGACCCCGATAAGGGCGGCAAGCTTAGCACCTACGCCTCCTGGTGGATCAAGCAGGCCATCAAGCGCGCGCTCGCCTCGAACGGGAAGACGATCCGCCTACCGGTCCATATGGTCGACCGCATCGCGCAGATGCGTCGCGTGACCGCCCGCCTCACCGTCGAGATCGGTCGCGAGCCGCATAACGACGAGATTGCCATGGCGATGGAGATTCCGCTCTCAAAGGTCGTGCACATGCAGTCCATCGCCAACCGTGCCGCCTCCCTCGACCAGCCGGTCGGCGTCGAAGGCGACGCGACGCTAGGCGACCTAGTGAAGGACGAATCGGAACGCACGCCCTTCGAGACGCTCCGCGGAAAATCCGACAACGCGGAGATCGCCGAGATGCTCACCGCCCTGGAGCCTCGCGAAGCTGAGATCCTGACGCACCGCTTCGGACTCAACGGCGAAAGCCCGCTGACGCTCGAAGAGGTCGGCGACCTCTTTAAACTCACCCGCGAACGCGTCCGCCAGCTCCAGCAGTCCGCGCTCATGCAGCTCCGCCGCATCATGACCGAGCGCCAGAAGCTCCTGACACCGGAAGACGTGAAGAAGAACCGGATGGCCGAAGCCCGCTCCGAAGTGCTCAGCGAGTTCTTCCGCTCCAAAGGCATCAGCGTGCCGCCCAAGGGCCGCCCGGGCCGCGAGGGCCTCTGAGCCTGCGTAATTTTATCCCGGGGTGCCGAGTCGAATCAGATTTAAAGTTCAATCGTTCTAGTATCGCCCCAGCGAGTGCGAGGACCCACGCTCCGTCCATCGCGGTCGTCCTCATGTCCCTGCTCGTCCCCTCCCAGCCCCCTTCCTCTCCGCTCGGCTCGTTTGCGTGCGCTTGGAGCCTCTCCCGCCAGATCCACGCCGAACGCGCATGGAACTCGATCGTGGCCAAATGCGTCGGCCGGGCTTTCACGGCGATGGCCAGCCATCGCTCCTTCTCGGCTTGGGTCGGCTTCCTGCTCCGCCCGGAGAACCGTGCGTTCGCCGAAGCCAATCCGATGCTCTGGCACCGGACCCTCCTCGGCTACCTCTCCACCCGCTGGAACGGCCAGAAGAAGGTCAAAGTCCTCACCGACTCCTACCGCTTCGCGCAAGCCCACCCCGGCCCCTTGCTGGACGCGCTCCTCACCCAGAAGAACGTCGGTTACACCTTCGCCGAAGTGCCCTTGGGCGAAGAGTCGGGCACGATCCGTTTCGCCCTGGCCTCCGATGACCGCTTCCGCCGCGAAGGCGAATGGACCCTTCGTGTCTTCTGCGACCAGATCGGCGGCGAACTCTGTTCCATCGCTTTTTCCGTGGAGGAGATCGCCGGCAAGTGGATCGCCTACGCGGGCGCCATCCAAGGCGGCAGCGGCGCCAATGAGGTCACGATCAAGGCTTCGGCCAAGGCGATGCACGGCGTCCGGGCCAAGGCCATGGCCATCTTCGCCCTCCAAGAAGTCGTCAGCACCCTGGGATTCAGCCGCCTGCTCGGCGCCGGCAACTCGATCCAGATGAGCAACGCCAAGCACATGATTCATGTGCCTTGGAATAAAATCTCCTTCAATTACGACGGTATGTGGGCCGAAGCCGACGGCCAGCCCGCGGAAGAAGGTTGGTTCGAACTGCCGTTGCGCGAGGTGCGTCGCACGCGCGAGGAGATCAAGGCGAACAAGCGACCGCTCTACGCCCGTCGCTACGCGCTCTTCGACCAGCTGCAGGCAGCGGTGGCGAAGGGCCTGCAAGGCCGATAACCTCGGAAAACAAAAAGGGCCCCGTTGCCGGGGCCCTTCGTTCAGCTTCTAATCCGAAGATTAGAAGTTGTAGCGAACGGTGAGGTCGGTCGTACCAGCGGTCTTCTGAGCGTCGGTGTAACCAACAGCGAGCTGGATCTGCTTGCTCACGTTGTAAGCGACTTCAGCGGACCAGACGTTGTTCTTGGCGGAGTTGCGGCCGAAGGTGGCAGCAGCTTCGAGGTTGTTACCGAGAGCCTTGCGGAGGCCGAGGGTGTAGGCTTCGTTGGAAGCGACGGAGACCGTAGCGTCAGCGCCGGCGATGGCGTTGGCGAAGAGGTAACCGATGGCGACGGAGTCAGTACCGTTGGTGGTACCAGCACCACCGATGGTGGAGGAGGCGCCAACCCAGAAGTTGGAGGAGCCGAGAACGGCGGTGGCCGAGAGGCTGTAGCCCTTGGTGTCGGTGTTGTAGCCGAGACCAACGCGGTTGTAGTTGAGACCAGCGGCCGGAGCAGCAGCCTGGGCGGAGGCAGCAGCGGCGAGGGTCGTGAGGGTGAGGATCGGGAGGATGTGCTTCATATGCATGGTCGGTAGTAAGCACGATTGACCTTAAAACAACAAAAAAGTGCGTTTTTGTCATCAGCCCGTCACAATTGCCCTAGAGTCGGTTTTAAAAACAAACAAAAAGGGCCCCGTTGCCGGGGCCCTTGTGATCAGCCTCTAATCCGAAGATTAGAAGTTGTAGCGAGCGGTGATGCTGGTCTGACCCTTACCGGCAGCGCCAGAGGCGTTGCTGTCAGAGTAACCCACGGCGAGCTGGACCTGCTTGCTCACGTTGTAGGCGAGTTCAGCACCCCAGACGTCATTCTTGGCGACGCGGTTGTAGGAGACAGCGCCTTCGATGTTGCTGCCGAGGTCCTTACGGACGTTCAGGCCGTAGGACTCGTTGGAGCCAACGGACAGGGTGGCGTCAGCGCCAAAGGCAACGTTCTTGAAAACGTAGCCGAGGGACACGGAGTCAGCGCCGTTACCGGTGCTGTTGCCACCGATGGTGGTACCGGCAGACACGAGGAAGTTCGAGCTACCGATCAGGGCCGAAGCCGAGAGGGAGTAGCCCTTGCTGTCCGTGTTATAGCCGAGGCCAACGCGGTTGTAGGAGAGACCGGACGAAGCAGCGCTCTGGGCAGAGGCAGCGGCAGCGAGGGTCGTGATGGTGAGGATCGGGAGGATATGCTTCATAGCGGTGCCAGTATTGCGACAGGCTCGGCTCGAAATCAAGCACCTTTTGCATTATTTTAATCCGACCTCTCAAACCGGGTAGTTTATCCACCTTAATTCACATCCCCCTGTGAATAAAGCTGGGGATTATTGATAGTCAGGGCTCTTACAAAACGGGATCACCCCCGGTGGGCTGAGCTAAATAGCCTACTTAGAGTGCGTACGGGCGACCTCCCACCCTCCCAAACCCCTAAAAAGCCCTAAAATCAGCATTTAAATGCCTTTTGGCCAAAAAACCCTGTGTTTTATAATAAAACCGGCCTCCGCTCTCCTCTAGAAGGGGGATATCTGCCCGGCACCTCGCCCCGCCCCACTTGGACAACAAAAAACCCGCTTGGCGAACCAGGCGGGTTTGGGAGCGGCCTCGGGGGCGGCTTACTTGCGGCGGAACTTCGAGTTGAACTTCTCGACGCGGCCAGCGGAGTCAACGAAGCGCTTCTCGCCGGTGTAGGCGGGGTGCGAATCCATGGTGACTTCACGGCGGACGACGAAGAACTCAACGCCGTCGATCAACTTAGTCTCTTTAGACTTCATGGTCGAACGGGCGGGGAACTCGCGGTTCGTGGAGACATCCACGAAGACGACGTTGTTATATTCAGGATGGCCTTCCTTCTTCATAAAATCAGGGGTTTGCTAGGGGTTAGCCCTGACGCGCCTTGTAGCGAGGGTGCGTCTTGTTGATCACGTAGATACGGCCCTTGCGGCGAACTACCTGGCAATTCGGGTGGCGCTTCTTGAGCGACTTGAGGGAGGAGGAGACTTTCATGGTCGGGAGAGCCGTTTTAGTAACGGCAGGTCGGCCAACAAAGGTAACCAGCGACCGACTGTCAACGGGATTTCCTATGCTTGTTTAAGCTTTCGTTCGGGCTATCACTCCGACCCATGGAAACACGCGTCCGCCCCGCCTCGCCGGCCGATATCCGGGCGATCAACGCCATTTATAACCACTATGTCCGGTCCAGCACCTGCACCTGGCACCTGACGGAGGAAACCGACGAAGGACGGGCCACCTGGCTCCGGAACCGCAGCCCGGCCCACCCGGCCCTAGTCATCGAATTAGAAGGTAAAGTGGTCGGCTGGGGCTCTCTTTCGACCTATAACACCCGCCAGGGGTGGTCCGCCACGGTCGAGGATTCGATCTTCATCGACCATACCCTGCACGGCAAAGGCCTAGGCAAGCGCATGCTGCAGGAACTCCTGATCCGGGCGGAGGCCATCGGCCACAGCTCGGTGATCGCTCGCATCTCGGGCGAACAGACCCCCAGCCTGCGCCTCCATGCCTCGCTGGGGTTCGAACATGCCGGCCTCTTACGCGGCGTCGGACACAAATTCGGCCAGAAACTCGATTGTGTCTATATGCTGAAGGCGTTGCGCCAGCCCTGACCTTGACAGAGCGGGGGCTAACCCTTTGCTCACCTATCCGCTTTAATGCTCAGGTGGTGGAATGGCAGACACGCTGGATTCAGGTTCCAGTGCCCCTAAAGCGTAAGGGTTCAAGTCCCTTCCTGAGCACCAAAAGCAAGACACGACCCCGGCGACCCCGGGGTCGTCCGTTTGATCTCGACCCTATGTATCTACTTATCAACTACAACCCGCCTAGCCCTGCCCCTAGCCCTCAAAGTTAGAGCCTTTCCCCTATCACATGGAGGATTGTCCCCTCGGGGTAGACCCTCCATGCTTCCGGACAACCGATGGCGGATCTCTCCACATTGCCCGACCTCCTTCCCTGGCCCTTCCTGGTCTGCAGCCGCAAGGGCGAGATCCTGTTCGCCAATCCGCTCGTCGACCGCGCGGTCGGCCGCAAGGTCCAGGCGGGCATGAATATCGATAAGTTGTTCCTCGAACTCGAGAACGGCCTGCCCGCCTCCACCCTGCTCCACTCCGCCGCTCGCTGGTCCGCCTGGAGCGGGATGCTCGAACTGCGAAGCGCGAGCCAAGGCGAACCCATCCGCGCCTCGAAGATCATCCTGCAGCCCGACCCGAAGTTCGATCGCCAGGTCTGGCTGATCTTCGCCGAAGACCCGCAGGTCAACGGCGCGCCGATACTCACGCCGCGTTCCGGCATGAGCCTCGCACGTACGCTCATCGAGAACTCTCCCGACTTCATCATCTTCCGCGACCTGCAGGGACGCATCCTGCACACCAGTCGCAGCCTCGATGAGTTCCTCGCCCTGCCCTACCGGGGCTACGTGGCGGACCTCTCCCTGGCCGATATCCTCTCAACCCGCACGGCCGACCAGTTCCGTCAGTTCGACGAGGAAGTCATCCGCACGGGCCAACGCGTACTTCATGCGGTCATGCACTTCGAGACCCAGGATAGCCGCTCGCGTCTCGTCCGCGTCGTCCACGAACGCATCAAGGGCGGCGGCGGCCTGCCGAACGGGCTCCTCACCTTCGCGGTCAATATCACGGAATCCGTCGACGAGCATAACCGCCTACGCATCGCGCTCGAAAAGGCCGAAGAGGTCGCGGCGGCAAAGTGGCAGTTCGTCGCCAACGTGACGCACGAAATCCGAAATCCGATCAACGCCATCCAAGGCCTCTGCGAGACGAACCTGGAGACGTCCACGCCGGTACCGGCCGACGTCCTCACAAAGATTCAGTCCTGCGCCCGCGAACTCGAGGACACCGTCCGCGACGTTCTCGACTTCTCCCGCCTCGACCGCGGTAACGTCACGATCGAAAATATCCCCTTCAACCCGGTCCGCGCCCTGGAGGAAGTGACCGCGCAGTTCCAGCACCAGGCCGGCCGCAAAGGCGTCGAGCTCGCCGCGCTCGTCAAGGCCGACTCGCCTCAGTCTGTGCTCGGCGACCCCATCAAGTTCCGCCGCATCATCGCCAACCTCGTCGGTAACGCGGTGAAGTTCACCGAGAACGGCCACGTCCACGCGGAACTCGAGTTCGAGGAACGCAACGGCCGCCTGCGCGCGCAGCTCACGGTCCGCGACTCAGGGATCGGCATCCCGCAAGACCGCCTCGAGAGCATCTTCGAACCGTTCACGCAGGCCGACGCTTCCACGACGCGACGCTTCGGCGGCACCGGCCTAGGCCTGACGATCGTCCGCAGCCTCACCCAGGCGATGGACGGCTACATGAAGGTAATCAGCGAAGTCGGCACGGGCTCGACCTTCACCGCGACGGTCATGGTCGAACCCAACCCGGCCTTCACACCCCCGCCCCAGCCCAAGCTTGCGGGCCAACGTATCTTGCTTGTCGCCGGCGACCCCGCCGTCCGCCAATGGTTCGCTGACTCTCTGGCCTATTGGGGCGCAGAATGCGAACAGACGGAGACCTACGAAGACGCCGAAGCGCTCTGGGCCGCCGCGGCCGCCGCCGAGAACCCCTTCAGCCGTGCGCTGATCGATCTCCCCGAAGACGTCAGCCCCCGTCTACCGGCCTTCCCACGCGAACAGATCATCCTGGTCACCTCTTCCGAAGTCGAATTCCGCAGCCAGGCCCAACTCTTCCGCCCAGTCACGCTCACGGCCCTCTGGACCCGCTTCAGCACGGAAGCCCCCGCGCGCGACGAACATGAGCCGGCCCACGGCGCCCCCCGCGCTTCCCGCAGCCTCCGCGTGCTCCTCGCCGAAGACAACGAAGTCAACCGCGAGGTCGCCAGCGCCCGCCTCCGTCGCGCCGGCCACGACGTCAGCGCCACCGTCGACGGCTCCGCCGCGCTGGACCTCTGGCGAACGAAGGAATTCGACGTCGCAATCCTCGATATCCAGATGCCGATCATGGACGGGCTTTCCGTCGCCGCCGCCATCCGGGCCGAAGAACAGGCCCGCGGCCGCCGCCGCACCTCGCTCCTAGCCTTGACCGCCATGACCCAGGAACTGGATCGTGCCCGCTGCGAGGCCGCGGGCTTCGACGCCTACCTCGCCAAGCCGGTCCGGGGCGCCGAATTACTCGAAAAACTGGAGCTTCTCGCGGCCAGCCAGGAAGCCGCCCTCGGCCGCGTCCGCGACGACGAGTTCGCCGCCAATCTCGAGTCCGCCGAAACCGAGGACGCCGAGGACCTTAAGGCCGCCGCCCGGGCCTTCCTCCGCCACGCCGACGACATCATCACCCGCCTGTGCGTCGCCCGCGACTCCGCCGAGTCCGACACCCTGAGCCGGGAAGCCCATGGCGCCAAAGGCATGCTCTCCCTCATGGCCTGCACGGGCCTGGCCCGCCTAGCCAACCAGATCGAACGCCAGCCGACCGAGACCTCGGCCCGCGCCCGGACGGATGAGCTCATCGACGGCTTGCGGAAATTGCGCGAGACGCTACAGTCTCGTTCAGACCTGAGTCCTGATGGCCAAGCCGAAACTCAAACCCGAAATCAAGACTGAGACGCTGGTCTCGGCGGCGCCCAAGTGGAACGTCGTCGTGCTCAACGATCCGATTAATTACCAGGCCTACGTCGTCGTGGCCTTCATGAGCGTCCTGCGCATCGGCGCCCCCGAAGCCAAAAAACTCATGCAGGCGATTCACGCGGAAGGGCGCGCCACCGTCTGGACCGGCGACCGTGAACGCGCCGAGATGCTCGCGCTGGAACTACAGCAGTGGCATCTCAACTCCCTCCTCGAGAAAGATGGCTGAACTCCGACTCAGCATGACGCAGGAGGCGCGCACCGTCCTCAGCGATTTGCTCCGCCTCATCGCCCCCGCCGCCTCCCGCGTTTCCGTCAACCGCGCCAACGTGCCCTCCTCCGACGAAGAGATTGCCGGCTTCTGGGTCGAGACGCTCACCGCGCAGGCCTCCGAGGAGGCCCGCCTGCTCGCCGTAGCCTTCGCCAGCGCCAAGGGCGACCCAGCCGTGATCGTACTCCCGAACGAGGCCCAGGCCCAGGCCTTCCTCCGCTCTCTCTCCGCCGTGCGGATGGCGCTCCGCGACCTGGTCTTCGCCGATATCACCGACGCCCAGCTGGAAAGCTCCGAGGACATCGACGACGAATCCCTGCCGACCGAGAAACGCCACGCCCTCGCCTGCTACGCCTGCTTCGGCCTGCTCCAGCAGTCGCTCATCTCGCAGCTCTGCCCCGAGGCCTTCGACTGAGCGACGAAATCGGTTGAACGTCCGCCCTCGACCCGCAACAAACAGGGCGTGCGCAGCGGCCTCCTCAGTTTCTTCTCCGCCCTCGGTTCCTTCGGTCGCCAGCTCGTTGCCCTGCCCCGCCCGAAGTTCTTCCCGTTCGCCGGCGTGCTCCGCTCGATGGACGGTCCGACCTTCAAGGCGGATCTCGTCGCCGGCTTAAACGTCGCGCTCCTCGCCTTCCCGATGTCGATGGCCTTCGCGATGAAGGCCGGCCTCCCGATTTGGTGCGGGCTCGTCGGCTGCGGCGTCGCCGCCGCAGTGGCCCCACTCTTCAGCGGCTCCGCCAATCTCTCCGCCGGCCCCACCAACGCCACCGCGGCCTTGCTGCTCGGCTCCTTCGCCACGCTCGGCGCCACCAACCCGGAACTACGCGCCTCGGCGCTCCCCACCCTGGTGCTGATGACGGGCCTCTTCCTGCTGCTCGCCTCCTGGCTACGCCTCAGCGGATTCGCCGACTTCGTCCCGCGCACGGTCATCTCCGCCTATATCGCCGCCGCCGCCCTCCGCGTCATCGCGCTGCAGCTCCCCATCGCCCTTGGCATGCCGGGCGATCACGCCAGCGAAACGCTGCCCGAAGTACTCTGGCACGCGCTCCGCATGGGGCGTACGCTCATCAATCCTGAACTGGGGCTGACAATCATCACCGGCATCGCCTATTTCATCCTGAGGCCGAAATACGGCGCTGGCAAAGCGATCCTCGGCGCGGTCGCCGTCGCGACCTTCGGCGCCATCCTCGCGCAGAACGTGGCCCTCACCCAAGGCGGCCATGGAGACATCGTCGCCTACGTTCGTGATGCCGCCCAAGCTGGCGCAACCCCGCACCTGGATTTCTCCGGCCGCACGCTGTCGACGCTGTTCTCGCCGGCCCTCGCGCTGGCGGTACTGATCGTCATTGAGGGCACGGCCAACGCGCGTGCCTCGGCGTTGAAGACGGGTCGACCGTCCGACCTTCACCAAGAAGTCTACGGACTAGGCATGGCGAATATCGCCTGCGCCTTCACGGGCGGCATGGCCGCCTCCGGCTCAATCAGCCGCTCCGCCCTCAACGTCGCCAGCGGCGCCCGCACCGCGATGGCCTCGCTGCTCTGCGGCGGCTTCATCCTCGGCGCCCTCTTCCTCGCCCGGCCCGCGGTGGCCGTCGTACCGCTCTCGACGCTCGCGATCCTCGTGATCCTCGCCGAAATCGAGCTCGCGAACTTCTCCGCGATCAAACTGATCCTGAAATCCAGCGCCCAGGACCGTACGGTCTTCTTGGCGACCTTCGCCACGGCGCTGCTCGCCCCGCTGGACGTCGCAATCTTCCTCGGCACATCCGTCGCCGTCGCCTTCTACCTGAAACAGACCTCCACCCCGGAAGTCGTCGAATACGACTTCTCCGACACCGGCGAAATCAAGGAACGCCCGAAGGGGCAAGGCACGACGGGTATCTCGATCCTGCACGTCGAAGGCAGCCTCCACTTCGGCGCCACCCAGGCCTTCCATGAACACCTGCGCCGCGCCTCGGCCGATCCGAACCTGAAGGTGCTCGTGCTGAAGTTCCGCGAAGCGCTGTACCTCGACGCCAACGGCGTGCTGCTCCTGCGCGACCTGGCCGACATGCTGAAGTCCGACGGCCGCCACCTGATCCTCTGCGAGGCGAAGGCCGACACGATGCGGATCATCGTCAACGCGGGGCTCGACCAATCCGTCGGCAAGGAGAACGTCTTCCCGTTCGAAGAAGCCAATCCGAACCTCGCCCTCGCCAAGGCCGTCCGCCGTGCCCGCGAACTGGCCGGCGGCGGCCAGGCGGTCCTCCGTATCGTGACAGCCCCGCACCCCGACCTCCCTAAGCCCGCTTCGGCCTCCGGCGAGGATTGGCAGATTTAGTCTTCTCTCGCCGTTTTTCGGACACCCCACGCCGTCCCTAGGGGCTTTTACGGCGGTTTTTGAATTATGGCTTGAAGCCCGCACGGGGACTCGCCCTTTTGGGGTGGTCTGTTCACCTGAAAGACACCCCCCTTCCCAGCACCATGAGCCACTACAGCGAAATCCAAAAGCACCTCGGCACCGAAGCCGAAA
>JBAXMD010000025.1:0-15692 GCA_037134475.1 Verrucomicrobiota bacterium | reverse complement strand
CGGGTTTTCGGATTGAAGGAAGCCGTCGCCCGAGGGAGTCTGGGGGCCATGACCGCTACGCGCATCCGCTGCGGGGTGGCCGGCACGGGTTCGCTCGGCCAGCACCACGCCCGCATCTATTCGACTCTGCCTGGCGCCGAACTCGCTGGTATCTTCGAGCCGAACGACGCCCGGGCGGCCGAGATCTGCGCCAAGCACGGCTGCCATCGGTTCACCACGCTCGACGAGATGGCCGCCGGCTGCGATGCCGTCAGCGTCGTGGTTCCGACCAACCACCATGCCGCCGTCGCTTTGCCCCTGCTCGCCAAGGGGGTGCACCTCCTGATCGAGAAGCCCATCTGCGTCACCCTCGAGGAGGCCGCCCAGATTCTGGATGCCGCCGCCAAGGCCGACCGCATCGTCCAGGTCGGTCATATCGAACATTATAACCCCGTGATGTCGTACCTCGAGAAGGCCGTCACCGATGCCCGTTATATTACCGCCGAGCGTCTGGCCCCCTTCACCCCGCGCGGCACCGAGGTCGGCGTCGTGCTCGACCTGATGATCCACGACATCGGCATCGTCCTGCAGCTCGCCAATTCCCCCGTGGAGCGCATTGACGCCGTCGGGGTGTCGGTCGTGACCAAGACCGAGGACATCGCCAACGCCCGCATCGCCTTCAAGAACGGTTGCGTCGCCAACCTGAGCGCCAGCCGCGTCTCGCTGAAGAAAAACCGCGAGATTCGCGTCTTCCAGACCGGCGGCTACCTCTCCATCGACTTCATGGGCCAGAAGGGACATACCGTGCGCGTCGATCCGACCGCCGAGGGTGGCTTCGCAAAGGAAGAAATCCCGATCGAGAAGGGAGAGCCTCTCGCCATCGAGCTGGCTTCGTTCACCGCCTGCGTCCGCGACCGCAAGAGCCCGAAGGTCAGCGGCGAGCTCGGGCGCACCGCCTTGGAAGTCGCCATCAAGATCACCGAACAGATCCGCGCCGGCATGGCGCGCAAATGAGCGCGTTCCCGACCATTCCGGCGAACTTCGACCGACCCCGTGCGGGCGAGGTCGATATCCTCGTGGTGGCCGGTGAGCATTCGGGCGACCAGCATGCCGCCAAGGTCGTCGCGGAGCTGCTTAAGGCCCGTCCGGGTCTGCGCATCGCGGCGTTCGGCGGCCCGCAGCTCCGTGCCGCGGGCGCCCAGCTGCTGATGGACATGACCGGCTTCTCGGCCGTGGGCATCGTCGAGGTCCTCGCCGCCTATCCCTTCTATCGCCTGCTCTTCGCGCGCATGGTCAGCTGGACCACGCAATGGAAGCCGAAGGTCGTCGTGCTCGTCGATTACCCCGGGCTCAACCTTCGTCTCGCGAACGAACTGCGTAAGGCCGGCCTGTCGCGCGCCGGCTTCGGCGAGACCGCCGTCATCCAGTACGTCAGCCCGCAGCTCTGGGCCTGGAAGCCGAAGCGTCGTTTCACCATGGCGCGCGACCTCGACAGCGTGGGCACGATCTTCCCGTTCGAGCCGGCGGTGTACGCCGACACTAAACTGGACGCCCGTTTTGTCGGTCATCCGTTCGCGGAGCCCGACCATCAGCATGGACTTAAGTATGACCCAGATGGCCCGGTGTTGCTACTGCCGGGCAGTCGGCCGAAGCCCGTCCGCAAGATTTTCCCTGCGCTGGTCGAGGCGTTCGCGCTCTTCCGTAAGGATCATCCCAAGCGTCGCGCGCTCGTGCTGCATACCGGCGGCGAAGTGCATGCGGAACTTTACCGTCTGCTGGCCGAATATGGCGACCAGGCCAAGGGCATCGACCTGCGCCCCGTCTCGGAAGGCCCGGCCACCGGTTGCGCCGCGCTCGTCAGTTCTGGTACCATGTCCCTGACCGTCGCGCTCGCGGGCATCCCTGGTGCGGTCGTGTACCGGGCCAATCCCATCACCTGGATCGTCGGTCGCCGGCTGATCGCCGGACGCGTCGACAACCTCGGTATCGCGAACATCCTCCTGAAGCGACAGGCTTGGCCTGAATATCTCCAAGGAGCCTGCGAGCCTGCTCCGTTGGCCGCCCGACTGCGCGAGTGCGTCGAGACTCCGGGCCCTCGCGCGCAGGCTCTCGCCGATGCCGGCGAACTCCTGCGGATGCTCTCCGCGCAGTCCGGCTCCACGCCGGCCGAGTGGGTCGCCACCTTTCTGCCTAAGTGAGCACCTCCCTGAAGATCGCCGTGCTCGGTTGCGGCTACGTCGGCGCGGAGTTCGCGCGGCAGGCCCGTGCGGACGGACACGACGTCCTCGGCGTCGTCCGCTCGGAATCATCCCGCGACAAACTGCGAACCGAAGGCATCGCCGCCGAGGCGTTCGACCTCCAGTCCGGAGATTGGTCGGCGTTGCCAGCCCGCTTCGACGCCGTCGTCTATGCAGCCAGCACCGGTGGTGGTGGGCCTGAGGCGTATGCCTTGGCTTACGATGTCGGCGTGAAGCGCGCGCTGGCCTGGGCGCACGCCGTCGGTGCGCGATCCTTCGTCTTCACCAGCTCCACCGGCGTGTATCGGCAGGATGACGGCGGCGTCGTGGATGAAAGCTCGCCGGTCGGTGGCGCGCCGACCGCGGACGCGATCCTTTGCGGCGAGCGCGCCGTGCTGGCTTCCGGTTTCGCCAAGGCGCGCGTGCTGCGCTTTGGCGGACTCTATGGTCCGGCTCGTCATCATCTCGTCGATCAGTTGCGTCGCGGCGACAACGTCATCGGTGGGCGCGTGGATCACTTCATCAACTATCTGCACCGTGATGACGCGGCCTCTTCGATCCTCGCGGCGATCGTCGGAGGGCCGGTCGGCGCGCACGTCTACAATGTCAGTGATGGGAATCCGGTGACGAAAAAAGCGCTCGCGAATTGGATCGCGACGCGACTCGGCGCGGAGCCCCCCGTGTTCGATTCCTCGGCTCCGGCGGGTCCGCGCATGGCTAAAGGTGGCCGGACCCAGCCTAACCGGATTGTGGCAACGGGCTTGATTAAGGCGGAGTTACCATGGATTCCTCGCTTTTCGGACGTTTTTGTGGGTCTTAGTGAGCTTTTCTGACGGGAGAAGCTGTCTAGGGGTGGGGGCTTTAAGGCACTTTCTTCACCGTACCGCCTTCATCCTGTAACAATAGGATGAGATAGTCCGCTCGCATAACCGCACCACAACCTATGAATAGCACCCTCAAGTCCATGCTGATCGCCGCTGCCGCCATTACGTCGGTCTCGGCTTTCGCCCAAGACAAAGCCACGCTCGATCTTCTTGTGAAGAAGGGCCTCATCACCGCCGAAGAGCGCGCCAAGACCCTGGACGAAGCCGCCAAGGCTCGTTCCGCTTCCGGCGTGAACAAGGTGTTCGTCAAGGAAGACGCTACCAAGCGCCTCACCATCGGCGGATACTTCCAGGCTCAGTACCAGAGCTTCGACTACTCCCAGTCGACCGCTACCGGTGTCAACGCCACCGCCCCGATCCAGAACGGCTTCCTGATGCGCCGCCTCTACGTCGAGCTCCTCGCTGACGTCGGCAACGGCATCTCGGGCAACCTCGTCCTCGACACCTCGGGTAACACCGCCTCCAGCGCATCCTCCTGGCTCGACCGCGCCATGGTTTCCCACTCCAGCGAAATCGGCACCTTCGACCTCGGCTACCGCAAGGTGACCTGGGGCTACGAAGAAAGCACCGTCTCCTCGCTCTTCAAGGCTTCCTCCGGCAAGCTCTCCACCGTCGAGCGTGGTATCACCAACCGCTACTGGAACGAAGGCGAAAACGGCACCGCCAACCGCTCCGACGGTCGTCGCCTCGGTTTTGGCGCTCACCACACCGGTCTTCACTATAACAGCGTCGTCAACCCCCAGGGCTTTGAATTCGGCGCCTCGATCGTGAACGCCGCCCAGGGTCGCTTCATCGAAGGCACCACCACCAACGACCTCGCCTACTACGCGAACATCGTCTGGAACAATAAGGTCTCGGATAACGAAGCCTACTCCGTCGGTGTTAACTACGGCACCAGCCGCTACCTCGCCGCCACCACCGCTCCGGTTAACACCCTGGCCACCATCGAAGGTTACAACCCCTTCCTGATGGCCAAGTACTTCAACTGGACCTTCCAGGCTGAATACATGAGCACCAAGGTGACCTCCTCGAAGGATGCTGCGGTGAACACCGACGACTTCGACCACAGCCCGACCGGCTACACCGCCATGGTCGTCTACAAGATCAACGACAACTGGGAAGGCGTCGCTCGCTACACCAACCTGGACACTGACCATCGCGGCCAGAAGATCTCCGACGGTGAGCGTGGCTTCGCTGCCTCCGCCTCCGCCGCGACCGGCACCGGCTCGCTCTACGACAAGTCTGACGCGATCTACCTCGGCGTGAACTACTACTTCAACCTCGAGGCCCTCGGCCAGCAGGTGAACGGTTACAACGCCAAGATCCAGTTCGGCTTCGAACGCGCCAAGTTCAAGGACGTCCTCGTCCAGGCCAATGGTGTTCCGACCGTCCTCGCTACTGGCGCCAGCCAGATCAGCGCCACGGTTGACACCCTGCGCCTCCAGGCTCAGGTCGCCTTCTAAGGCGTAACGGTCAGCTTCATAGCACGAGGGCCGGCAGGGATGCCGGCCCTCTTTCTTTGGCGGAGACGCCGACAGCCCGGGCCTTGCGGTCCGGGCTGTTTCATATCCAGGATAGGACATGGCGGACATCATCACCCGCGCCCAGCGCAGCGCCCTGATGGCCAAGGTGCGCGGCCGAGGTAACGCCACCACCGAAGGCGCCTTGGCGGCTATCCTGCGTGCCCAGCGCTGGTCAGGCTGGCGTCGTCAGCAGACCGTCCGCGGCCGCGACGGCCAGGGCGAGTCGTTTCGGGTCCGGCCTGACTTCCTCTTCCGTGCGCGGCGGCTCGTGATCTTCGTCGACGGGTGCTTCTGGCACGGCTGTCCGCGCCACGGCACGAGGCCCAAGGGCAACGCCGCCTTCTGGCGGGCGAAGTTCCGGCGCAACCTCGAGCGCGATCGTCGTGACACGCGGAATCTTCGGCGCTCCGGCTGGCGGGTCGTGCGGCTATGGGAGCATGAGCTCCGCGCGAAGGCGAGACCGCGGCTGCTGGTGAAGCTGGGGCGCCTATTCACCTAGGCGCAAAAAAGCCCGACCGGCAGGTCGGGCTGATCGGCGGGTTCCGGGGGACTCAGAGCGCGCGGTAGTTGGGCGACACGTTGTCGGTGCCCTTGGTCTGCTCGCGGAGGCGACGATTCTCTTCTTCGACTTCGGCGAGGCGGGCGATGGCCTTGGCGGCGGCGGCATTGGCTTCGCGAAGGGCCGTGGAAGCGGCTTCCAGATCGGCTTCGGCCTTCTTCTGCTTGGCGATTGCTTCCTTCAGCTCAGAACCGTCGCGGAGGCGGGCGAGTTCGGCGGTGAGTTCGTTGACGCGAGCGTCGGCGGCGGCCTTGGCCTTCTCGAGCTCAGCGGCCTTCACGGCGGCCTTGGCGGCGTCCTCCTTGGTCTTGGCGAGGACTTCGACGGCCTGCTTGACGACCTTATCGGCGGCTTCCTTGGTCTGCGCGAGAAGGGTGGTAGCCTGCTTGCTTGATTCTTCGGAGGCCTTCTTGGCGGCGGCGGCTTCCTTCAGGGACTTTTCAGTCAGCTCCTTGATTTCCTTAGCGCTCTTGAGGCGGGCTTCGTTGGCTTCCTTGCTGATTTTGGCGGCGCGCTCGTTGGCGGCTTCTTCGCCACTCCAGGTGACGATGGCTACTCCGCCGAAGGCGGCAGCGATGAGGATGAGAATGATTTCGCGGGTCTTCATGAATGATTGAGTGGATGCATCCTTATCCGACCTGACCTGTGGGTCAAGAACCTAGCCCCCGCGATTAGGAGAGACGGTTCTTATAGTCAGCGTAACCGAAGCGGCGCACGACTTGAGTCTGCCCGGAGGCGGGGTCGAAGCTGGCGATCGCCGGGAGGGGCACGCCGTTGAAGGTCGTGTTCTTCACGAACGTGTAATGCGACATGTCCATGAAGACGAGGCGTTGGCCGATCTTGAGCGGAGCCGGGAAGGAGTAGTCGCCGATGACGTCCCCGGCGAGGCAGGTGACGCTGCCCAGACGGTAGGTGTGGGGTAGCTTGCCCGGGAGGTCCGCGTCCATGATGTCGGCGCGGTAGGGCATCTCGAGCGTGTCCGGCATGTGGTTGGTGGCCGAAATATCGATGATGGCGATGTCGACCCCGTTATGGACCAGGTCGAGGACGGTGCCCACGAGGACGCCGGTGCCGATCCCGATGGCTTCGCCTGGCTCGAGGTAGACCTGGATGTGCTGGCCCCAGCGCTGGCGGAAGCCTGTGATCACGCGGATCAGGCGCTCAAGGTCATAGCCTTCGCGGGTAATGTGGTGACCGCCGCCGAAATTGACCCACTTCAGCTGCGGGATGAACTCCCCGAACTTCGCTTCGAAGGCCGCGACGGTGCGCTCCAGGACGTCGGCGCCCTGCTGGCACATCGTGTGGAAATGGAGGCCCTCGAGGCCTTCGAGGGCGGCGGCCGACTTGATCTCGGAGCGGAGTGTGCCGAGGCGGGAGCCGGCGGCGCAGGGGTTGTAGAGCTCGACGTCGACCTCGGCGTGCTCCGGGTTGACGCGGAGGCCGAAGGAGAGCTTGCGGCCGGAGGCGAGGGCGGCGGCCTTATGGCGCTGCCACTGCGCGACCGAATTGAAGGAGATGTGGTCGGCGACGCGCAGGAGGTGGGAGAATTCCTCGTCCTTGAAGGCCGGCGAGTAGGCGTGGACTTCGCCGCAGAATTCCTCGCGGCCGAGGAGAGCCTCGTTGATACCGCTGGCAGTGGTGCCGACGAGGTACTTCGAGATCAGTTTCGCCTCGCTGAATTGGGCGAAGCCCTTGAGTGCGAGAAGGATCTTGGCGCCGGAGCGGTCCATCACGGAGCGCAGGATGCGGAGGTTCTGTTCCAGCAGGCCGCGATGGAGGACGTGGCAAGGGCTAGGGACCTGGCTCAGGTCGACCTTGCGGAAAGCTTCGGTGAGTGCGTCGGACACGGCGTTGAAATTGGGAGCGTCGGTGGGCGGTGCAAACGAAAAGCCCGCTTTGCAGCGGGCTTCGGTGCGGTCGTTCAGGCGACCGGGAGTTCCTTCACGTGCCAAGGGAGGCCGCGCTTGTTGAGCTCGTCCATGAACGGGTCCGGATTCATCTCTTCCATGTTCCAGACGCCGGGCTTGAGCCACTTGCCGCCGGCGAGCATCGCGCCGCCGATGGCGGCCGGAACGCCCGTCGTGTAGCTGATCGCCTGGGACTTCACTTCGGCGAAGCATTCCTGGTGGTCGCAGACATTGTAGATGAAGACCTTGCGGGGCTTGCCGTCCTTGAGGCCCGTGATTTCGCAGCCGATACAGGTCTTGCCCTTGGTGCGGGGGCCGAGCGAAGCCGGGTCGGGGAGGAGCGCCTTCAGGAACTGAATCGGGACAATCTGGTGGCCTTGGAAATCGATCGGGTCGATGCGGGTCAGGCCGACGTTCTCGAGCACGCGGAGGTGCGTGAGGTAGTTCTCGGAGAAGGTCATGAAGAAGCGGATGCGCTTCAGGCCCTTGATATTGATGGCGAGGGATTCGAGTTCCTCGTGGTAGAGCAGGTAGCTATCCTTCGGGCCGACGACCGGGTAGTCGTACACCCACTTCACGGAGAGCGGGTCGGTTTCCTTCCACTCGCCCTTTTCCCAGAAGCGGCCGCGCTGGGTGATTTCGCGGATATTGATCTCCGGGTTGAAGTTCGTGGCGAACTTGTACCCGTGGTCGCCGGCATTGGCGTCCATGATATCGATCGTCTCGATCGTGTCGAAGAGGTGCTTCTGGGCGTAGGCGCAGAAGACGTTGGTCACGCCGGGGTCGAAGCCCGAGCCCAGGAGGGCGGTGAGGCCAGCCTTCTCGAATCGTTCGCGGTAGGCCCACTGCCAAGAGTACTCGAACTTCGCGAGGTGGGGCGGCTCGTAGTTGGCCGTGTCGACGTAGTGGATGCCGGCGTGGAGGCAGGCGTCCATCAGGTTCAGGTCCTGGTAGGGGAGGGCGACGTTGATGAGCAGCTCGGCACCGAAGGACTTGATCAGGGCGACCGTGGCCTTGACGTCGTCTGCGTCGACGGCGGCGGTGCGAATCGTGCGTCCCGTGGCGGCCTTGACGTCGGCGGCGATCGCCTTGCACTTATTCTCGTTGCGAGAGGCCAGCATGACTTCCGAGAAGGACTCGGTGTCCATGGCGCACTTATGGGTGACGACATTGCCGACGCCGCCCGCTCCGATGATTAGGACTTTTTTGCTCATGAGGTGACTGATTTCTGTCCACTCGGGACGGAGGGGGAAGCAAAAAGGATGCACAGTCCCGCCAAGGGCGGGTGACGCTCAGGCGACACGGTCCAAGCAGCCCTTTCCGGACCGGCGGACCGGTCGGAAAGTAAGCCCTTTTGGCTGGCGGGATGGACGAGACTCGAACTCGCGACCTCCGCAGTGACAGTGCGGCGCTCTAACCAACTGAGCTACCACCCCGGTAGCCAAAAGGAAGGGTAACAAAGGTTTCGGGGAGGGGGTCTGTCAAACGGAAAACCGACCCAAATTAGCCCCGAACCTGACCCTGGCCGACGATTTCGAACTTCCAAGTGGTCAATTCACGAATCCCCATGGGTCCGCGGGCGTGCAGGCGGTCCGTGGAGATGCCGACTTCGGCCCCGAAGCCGAATTCGCCCCCGTCCGTGAACCGGGTGCTGGCGTTCCAGTAGACGCAGGCGCTGTCGACCTGCGCGAGGAAGGAGCGGGCGGCGGACTCGTCGGCCGTGATGATGGCGTCGGAGTGGTGCGAGCCGTAGTCCTCGACGTGGGCAACCGCCTCGGCGAGGCCGGCGACGATCTTCACGTTGAGGATGAGGCCGAGGTGTTCGGTGCGAAAATCCTGTTCCGTCGCGGCCTTGGCGCCGGGCATCAGCGGCTGCGACTGCGCGCAGGCGCGGACCTCGGTCTGCTTCGCGGCGAGCGCGGCGGCCATCTTCGGGAGGAAGGTCGCGGCGATGGCGGCGTCGACGAGCAAGGTCTCGAGGGCGTTGCACGCGCTGGGGCGCTGGCACTTAGCGTTGAGCACGATCTGTTCGGCCATCGCGAGGTCGGCCTGGGCGTGGACGTAAACGTGGCAGATACCGGCGTCATGCTTGATGACGGGGACCTTGGCGGAGTTGACCACCGCCTCGATGAGGCCGGGGCCGCCGCGAGGGACGATGATATCGACGATGCCGCGGAGCGAGCCGAGCGCGGGGACTGCTTCGCGATCGGTGAAGGGCAGGAGCGTGACGGCTTCGGCGGGTAGGCCGGCGGCGCGCAGGCCCGTCGCGAAGGACTTCGACAGCGCGATGTTCGTGTGGATCGCTTCGCTGCCGCCGCGGAGCACGCAACCGTTGCCGGACTTCAGGCAGAGGGCGGCGGCATCGACGGTGACGTTCGGGCGAGACTCGAAGATGATGGCGACGAGGCCGATGGGCACGCGGCGGCGGACGATGCGCAGGCCGTTGGGCCGGGTCCAATCCTCGGTGATTTCGCCGACGGGGTCGGGGAGCTTCGCGACCGCTTCGCAGGCGACGGCGATATCCTCGAGGCGGGCGTGGTCGAGGCGCAGGCGGTCGGTCATCGCATCCGTGAGGCCCTTGGACTTGGCGGCGGCGAGGTCCTGGGCGTTGGCTTCGAGAATGGTGGCTTCGTCGGCGCGGAGGGCTTGGGCGGCGGCGCGCAGGGCGGCGTCGCGGACGGCGGTCGGCGCGAGGGCGAGGGCGCGCGAGGCCTTCTTGGCCGTGCGGGCGATCTCCGTCACGCGCTGGAGGAGGTCGCTCATTTCTTCTTCAGCGAGAAGCGCGTGCCGAGCTTCTTGCCGGCGGCGAGTTCGAGCAGGACGCCTTCGCGGCGGCCGCTGGCGATGATCGTGTCGACGCCGCCTTCGGCCGCGATCTCGGCGGCGAGCAGCTTCGTCACCATGCCGCCGACGTTACGTTCGGAACCGGCGCCGCCGGCGAGCGCGCGCACGGAGTCATCGATTTTGCGGACAGACGGGATCAGGTCGCCGGTGCCGTCGGACTTCGTCATCAGGCCTTGGATGCCGGAGAGGATGATGAGCAAGTCGGCGCCGACGAGGGCGGCGACGTGGGCTGAGAGGCGGTCGTTGTCGCCCACCTTGATCTCCTCGTCGGCGATGGCGTCGTTCTCGTTGATGATCGGGATGAAGCGCTTGCGGGCGAGGAGTAGGTCGAGGGTCGCGCGGGCGTTGCGGGTGCAGGCACGGCTATCGAGGTCCCAGTAGGTGAGCAGCATCTGCGCACCGAGCAGCTTGTGCCGGCGGAGGTGCTTGCCGTATTCCGACATCAGCTCGGGCTGGCCGACGGTGGCGCAGGCCTGAAGTTCGCGGGCTTCCTTCGGGCGCTTCTCGAGGCTCATGGCGGTCATGCCTGCGGCGACGGCGCCGGAGGTCACCAGGACGACCTGGATGCCGCGCTTATGCAGGCCGGCGACTTGATCCACGATGCGGCCGATCTGGACGCGGTCGATCTTGCCGTCCTTGCGGGTAAGGAGGCCGGAACCGAGCTTGATGACCCATCGTTTTGCCATGGCTTTGAGAGGTCGACCTTAGCCGAGGGAAAACGCCGTTGTCCAGCGTCAGAACGCCGACCTCAGAATGAAGGCGGTTGCAGGCCCACGGCCAGCCAGCCTTTCGGGGCTAGGACGCGTCCTTGCGGGGTGCGTACGACATAGCCTTCCTGCACGAGGAACGGTTCATGGACTTCCTCCAGCGTGTGGGCGTCTTCGCCGATGGCAGCGCCGATGCTGCTCAGTCCGACCGGACCGCCGTTATGTTTCTCGGCCATTGCGCGGAGGAAGCGGTGATCCATGTCGTCGAGACCGTGCTGGTCGATCTCAAGGAGCTCGAGGGCGGCGGCCGTCACGGCCGCGTTCGCCTTGCCGCCGGCGCGTTCGAGGGCGTAGTCGCGCGTGAAGCGCAGGAGGTTGTTGACGATGCGCGGCGTCCCGCGGGCGCGGCGGGCGATTTCGTCGGCGCCGCCTTGGTCGATGTCGAGGCTGAGGAGGTCGGCGTTGCGGCGCACGATGCTGAGCAGCTGGTCGCGCGTGTAGTAGTCGAGGCGCGTCTGTAGCGTGAAGCGGCTGCGGAGCGGCGCGGTGAGCAGGCCCGTGCGGGTCGTCGCGCCGACGAGCGTGAACTTCGGCAGGTCGAGGCGCACGCTGCGCGCGTTCGGGCCTTGGTCGATCATGATGTCGATGCGGAAGTCCTCCATCGCCGAGTAGAGGAACTCCTCGACCGTCTTCGGGATGCGGTGGATCTCGTCGATGAAGAGCAGGTCGCCTTCCTGGAGGCTCGTGAGCAGCCCGGCGAGGTCGGAGGCTTTCTCGACGACGGGTCCAGAGGTCACGCGGATCGGGCGGCCCATCTCTTCGGCGAGGATCATCGCGAGGGTCGTCTTGCCGAGGCCGGGCGGGCCGTGGAGGAGGATGTGGTCGAGCGTGCGGCCTTCACGGCGCGCGGCGCCGATCATCACGCGCAGGCGTTCGACCGTGCGCTGCTGGCCCACGAAGTCGTCGAGCTTCGGCGGCCGTAGGGCGGCGTCGAGCGAGCGATTCGCGCGCGACACGGTTTCCTTGCCGGCGAGCGGCTGGGGGTCATCGGGCGAATCCTTGCGGGCCATCAGCGCAAGGTGCGGGGTCGGGACGAATTGGCAACCCTCAGTCCTCCGCGAAGCCTTTCGGCAGGTCGGAGGCCGGGAGGCGTTCGACGTCGGCGCCCAGGGAGCGCAGGCGTTCCTCGAAGCGTTCGTAGCCGCGATCGAGGTGGTAGAGGCGCTGGACCCAGGTCTCGCCCTTGGCGACCAGCGCGGCGAGGATGAGGGCGGCGGACGCGCGGAGGTCCGAGGCCATCACCGGTGCGCCGGAAAGCGGACGGTCGCCGGTGATCACGGCTGTGGCGCCGTCGATGGCGATTTCGGCGCCCATGCGCTGGAGTTCGGCGGCGTGCATGAAGCGGGCCGGGTAGATCTTTTCGGTCACCGTGCTACGCCCGTCGACGAGCAGCTGGAGGGCCATGAACTGCGCCTGCAGGTCGGTCGGGAAGCCTGGATAGGGTTCGGTGATGATCTCGACCGCGTGCGTCGGCTTGCCGTGGGCGCGGATGAAGTCCGGGCCGGTCTCGACCTGCACGCCGGCTTCGCGGAGTTTGTCGAGGAACGCCGTCAGGTGCGAAGGATCGCAGTGTGTCACCGTGACGTCGCCGCCCGTGATCGCGCCAGAGACGAGGTAGGTGCCAGCTTCGATGCGGTCGGCGATGACCGTGTGGTCGCAGCCATGGAGTTTGGCGACGCCTTCGACCTCGATGATGCCCGTGCCCTGGCCGCTGATCTTAGCGCCCATCTGGATGAGCATCGTGCAGAGGTCGACGACCTCCGGTTCGCGGGCGGCGCATTCGATGCGCGTGACGCCGGGCGTGAGCGTGGCGGCCATCACGATGTTGGCGGTGCCGAGGACCGTGCTGCCCATCGGGCCGCCCATGAAGACCCTATCGCCGCGGGCGCGGGAGGCGTCGACTTGGACTAAGCCAGCTTCGACCGTGACGATGCAGCCGAGGGCCTCGAGGCCCTTCAGGTGGAGGTCGATCGGGCGGGGGCCGATGACGCAGCCGCCAGGGATGGCCATTTCGGCTTGGCGGAGGCGGCCAACGAGCGAGCCCAGCAGGCAGACCGACGCGCGCATCTTGCGGACGAGGTCGTAGGGCGTGCGGTGGGAGACCTGTTTAGCGCGGATCGTCCAGACGCCGGGCTCGGGGTTGGTGACGATGGCGCCTTGGTGACCGAGGATCTCGGCCATGTAGCGGACATCACTCAGATCGGGCACGTTGCGCAGCGTCACCATCTCGCTCGTGAGGAGCGAGGCGGCGAGGAGGGGCAGCGAGGCGTTTTTCGAGCCGGCGGCACGGACTGCGCCTTTCAGCACGTGACCACCTCGGATGCGCGCGACCTGGAGCATGTCGGGTAAAAGAAGCGGGGGCGCCGATTGGCGCCCCCGTTATGTTCAGCCTTCGCGAGGACCGCTGCGTGGACCGCGATCGCCGCGGAATTCACCGCGACCTCCACGGGAGCCATCACGGGAACCTTCACGGCCGCCGCGGGAGCCATCACGGGAACCGCCGCGGAATTCGCCGCGACCACGTCCGCCGCGCTGACCGCGATCGGAGCGTTCGCCGCGGTGTTCGCCGCGAGGCTGCTGGGTGCGGGCGGAAGGGACGAAGACGGCCTTGGTGGGAATGCCGAAGAGCGTGGCGAACTTGCGCTTTAGCGAGGCCCAGAAGCCGATGGGGGCCTGGACCGGGATGACGACGGGCTCGATCTGGATGCGCGGACGTTCTTCACGACGCGGGCGATCTTCACGACGAGGACCACGGTCGCCTTCCGGGCGAGGGCCACGATCGCCTTCGGGGCGGGGACCACGATCACCTTCGGCGCGGGGCTCGCGACGAGGACCACGTTCGCCTTCGGCGCGCGGTTCGCGACGGGGGCGGTCGCCCTGTGGGATACCGGGCTGGCGGCCTTCTTCGGTGAAGCCTTCGGGGCGGCGTTCACGCGGTTCGCGGCGGGGACCAGGCTCGCCTTCGGCGCGCGGTTCACGACGTTCACGGGGTTCACGCTGCTCGCGCTGTTCCGGAGCGGACGACTGGGCGCGATCGCCCGAGAGGTTCTCGGTCAGCTGAGACGGGTCTTCGACGACGCCACAGGTCGGGCGGGCGGCCTGACCATTGGCGGCCGAGGGAGCGGCGCCACGGGGCGTACCACGGCGACCGAACTGCTTCGGCGTCGTGATGGTACCGGGCTTGGCGGCGGGTTCGGACGAGGCCCCGATCACGGAGAGCGGAGGGAGTTCCGCGTGGGCGGACTCCAGCTTGGCTTCGTTGAGGCGGGGTGCGGGGGTGCGGACTTCATTGGCGCCTGCGTCCGCGGCGGGCTGGTGGGCGGAGACTGGCTCCTGGCCCTGGGTTTCTTCTTGGCTCATGTTGCTTATGTTGGGGCGGCCTTCGTTGTGGCCGACCGGATGATGCGGCCGTTCCGTTGTGGAGCGGCGACGCGGTTTGTCGGACCCTTGGTGACGGAGGACGAACCTCCTTGGGGTGCCGAAATGACCCGGGAGAGACTCCCGGAAAGAATGTGAATAATTATCCCCTCTAGCTTAACAACAAGAAAGTCCCTCAGCGGGCCTCTTCAGTGAACCTTTGTTCACGAATAAGCACGATTTTGACCGTTCCTTGATAAGAAAGCGTTTCTTCCACCTTAAGACGGAGGCGTCGGGCCAGTTCGGTGGCGCCAAAGTCGTCGATTTTGACCGGGTCGACGATCACCCTGAGTTCGCGGCCAGACTGGAAGGCGTAGGCCTCCCGGACGCCGTCGAAGGAGAGCGCCACCTCTTCAAGGCGGCGGACCCGTTGGGCGTAGGACTCGAGGGTAGAGGAACGGGCGCCAGGGCGGGAGCCGGAGGCGGCGTCGGCGATCATCACCAGCGGCGCGTAGAGGCTTTCGGCTTCGACTTCGCGGTGGTGGGCGGCGACGGCGTTGACCACGCGGACATCTTCGCCGAGGCGGCGGAGTAGGGCGGCGCCGGCGAGGGCGTGGCTGCTGCCGGCTTCCGCTTCGATCGCCTTGCCGAGGTCATGCAGCAGGCCCGCGCGTTTCGCCGGAATCGGGTCGATGCCGATTTCCGCCGCGAGCATCGCGCAGAGCTGCGCGACTTCGATCGAGTGCGAGAGCGTGTTCTGGTTGGCGGAGAGGCGGAAGTGGAGGCGGCCGAGCAGTTCTTCGACGGAGGCGTCCATCGGCGGGAGGCCGAGGTCGCGGACCGCATCGCGTCCGAGGCGGCGGGCGTGCTTGACTACTTCGTCGGCGGCGGAACGCACGCTGTCCTCGATGAGACCTGGCGAGATACGTCCATCCTTCACGATGCGTTCGAGCGCGATGCGTGCGATCTCGCGCCGGACCGGGTCGAAGCAGGAAACCATAGCTAAACCAGGGGTTTCATCGATGAGCAACGTCGCGCCTGTGGATTGTTCAAAGGTGCGGATGTTGCGTCCCTCGCGACCGATCAGGCGTCCCTTCATGTCCTCATTGGGGAGTGAGACCGTGATCGCGGTCGCGTCCTGGGTCGTCGAGGTCGTCAGGCGCTGCATCGCTGAGAGCAGCTTGCGGCGCGCTTCGTCGTCGATGTCTTGTTCGACTTGGTCGAGTAGTCCGCGGCGGAGGTGCTGGGCTTCTTCGCCGTATTCCTCGCGGAGGTGGTCGATGAGTAGTTCGCGTGCCTGTTCTGGGGTGACCTTGGCGAGGCGCTGGAGTTCGCGGATCAGCTGGTCGCGCTGCTTGGCGTTCTCGCGGGAGAGTTCGGCGGCGGCGGCGGCTTCGGCTTCGGCCGCGGTCTTCAGCTTGGCGGCATCGCTCTTCTCGGCTTCGGCTTTCGCGTGCAGCTCGGCGGCATCAACGGTGGCCTCGCGACGGGCGAGCTCGATCTCGGAACGGAGGCGGGCGTCGCGGATCGCGCCGAGGGTATTCTCGCGCCATTTTGCGACCGCATAGGCCACGATGGCTCCAGAGGAGAACGCCACGGCGGCGAGGATGCTTTGGTCGGCTGCCACAGGCATGT
>JBAXMD010000024.1:0-16212 GCA_037134475.1 Verrucomicrobiota bacterium | reverse complement strand
AAGGCGTGCGCCGCATGTCCGCGATGTCCGTCCTCTCCAGCCGCTACCTGTTCTCGAAACTCGGCAAGTCCTTCCCGTCACTGCCCGCCGCGGCCGACGGGGTGCCGCGCATGCACGAGTTCATCCTTACGCTCACCGAAGAGGACTTCAAACGCATCGAGGCGTCCGGCATCCCGCGGGCGAGCATCATCGGCCGCGTCGGTAAGCTGTTCCTCGACTTCGGCTTCCACGCCCCGACGGTCGCCTTCCCCGAGGTCTTCGGCCTGATGATCGAACCGACCGAATCTTACACGAAGGACGAGCTCGACCGCTTCGCCGAGGTCGTAATGGCCATCGGCGACCTCATCCGTACCAACCCGGAGGTCCTCAAATCCACCCCGCGCTTCACGCCGGTGGACCGCGTCGACGAGGTCGCCGCCAATCGAAACCTCGTACTCAGTGAGCACCTCACGGCCCTCCCGCTGATCAACGAGAACCGTCTCTCGCCTGTCCTGCTCAACGCGATGCCCGTCGCCGAAATCAAGCAGCGCGTGCTCGCGACGGTTTGATCAGGCCTTCGGCAGGCGGACGACAAAGACGGTCCCCTTACCGACCTCGCTGGTCACGGTGATGGTGCCGCCATGGGCCTCGACGGTCTGCTTGACGATCGCGAGGCCAAGGCCGGCGCCGCCGGTATGCCGGGAGCGCGAGGCGTCGACCCGACGGAAGCGCTCGAAGATGTGCTCCAGGTTCTCGGGCGCGATACCGCGACCGTCGTCGGCCACGCGCAACTCGGAGAAGTCGTCGGCGATACCGGTCGTCACCGTCACGGTGACGCCAGCGTCATTATGCAGGATGGCGTTGATGGAAAGATTGAGAATCACCCGCCCTAGACGACCGGCATCACCCACGACGGGAGCGCCTTCAAGATGCGGGATAAGCTTGGCACCATGCTCGCGGGCGACACGTCCGAGTAAGGCCACGGATTCGTCGGCGAGGTCAGCTAGGTCGCAGGCATCCTGCGCGACCGGCCGGCCAGCGTCGCCTTGGGCGAGTTCCAGCAGGGCGTCGGAGATCGATTTCATCCGGAGCGCCGACTGCTTGATGGTCTCGAGCGTGGCGCGGTATTCCTCTGGAGATCGCTCCTGGCGCAAGGCGCCTTGGCTGTCGGAAAGGATGACCGTCAGCGGCGTCCGTAGCTCGTGCGAGGCGTCGGCCGTAAATTGAGCCATGTGCTCGCGGGCGGCGTTCATCTTGCCGAAGGTATCGTTAAGCACCACGGCAAGACGGCCCAACTCACTCTCGGTATCTTCGACGTCGATCTTCCGGCCGAAATCCCCGGCGGCGATGCCTTCGGCGTCCGCCGCGATACGGTCGATGGGCTTGAGCGAGCGACCAGCCAGCACCCAGCCGATACCGCAGCCGACGAACAGGACCGCGAAGCCCGCGAGCGTCAGGCTCCGGGCGAGCGCGGCGAGCGTGGCATCCAGCTGCTGGGTCGGACTGCCGAACATGACGAGATTACGGCCAGGTGGACGATGCAGCAGGACCCGGTGACCGGGTAAGGTGACCATGAGGTCCTGCGGACGGGCCGGGCCGTCTTCCGGCTTCGCATCGAGGTCAGCCAAAGCCTGGGTGATCAGTTCAGGCTCGGTCGGCGCATTAGCCGAACGATAAAGGGAGTGGGCTTCGAGGTCGACGACCTGTAGCCAGACGCCGGTGCCGACGACCTCGGCCAAGGCCGCCTTCGCCTTGGTCGCGCGCTGCTCCGGACTGTCCGTACGCGCGACCGCCTTGCCGTTCGGACGAACGGCAGGGGCGGGATTACGCGGACCGGCGACGCCGGGAACGACTTCATTGAGCGCCCCCATGCCGCGCGTCATCTCCTGACGAAGGCGCAGATCTAGCTCCTGCAGGCGGGCCTGCTTCTCATGGCGGTAGAACGCGACGAGGAGCACGGAAGCCGTCGCCGCGAGCAGGCCGAAATTCCAAGCCAGGATCCGCCAGCGGATGGAATGAAAAATCATGACGGTCAGGGCGCCTTCGGGGCGGACTCGATGACGTAGCCCAATCCCCGCCGCGTCTTGATGAGGTCCGCGCCCAGCTTGCGTCGTAGGTTGCAGACGTGCACCTCAAGGAGGTTCGAAAGCGTGTCCTCGTTCTCGTCGAAGAGATGTTCGTAGAGTTCGGCGCGCGGCACCACGGCGCCGCGACGATGCGCGAGGTATTCCAGGAGTCCATATTCCCGACCCGTGACGGGCTCGTCCTTCCCGTCCTTGGTCACGCGGCGGGCGGCCGTATCAATGACGACGCCGCCGAGGGTGATGACTGCGGCAGCCGAGCTGTGGTTGCGACGGACGAGGGCGCGGAGGCGGGCGAGGAGCTCCTGCTGCACGAAGGGCTTGGAGACATAATCGTCGGCGCCGAGATCGAGGCCAGCGACGCGATCGTCGACTGAATTACGGGCAGTCAGCATCATGACCGGCGTACGCTTCGTGTGGCGCAGACGCCGGAGCATCTCGCGTCCGTCCATGACCGGCATGAGGTAATCGAGGACGATGGCGTCGTAATCGCACTCCATCGCCTTGTGGAGGCCTTCCTCGCCGTTAGCCGCGGCGTCGGCGGCATAACCTTCCTCGCGGAGCAGCTTCAGGAGGCCGTTACGCAAAGGGGCTTCGTCTTCTACGATAAGGATGCGCATCGGGAGCTGGTCCTATATTCTACCCTAACCGCCCTTAATCCAAGATTAAGAAGTGCTTCGACTTACTCCGCCTTAATGAACCGACCCCGGGAAATGGCCGCATAGGAGCCGCAGATGATTGCCGACGCCCCGCAGACCCAGAAAACCTGCCCAGAGGAAATATGGAAAGTCTCACGGGAGAGCCATTGGACGCCGGCGGCGGCCATAATACCGAGGAAGCTCAGGCTACTCACGCTGCCCTGCACCGCACCTTTGCTCTCGGGCGAAGGACGATGCTGGATGACCGAGACGACCGGGACGATGAAAAGGCCCGCGGAGAAGCCCAAGGTGGCCATGCAGATTCGGAAAGTGTCTGCCGTGACGCCCTCCATCCCCATCGGCACGGTGCTCAGGGCTAGGCCGAGCGCGCCAATCGGGACGAGGCGATATTCGATGTGGCCGCGCGAGGCGTAACCAGCGACTACGCTGCCGAAGCCGATGCCGAGGGCTAACCACACGTTCAGCATGCTGTTCTCGGTGCCAGTCAGATGTAGGTCGTTCTTGCCGAAGACCACCACGTTCATCATCACCAAGGCCGAGATGAAATAGAAGCCCGTGTTACCCCAGCACGCACGCCATAGGTCGCGATCCTGTTTCATAATCCAGAGCTGACGCCAGAGATCGGTGACGGGATTGACACGAACCGGACAGGTCGGGTCGGCCGCGGGAACGGGCGTGACTTGTCGGCTGAGCAGCCAGCCGCCGAAGGCGATGGCCACGAGGATCGGGCCGGCAATCCACTCGCGTTCCTTGAAGGCATCGGAGAAGGCTCCGGCAGCCACCGTGCCGAGGATGACGCCGAGAAAAGTTAGTAGTTCGAGGATACCGTTACCCCAGGACAACTTCTCGTGCGGAAGAATCTCCGGCAGGATACCGTACTTAGAAGGGGCAAAGATGGCACTGTGGCACCCCATCAGGAAGATAGCACCCAACATAAGCGGTAAGCTTTTGAGCCATAGGGCGAGCCCAGCGAACGCCATGATGCCCATCTCCGCCGTCTTCACGTAGACCATCATACGCTGCTTGCTGTTACGGTCCGCCAGCCAACCCCCCAGCATCGCGAAGAGGATGAAAGGTGCGGAGAAAACCGCCGTCACCAAAGAGACCAGCCGATCGTCCCCTGCTTCCCCGGAGGACGTGGCGGCGGTGGCCAGAAGCACGAGGATGATTAGCTGTTTGAGAGCGTTATCGCTGAAGGCGTTTTGGAACTGGGTCGCCATCAGGCTCCAGAAGCCACGTTGCCAGCCGGTTTCCGAGGGAACAGGGGTAATGGCCATGTCCCATCAAACGACCGACGGAGTCTCTTTACAAACCTATTGAAGGAACGGCGGACTTAATCGCGCAAGGCGGCGAACAGCTCCACGGCTGATTCGGCCTTATTAAGGATATACACGTGATAACCGGGCGCGCCGCGGGCGACTAGGCCTCGCGCCTGGCGGACCGCCCAGGACACGCCGACCTTGCGCTGGGCCTCTTCGTCCGGCCCGCAGGCCTCGAGCTCGCGCACGAGCGCATCAGGGATGCGGGCCTTGCAGAAGCCGCAGAAGTTCCGGGCCTGCTTCAAGGAAAGGACCGGCATGATGCCCGGCAGGATCGGCACCACGACGCCGGCCGCACGGGCGCGGGCGACGAAGCGGAAGTAGTCTTCGTTATCGAGGAAGAGCTGCGTGGTCACGAAGTCCGCGCCCGCCGCGACCTTGCCCGCGAGGAAACGGATATCCGACAGATCGTCGACGGCGTCCGGATGGCGCTCAGGGAAGCCGGCGACACCAACCGCAAAACGACCGGGCTGCTCCGCGGCAATCTGGCGGACGAGCCCCTGTGCGTGCGCGAAGCCCTCCGGATGCGCGACGAAGTCCTTCTGCCCCTTGGGCGGATCACCGCGCAGGGCGAGGATGCCCGAGAAGCCGGCCTTGTCATATTGGCTGATGATGCCGGCGAGCTCGGAGCGAGCGTGCCCGACACAGGTCAGGTGCCCAATCAGGGGGATGCCCATCTTCACGAGCTCCGCGCCGTAGGTGATCGTGGTGTCACGGGAAGTGCCACCGGCCCCATAAGTCAGGGAGGCGAAATCGATGCCCAGCGGCTTGAGCGTCGCGGCGACCTTGAGCATACGTGCCCCGCCCTCCGCGTCCTTGGGCGGAAAGAACTCCACCGACACCGTGGGTCGCACGGGACTGCGGAGCGCATCGATGAGCAGCGGGCGGGACATCTGAAGTATCTTCTTATCTAGATATGAAGATGTAAGTCAAGACCCTTAGCGGTCACTCGTCCCGACCTTCCTTGCCGCCGTTGGCAGGCAGTTCGCCCGGCATGGCCACATGGTAAGCCATCACCATCCAGCAGAGCATGACAGGGTAGATCAACACGATGAAGCCGAAGGAGCCGAATATGCCGAGCAGCACGCCGGCCGTCACGGACAGGACCTTGAAGACCACGAGGAAGCAGACCGGGACGATGACGAAGAGGATGGAGGCGACATAGCCGATCGAGGTCGTTCCGGAATAGATGCCGGCCGAACGCGCAAGGTCCATGCCGCAAGAGCGGCAGGCATTGCCCAGGCGGAACCATGAGGCGAGCAGGCCGCGCTTCCCGCAGTTCGGGCAATGGCAGAGGACCCCTCGGGCGATGATGTCGCCCCGGGTGATCTTCAGCTTTGGTTCGGACATCCCAACAGCGTCCGCACGGGCAAGGGGAAGACAAGCGAAGACCCGCCCTGCCCTACACCTTAAGGAAAATCTTCTGGCGCTTGAGGAGCCAGAAGAGCGCCCACTTCACGGCGAAGATGCCGGTGACCATGACCAGCGAGGCGACGGCCGGAGGGAAGGCGCGGGCGAGCCCGCCGAACAAGGCCTGCGCGGTGAAGTCGAAGTTGATGAACTTCGCCGACATGTAGATGAGCACGGAGTTCATGCCGATGACGGCGAAGAAGGCTCCAAATCCGCGCAGCCAGCCACGTACGTCGATCGTCCAGTAAAACAAGGCCAGCAGGAGGCTACCCCAACCGCAGGTCCACAGGACGAACGAGCTGGTCCAGAGGTTCTTGTTCAAGGGGAACACGAAGCTCCAAAGGCCGCCGACAGCCAGCAGCGCGAGGCCGGCGATCGCCAGGCCGGCGGCTTTACGATCACCCGTGGCTTCTTCCGCGGAGCGGCGGAGCCAGAGTCCCGCCAAGATGCCGAGCAAGGCGTTGCCGATGGCCGGAATCACGGCGAGCAAGCCTTCGGGGTCGTGGATACCTTTATGGAGTTTGCCAGGCAATAGCAGGCGATCGACGTAGCTGGCGAAGTTGCCTTCCATCGTCAGGTCGCCGGCAGCGAAGCCTGGCGCATGGCCGAACGACAGCATCGCCCAGTAACCAAGCAGGATACCGGCGAGCCAATACCAGAGGCGCTTCGGGGTCTCGAAATTGAAAGCGAAGATGAGTTGGGCGAACATGCCCGCTAGACCGATGCGGCCGAGCACACTGCCAAGGCGCATGTTCTCGAGGCCCTTCCACTGGAGGCCGTTGTTATAGATGACTCCGAGTAGCACGAGAATCAGACCCCGCTGGATAATCTTGCGGATGACTTCCCCGCGGGCGCCTTCCGTTAGGCGACGGGTCAGCGAATAGGGCGTCGAGACGCCGGCCATGAAGAGAAAGAGCGGGAAGATGAGGTCGTAGGCCTGGAAGCCGTTCCAATCGACGTGCTTGAGCTGATCGTCGATCGCGCCCAACCAACCCCACTCGGTCAGTTTGAAGAGCGCGACAAGGATTCCGTGCCCGCCGACAATCCAGAAGAGGTCGAAGCCGCGCAGGGCATCGAGTGAGAGCAGGCGTTCCGACTTAGGGGCAGGAGTCTCCATGGGGGTGAGGAATTTCTATCCGCACCCCGCCAGAGGTCTACCTGGAAAAGGCAGAGGGGGCACGTGGGCAAGGTGACAAGGGGACAAGGAGTTACCTCCGTGCCCACTTGCCCACGTGCCAGCCTGCCCCCTCGCCGCTTTGCGGCGCTTACATGCGTTCAACCGGCTCAATGCCCAGGAGGCGCAGGCCAGTTTCCATGACGGCACAGGTGCGCGAGCAGAGCATGAGACGGCGGGCCTTCACGGCGGGGTCGTCCACGATGACGCTGTCGGCGGCATAGAAAGTACCGTAAGCGGCGGCGAGCTCATGCAGGTAGGTGCAGAGATGGTGAGGGCGGAGTTCTTCGAGCGCCTGGTCGAGCGCGGCGGTGAAAGCCAGCAACTTGCGGGCGAGCGCGATCTCGGCCGGGGTCTCCGGGTCGGTCGCGCCTTCTTCGCCCTGCCCTAAGGCCAGGCCGCTCTTGCGGAAGATCGAACGGACGCGCACCACGGCATACATCAGGTACGGCGCGGTGTTACCTTCGAAGGCGAGCAACTTGTCCCACGAGAAGGTGTAATCCATCGTGCGGTTCGACGACAGGTCGGCGTAACGCATGGCGGCGACGCCGATAGCCTTGCCGATTTCGCGACGCTCCGCTTCCGGCAGTTCCGGACTCTTGCTCGTGACGGCGTCGAAGGCGCGCTGCGTGGCCTCATCGATGAGCGCCTGCAGGCGGACAGGGTCGCCGGACTTGGTCTTAATGGCCTTACCGTCCTCGCCGAGGATCGTACCGAACCAGACGTGGCGGAGACGTGGGAGCTTGCGCTCCGAGGCCTTAAACCACTTGGCGCCGGTCACGAAGAGCTGGTGGAAGTGGTCCTGCTGGCGGCCGTCGGTGACGTAGACAATCTCGTCGGCCTTGAAGTGCTCGGTACGGTAAAGGAGCGTGGCGAGGTCGGTAGAGGCGTAGTTCGAGGACCCGTCCTTCTTGCGGACGATGAACGGCATCTTGGTCTCGGCATCGCGCGAGAAGCGCGGCTCCTCGTCATGCCAGACCACGAGCGCGCCTTCGCTCTCTTCAGCCAGCTTGTACTTCGCCAGCTCTGCGTAGACCTGGTCGACCTTGTCGCGGTAAAAGGATTCGCCGAGGATGACGTCGGTCTTGAGGCCGAACTGGTCGTAGATCCGCTGGCAGGCGGCGTTGGAGACCTCGACAATCTCCTTCCAGAGGGCGGTGTTCGCGGGGTCGCCAGCCTGGAGCTTCGCGAGTTCGGCGCGCGCGGCATCCATGAGTGCCGGGTCGGCCTTGGTGGCGACGCTACCCTCTTTGTAAAGACGCTCGAGGTCTTCGAGCGCGTTCGGGCTCTTGGCGTCCAACTGGAAACCCGCGCGGCGAATAGCGAGGATGAGGATACCAAAGTTCGTGCCCCAATCGCCGATGTGGTTATCACGGACGAGGTCGGCTCCGCAGAACTCGATGAGACGGGCGACGGCCTCGCCGATGACGATCGGGCGCAGGTGGCCAACGTGCATCTGCTTGGCGGTGTTCGGCGAAGGATAGTCGATGACGACCTTACGGCCGCTCATCAGGCGGGCCGCGCCGGCGCGCCACTTGGATTCGTCGCGATACTCGCGCAACCAGTCGCCGAGGGCGGCGGGCGTGAGCTTGAAATTGATGAAGCCAGGGCCGGCGACCTCCATCTGGACGATCTTGTCATCGAGCCCGCCCTGGGCGCGGACGGCTTCGACGAGCGCGGTGGCGAGGGCGCGCGGGTTGGCCTTGGCCTTCTTGGCGGCGGCAAGGATGCCGTTGGCCTGGAAGTCGGCGTGACGGGGATCCGACGGCTTCAGCTCCGGATGGAAGTCGGCTTCGAGGCCGGGGACGGAAGCCGCCGCCTTGCGCAGCAGGGCGTCGATTTCGCGGGCAGGATTGAACCAGACGGACATGCCTCAAGCCGTAAGCCCCTACGCCCCCTCGGCAAGCGAAGAAGGCCTGCTAGGGCCAGGGCTAGGGGCTGAGCTAGAGCAGGCGACGGGATAAGCCCCGCCCCGCTCTCACTCTGGCATCACCTAGCCCTAGCCCCGGCCCTAGCCCTGAAAGCCTATTTCAGCGTCTTGAGATAGGTGAAGAGGTCCGTGACCTGCTCGTCCGTGAAGCCGTCGAGCAGACCTTCCGGCATGAGCGAGCGTCGTAGGTATTTCGCGGACGCCACTTCGGCCTTCGGCACGCGACGATCGGCGCCGCCGGGCTGACGGAGCACGTAGGCGGTCGCGTCCTCGGAAACATAGAACGCCTCGATGACCTCGCCCGCCTTGAGTTTCACCTGGAAGATACGGTACGCGGCTTCGATCGCGGCGTTCGGGTCGATGATATTACGGATGACGGCTTCCATGCCCATCGCGCCGGCGCCGGAAAGATTCGGGCCGATGAGTCCGCCCTGCCCGTTGATCATGTGACAGGACTGACAGAGAGCGACGACGGCCTTGCCCTTGGCGGTATCGCCGGCCTTCGCCGCGAGCACGGTATATCGGGCGGTCTTCTTCTCCAGGGCCGCGAACTGCTCGCCATTGAGGAGCGGCGGCGCATCGGTAGTGCGCACAATCTTGGCGCCCTTGCCGAGCTTACCCCAGGCGGCGTCACCGCTGGCCGAAGCGAAGACGAGCGACTCCGGAAGTTTCTCGCCGGCGAAGGTGCGGGTCATATTGGTGCGGACTTCCGCTGGCTTACGCTCGACGTTCCAGATTCGGTATTCAGCGAAGGCGCCCTGCGTGCCACCCGCAGGCGTCGACCAGCCGATCGTCAGGCCAGGCAGGTCGTGAGGTTGGGCCGACTTCGAAGTGCCAGTGAGTTCGCCGTCCTGATAGACGCGAAGGATGCCGGCCACGTCACGCGTCAGGGCGATGTGCGTCCAGATCCCGACCGAAGTCGGCTTACCTGAGACGACGGCATCACGAATGGTGCCCCCCATGTAGGCACGGAAGATGCCGCCCGCGAAATTAAGGTCCAGCACGCCAGCCGCACCCAGGAGGCTATCGTTGTTGTCGATCTTGCCATCGAGACGGACCCATGTCTCCACGGTGAAGGCTCCCTTGAGAACGACGCCAGTCTTGGCGACGGCGTCATTGGAACCATCCAGGGTCAGGACGCTGCGGAACACGCCGCCGAGCTGGGTGGAGATGACCGCGAGCTCAGGACTGTCGCCCAAGGCGATGGCCAGCTTCTCGGCGACAGGCGTCTCGATATCGGCGACCGCGACGGATTTGTCAGCCAGGCCAGCGGCGATGGCCTTCGCTCCCGCCTTCGTGCCGCTGATACCGTCGAGTACGATCTTGCGGTCGTTCAGGGAAAGCGTCGGGTAGAGCTTCATTGCGAGACCCGACGCCTGCGGGGCGCGTGAGGCGACCAAAGCGCGGAGGGCGAGATTCGATACTTCCGCCGGCGACGTGCCGACGAGAGTGGCGACAGCCTCAGGTTTGGTCGTGCGCAGTTGCTGAAGCCCGATCAGCGCTTCGCGACGGGAATCGTCGCGGGCGAGCAAGGCGAGCAAATCGTCCTCCAGCCCGACCAGCTGGAAGCCGCCAATCAGCTGAGCGGCCAGGGCGCGCTCGGCGACACCTTGGGCAAGCAAGGCCTTGGCAGCCTCGGTCACGACGGGGCCGACCTTGGCCGGATCGAGGTCCGTACGAGTGACGAGCAGAAGCTCGACGACGCGACTACGGACGGAGGCGTCGGCCAGGAGTTTACGCAGGACAGCGACGCTCGACGGCTGGTCCAAAGTCTTGGCGACCGCGAAGAGCTCATCCGGGCCGGGAGCCCGGTTCAGCTGACCGACGAGTTCGGCGATGAGGGGCGCACCGACCTTCGGGTCGAGCGCGAGCGCGGCGAACATGCGTCCTTCGGCGGGGAGAGACTTCGCTTCATGCGAAGCGAGGAAGGTGGCGACGGCCTCGGGCTGACGCTCGAGATACATGCGGACGAGGAAACGCTCGAAGTCGCGCTCATAGGCGACGCCGACCTTGATCGACTTACCGCGACGGTCAGAGGCAGTGGGAGCATCGAGGGAAGGTCCGGCAAAACGCATCATCACGCCGAGCGCAGCAGGATACTTCACGGAAGCCTCGCCGAGGGTCTTGATCGCGGCGGCACGGACTTCCGCGTCAGGGTCGGCGGAGAGCGTGGCAAGAGCCTCGAAATGGGGCGACCATGCTCCGAAGTGGCGCAAGGCGTTGACCGCTTCGCGACGGATATTGCGATTCGGATCGGCAAGGAGACGCTCGGCGATCGGTCCGAGCTTATGGCTATGCTCAGCGAGGACCCAGAGGGCTTGGATGCGGCGGGCGGGCGAAGCGGCGGAATCTTCGGCGATGGCAGTCAGCGCGGCGGAGGTCGCCGCTTCGGGGCGACGATCGGCGAGCGTCTGCCAGGCGAGGTGCGCATCGGCGGTTACCTTGGAACCCAGGCGAGCGACAAGGTCAGCGGAAGAGAGCTTGGTATAGTCCGGCACCACCTGAGGAACGAAGTCCTTCGGCTTGATACGCCAGATGCGACCCGACTGCTTATCGCGGTCGGGGTGGTTGCGGGCGACCTCGTTATGGCTGATGATCTTGTTATACCAGTCGATGACGTAGAGGCAGCCATCCGGACCCATCGTCATCGCGATCGGACGGAAGAACGGGTCATCGCACGAGATGAAGTCATCCAGTTTCTCAAGGCGGTAGCCCGAGCCTTCGCGGTGCTGGCGGATCGCGTTGACCTTAGAGGTGATCGGGTTGGCGACATACATCACGCCGTCGAAGCCTTTAGGCCAGACGCCGACGTCAGAGAGGGCGAGGCCGCTCAGGCCCGTACCGCCCATCTTGAAATCAGGAGCCTGGACCGGGAACGGCGGCTGATAGGATTTAGCGAGACGATCCGCGCAACCGGGATAAAGGGCGTATTCGTGGAACGGCATCACCGGGTAGCCGTAGTCATTGGCCTCCTGGATGAACGCCTCGCCTTCGTCCGTCAGGACGAGACCCCAGATGTTACACGGCCCCGTCGAAGTGGGCTCGAAGAAGCTGCCGTCCGGGCGGAAGCGCGCCATGCGCGTGCTGGGGAAGTCGGTGACATCGCCCTTGGACGAAGTGACCTTGCCGGAATTGAACGCACCCTGCGCGAGCCAGAACCAACCGAACGGTGCGCGCGTGAACTGGTGCGGGAAAAGATGTGAGTCTTGCACGCCGAAGCCCGTGAGCAGGACCTCACGTTTGTCGGCCTTACCAGTAGCGGCGGCGTCACGCAGGAAGACGATATCGTGGCCGTGCTGCACGATCGCGCCATCCTTATAGGGCAGGACGCCTTCGGGAATCGCCAAGCCATCGGCAAAGGCACGCGGTTGGTGCAGGCCGGAAGCGAAGGGCTGGTCGAAGACGATGACCTTATCGCGAGCCTTGGACTTATAAAGCGCCTCGGCGGCGGCGGGATTCTCGTTAGCGTCGACCGGGTATTCCAGCGCGGTGCTGGACCACGCCCTACCCTGCTGATCGAAGATCAGCATGATGAACTTACCAAAGTCGGCGGACTCCTTGGCGAAGAGCTCGATTTCGAAACCTTCGGGCAGTTTGAAGAGCTTCTGCTGCTCCTCGGCCGAACGGCGGACGCCCTTCACATTGTTGTAGCTGGTGTCGCGTTTCGCCGGCGCGGCCGTGGCGGGCTCGGCCTTCTTTTCCGTCGGCTTCACCTTATCCCAGGTCAACGCACCGGGAGTGGCAGGCAGTTCTTCAATCGTGATATCCTTTGCCTGGACCTCAGCCATGCCGCCGGAGTGAATCTGGATGCCGATCTTGCCGTCAGCGGCGATATTCGGTTCGGTCTCGAGATAATCGAGCGCTGGGACCCCGTTGATCCAACTACGGATCCGATTCCCTTCGGCGAGGATACGATACTCGTTCCACTCACCTTCCTTCACGGCGGCGAGCACGGCGGCGGAATCCTTGGATTCAGCGATGACCTTGTTGCGACGGCTCTCGTCGTAGATCTTGCCGTACCAGCCTTTACCGTAGTCCACCTGATAGCCGCTCATCTCCGAGCTGTTCGGCACGCGCACGCTGCGCATCTGGATGCCGCTATTGACGAAGCCAGTGCCGGTCAGGCGCAGTTTCACGCGGAGGTCAAAATTCTGGTAGGACTTCTCGGTCGCGAGGAAGAAATTCTTCGGGACCTTCGTCGTGAGCGAGCCGCCGCGAATCTCACCGGCCTCGACGCGCCACCAAGCGGTATCGCCTTCCCAGCCGGCAAGGGTCTTGCCGTCGAACAAGGAAACCGGGGCAGCGTGGGCGGTCAGGGCGAGGAACAGGGCCAGTAAGCAGCGCATGGGAAGAGGGGGTTGATTTAAAGTTAGCCGCCCGATGGCCGCCCACAACCCTGCTCGTCATCCCATCTTGCAACCTGATTACCTCCAAAAGCACATCCGCCTCGCACCCCACGCTTGCGTCCGCCGCCTGAAACGCCTGTTTTCTCTGCATGTCTTCGACCCATAAACTCCTCCGCGACTGCACCGCGACCCTGATCCCGGCCGGGGACATCGTCGTACTCGAAGCAGGCACGGAAGTCACGGTCACCCAAGCCCTCGGCGGCTCAGTCACGGTCCGCACCCCGATGGGACTCTTCCGCATCGCCCCGGCCGACATCGAGGCCCTCGGTCCCGATGCCGTCAACCAGTACGGCAAGAAGGACGAGACGGTCATCAGCGGCCCGGTGAACCAGGAAGCCCTCTGGGAAGCGCTCAAGGGCTGCTTCGATCCGGAAATCCCGGTCAACATCGTGGACCTCGGCCTCATCTATCACCTCGAACTCTCGCCAGGCGAGCGCGGCGGGCAGAAAGTCGCCGCGAAGATGACACTGACCGCGCAAGGTTGCGGCATGGGTCCCGTCATCGCGGCCGACGCGAAGTCGAAGATGGAAGCCCTGCCCGGAGTCGAGTCCGCCGAAGTCGAGATCGTCTGGGACCCGGTCTGGAACCCGCGGATGATCTCCGAAGCGGGCCGCAAGCAGCTCGGACTCGAGTGAAGTCCACGCCCGTCCAGTCCGCGACGGCCCTCTACCTGCACGTCCCGTTCTGCGCGTCGTCCTGCGACTTCTGTTCATTCTACCAGGAGCAACCCAAGCGTAGCGAGATCGAGCGCTACCTCTCTGCGATCGAACGCGAGATGGAGCTCCACCCGCCTGGGCGCGTCGAGACCGCCTTCTGGGGCGGCGGCACGCCCGGCCTACTGCCGGCGGAAGACCTCTTACGACTCGGCAAGGCCATGACCAAGGCCGCCGGCCGGCCGGGCGAATGGTCCGTCGAACTCGCACCGTCATCAGTACGCGCCGACAAGCTCGCCGCGCTGAAGGAGATCGGCGTCACGCGCGTCTCGATGGGCGTGCAGAGTTTCGACGACGCCACGCTCGACGCACTCGGCCGCCGTCACTCGCCGAAGCAGATCATGGAAGCGTGGGAACTCATCGAAGCCGCCGGCTTCGCTTCACGCAACCTCGACCTCATCTTCGCCATCCCCGGGCAAGACGAAAAGCGCTGGACCGACGACCTACATCGGGCGATGTCGCTCAAGCCCGACCACCTTTCGACCTATTGCCTGACCTTCGAGGAAGACACCGCGATGTTCGTGAAGCTCTCGCAGGGCAAGGTGAAGATCGACCGCGAACTCGAAGCGCACCTCTATCGACGCACCTGGGAGACGCTCGAAGATGCTGGCTACGCCCAGTATGAGACCTCGAACTTCGCCCGCGCCGGACATGCTTGCCGGCATAACCTCATCACGTGGGAGATGGGCGCCTGGATCGGCTACGGCCCGTCTGCCTCGTCGCAGTGGGGCGCCCGCCGCTGGACGAACCCATCGAATCTCGACCAGTGGATCAAGGGCATCGAAGCCAGCCAACCCGTACTCGAGCAGGTCAAGAACCTCAGCCCCGCTGACCTACTCTGCGACGCCCTCGTCTTCGGCCTGCGCCTCAACGCCGGTGTCGACCCCTTCGCGCTCGCCGCCCGCTTCAAGACGCCGCTCCCCCAAGGCGTGCACAAACTCTTCGCCGACCTCGTCGAGGAAGGCCTCATGGAAATCGCCGGCACGCACTTCCGGCTGACCGGCGAAGGCCGCATGCGGGCCGACGCCGTCGGCGTCGCTGTACTCGAGAAATTCGACTGATGGAATACGCGCTCGGAGCCGCTTTCTTCTACGCCTGGTCCGTGACCTGCGCCCGGCGCAGCTCCGCTCACCACGGCCCCGACCTTGCGAACCTCGGACGCCTCGTGGTCGCGATCGTCCTCGTCGGCCTCTTCGTTGCTTTCAGCGGCAGGCATCCGTTCTGCGCTGGCTGGGGCTGGTTGATCCTCGGCGGCGTGCTTGGCCTTGGCGTCGGCGACATCGCCCTCTTCCACGCCCTACCCCGCATCGGCGTCGGCCTGACGATGCTGCTCACCCAGTGCCTCGCGGCACCGTTCGCGCTCATCCTCGAATATGAAGCGCTCGGCCATTCTCCCAGCGGCACGCAGATGCTTGCCGCCCTCGTCATCCTGCTCGGTGTCGCCGTCGCGCTCGGGGCACCGGCCGAAGGCGACCCGGCAGACCGCCGCACCGGCGTCTGGCTGGGCGTGCTGTCGGCCCTCGGCCAGGCTTGCGGCGCGGTCAGCACCCCAATGACCGTCCATGCCTGCGAGGCTTCCGGCCAGACGATTCCCGACGGCTTTGCGCAGGCCTTCGTGCGGCTGCTCGGCGGCGTGCCCATCGTATTGCTCTTCCTTCTCTGGGCTTCGCGCAAGGAAGGCCTGCTCGCAAAGGTCCGCCGTCCCTATGACTTCGCGTCCGCCCCGTGGTGGATGCTGATGAACGGCATCTCCGGCCCGGCGCTGGGCGTGGCTTGCTACCAGTGGGCCCTGACGCAGCACCCCGCCGCGCTCGTCCTGAGCGTGGTCGCGCTCACGCCGCTCATCGGACTTGTGATGCAGTGGGTCATCGAAGGCCAGCGTCCCTCGTGGCGCCTCTGGCTCGGCGGCGCGATCGCCATCGCCGGCGTGATCCTGCTAAGACGTCTCTAAGCCGAGGCCGCGTCGGCCTTACGCTCGTGGGCATCAACCACGACCGTCGTGACGAGGTCGGAGCCGACGTTCGTCATCGAGCGGGCCATGTCGAGGATGCGGTCCACGCCGAGCACGATGCCGATGCCTTCCGGCGGGATGCCGAAGGTGACCAGCAGGCCGGCGATAAGCGGCAAGGAGCCACCAGGGATACCCGCGACGGCGACGGCGCTGAGCACGGAGAGGAAGAGTAACGTCAGCTGCTGGGCGAGCGTGAGGTCGACCCCGAAGACCTGCGCAACGAAGAGCACCACGCAGCCTTCATACAGGGCCGTGCCGCTCATGTTCATGGTCGTGCCGAGCGGAAGCACGAAGCCGGCCACGCTGGGCTTGAGGCCAAGGGTGTTCTTTGAGCACTCCAGAGCGGCCGGCAGGGTCGCGTTGCTAGAGCTCGTCGAGAAGGCGGTGATTAGCACGCCGCGGATATCACGGAAGAATTCCAGCGGCTTCCGATCCGTCCAGAGACGGAGCCAGAGCGACATCGTGCCGAATAGATGGAAGAGCATGACCGCGAGGCACCCGAGAGCGAAGACTCCGAGGGCGATCAGGAT
>JBAXMD010000023.1:0-16960 GCA_037134475.1 Verrucomicrobiota bacterium | reverse complement strand
TGTACTTCAGTGATGACCTCGTCGCTGATTACCGCAAGGCTGGCTACGGTATCGCACTCACCCGCGATCAGCTCTTGGCTGATACGGGCAAGGCTCCGTTGCTCGGGCTCTTCAGCAAGAGCCATATCCCCTTCGAGATTGATCGTCTTAACTCCCCGGAACTCAAGGCCGCCACGCCCACGCTTGCGGAGATGGCCAAGGTCGCTCTCCAACGTCTCGGTTCTGCCCCAGAAGGATTCTTCCTGATGGTCGAAGGCGGACGCATCGACCATGCGGCACATGCTAATGATGGCGCCGCCGCCATCCGCGAGCAGGTCGCCTTCGACGAGACCATCGCGACCGTCCTCGCCTTCGTCGATAAGAACCCGGATACCTTGCTCATTATCACCACCGACCACGGAACGGGCGGCTTCAACGTCAACGGACTCGGTAACGAGGACTTCCTCACCATCGCCCCGGCATATGTGGAATCGACGCCGGCCTTCGATCGCCTGACCGGATTCACCTCCTCGCTCGAGTTGCTCAAGGCCGAGACCAAGGGGTTTTCGCCGAAGGATTTCGTCGCCGCCGCGGAGAAGGTCACCGGACTGAGCTTTAAGTCCGAAGACCGGGCCAAGATTATCTCCACCAAGACCCTTTCCGAGGCCCTGATGAAATACACCTCTATCGGTTGGACCAGCAACAACCACACCGGCGAGATGGTCGAGTTCTGCACTTATGGGCCCGGTTCGCAGCTCTTCACGCCGCACCTGCGCAACGACCAGGTGCATGCGAAGATCCTCCAGGCGACGGGCGTCGCCTGACGCGCTTCATATTCGGGCACAAAAAAGGGCGTCCTTGCGGACGCCCTTTTGCTAAGCCAGTGATTCGGCTTAGAGCTTGTTGTACTTCACACCGCAGCCGTAGGGCTTGGTGTTGGTGACTTCCGGCTCCTTGCCATCCTTGACGGCCTTGACGGCAGCGAGGACGAAGTTGGTGGACTTGTCGATGTCAGCGGCCTTGGTGGCGACGGAACCGCTGTCGATCGCACCCTTGTAGACGAGGATGCCCTTACCATCGATGACGTAACAGTGAGGGGTCACCTTGGCTTCGTAGGCGCGGCCGATGCTCTGATTGGCGTCTTCGACGACGATACCCGGGTAGTAGGTGGTGCTTTCGCTGATCTTGCCACCAGCGGTATGGATGATGAGCCAGACGACGCCCTGGGCGATGGCCTGCTTCTGGAATTCCTGCATCTTGCCGGCATCATAGAACTTGCGGACAGCAGGGCACTCAGGGTTGTACCATTCGAGGACGACGGTCTTGCCCTTGAAGTCGGCGAGGCTGACGGTCTTGCCGTCGAGGGTCTTGCCGGAGAAGTCAGGAGCAGCCTTGCCGACGTCGGCGGCCGCATAAGAGGCCACCGCCGCGAGGCAGGCGAGGAGGGAGGTGAGGATGCGCATGGGTGTGGTGGGTAGGGAGATGTTTGTAGAGGGAGGTTCACACATTTCAACCCCTTCGCGTGGCAGAGGTTCATAATATCTGCTTAAAGAAGCCATTTTAACGCGATTTTGACTCATGGGTTGCCAAATTGACCGAAAACCCCGAATTAATCTCCCGTCTATGGCTGACGCCCGTTCCATCGCCTTGGTCTGTGCCAATGAAGCTTCCCTCTGGGCGGAACTCCAGGCGCGCGCGGCCGTCGTAGCCAAGGCCGAACCGGCCCTGGCACCGATGCTCCATCGCTATGTCGTCGAACGCGCAGGTTTCGGCGAGGGTATCATCCAGCGCCTAGCCGAACGCATCACGCCGACGGGGCAGGACCTGCCGGTCATCCTCCGCGTCCTCGGCGAAGCCGTCGCCTCCGACCCCGAGGTGCTGTCGCAGATGCGCGCCGACATTCGCGCCACGCTTGAGCGCGATCCGGCGACGGAACATGCGCTGATCCCTTATCTTTGGTATAAAGGTTTCCACGCCATCTCGATGCATCGCCTCGCGCATGTGCTCTGGAAGGCCGGACGTAAGGAGCTCGCCATCCACCTGCAGTCCCTTGTTTCCGAGCACCTCGGCGTCGATATCCATCCCGCCGCCCGTTTCGGCGTCGGCATCCTGCTCGACCATGCCACCGGCTTTGTCGCCGGCGAGACCAGCGTCGTGGCGGACAACGTCTCCTTCCTGCATGAGGTCACCCTCGGTGGCACGGGCAAGGCTCGCGGTGACCGCCATCCAAAAATCCGTTCGGGCGTACTGGTGGGTGCCGGCGCGAAGATTCTCGGCAATATTACGATCGGCGAAGGCGCCAAGATCGGCGCGGGTTCCGTCGTTCTCAAGGACGTCGCTGCCCATACCAGTGTGGCCGGTGTGCCTGCGGTGATGATCGGACAGACCACCGTCGACGCTCCGGCGCTCGACATGGACCACTCGCTTTAGTCCATGCCGAACAGCCGCCCAGCGCAGGACCGCCCGGGCGATGCTCGCGTCCTGGACTGTCTTTACCGGGTTGGGGCTTTCGTCAATTCGACGGAAGACCCGCGCGAGGCCCTCGACTTCATTCTTGCGGAGGTCGTGCAGACCCTCGGAGCTTCCAGCGCCTCGATCGCGCTGGTAGAGCCCGCCACGGGCTCACTGCGCATCGAGGTGAGCAACGGGCTAGATGCTACTTCAATCAACCAAGTCATCGGCCAAGGCCAGGGTATCACTGGCTGGGTCGCGCTCTACGCCAAGCCCCAGCGCATCCCGGATGTCTCGAAGGATCCGCGCTACGTCGAGCTCCGTAAGGGTATCCGCTCCGAGCTCGCCGTCCCGATGGAGCTCATGGGTAACGTGATCGGCGTAGTGAATTGCGACTCCGATCGCCTGGACGCTTTTAGCGAGCAGGATGTCGCCTTTCTCTCGCTGCTCACGAACGAAGCCTCCAAGGCCGTCGGCCGTATCTGGCTGCTCCGTCAGCTCCGTTCCAAGGCGGCGCAGCTCGAGGCGCTCGTCCGTGCCGCCCAGGGCCTCGCGCGCGAACGCGATGAGCCGGGCATCTCGCAGGACTTAGCCCGCCATACCCGTGGATTGCTGGGTGCGCGCGCCTGTGCTTATTACAAGATCGTCGACGACGTCCTGCTGCTGAAGTACCTCGATGGTGAACTGAGTGGCAGCGAGCTCGCCCCGAGTATCGCCGTGAACCAGACGTCTCTCGGTACGGTCGTGGGACGCGGTCGTCCGGTCGTCGTGCCGGTCGCCGGCAAGACCGAAGAACACCTTTTCCTCAAGCTCTCCGAGCCCGTCGCCTCTTCGTCGCTGTTGGCGGTGCCCGTACGCTACGAAGACGATACGTTCGGCGTCCTGATGTGCGTCGCCATGGGCGCCTACCGATTCTCCGACGACGACAAGCATCTCGTCACCGCGCTTTCCTCGTTCGGTGCTTCCTCGATCCAGAACGCCCGCCTCTATGCTAAGGTCTTCACGGTCGAAGAAGGCCTGCGGCGTAGTGAACGCCTTACCGCCCTTGGCCTGCTTTCCGCCGAGGTGGCGCATGAGATCCGCAATCCGCTGACGGTGATGAAGCTGCTTTCGGACACCCTATCGCAAGGGATGGCACCGGATGACCCCAAGGTCGAAGATCTCGACGTCATGCGCGAGAAGATCGCCCACATGGAAGGCGTTGTCTCACGCGTACTGGGCATGAGCAAGGCCCAGTCGGGGGCGTTCCGCGTCGTCGACCTTCGCAAGGCAACCGAGAACGCTGTGCTGCTCCTGCGTCTCAAGCTCCAGCAGTTGGGCGTGAAGGTGGAAGTCGCGGGCGACGGGGTGATCCCGGCCATCGAGGGGAATCCTGGCCAGATCCAGCAGGTCTTCCTTAACCTCATGATGAACGGCGTCCAAGCCATGACCGGCGGCGGCCTGCTTGCCTTGCACATCGGCGTCGAGCCTGGCGCGCAAGGAGAGGTCGTCGTAGTCCGCATTACCGACACCGGCACGGGCATCCCTCAGGAGATCCTGCCTAAGATTTTCGACTCCTTCTTCACCAGCCGCGAAGACGGCACTGGTCTCGGCCTCGCCATCGTGAAGCGCATCATGCGTGACCACCGCGGCGACATCATCGTCGAGTCCACCGGACCCGGCGGGACGACGTTCAAGTTCTGGTTCCCCGTCGGGAAGTGAGCCAGACCTTGCCCGCTTTGATCAGCACGGGTAGGAAGGATAAGAAGATCACGCCGATGGTCACCAGTCCGAGGTTCTTGGCCAGAGGGGTGTTCCCGATGAGATGACCGAGAAGGACGAGTGATCCGATCCAAAGGACCGCACCGGCGACGTTCCAGACGAAGAAGCGGCGAGGGGGCATCTTCCCCATGCCGGCCACGAAGGGCACGAAGGTACGGATAATCGGGATGAAGCGGGCCATCATGAGGGAGGCTGCGCCTTTCTCGGCGTAATAGGAGCGGGCGGCTTCCAGGTAGCGTCGCTTGTAGAGCCAGCCGTCTTCCCATTGCTCGACCCGCTCGCCGAATTTTACGCCGAGCCAGCGGCCGAGCTCGTTGCCGATGATGGCGGCGATCGTGAGCGCGAAGAAGAGGGTCCATGGGTCGAGCAGGGCGGGGCGTTCTCCGTTGGCAATGGTGAGGATACCCGCGACGACGATCATCGAGTCTCCGGGCAGGAAGAACCCGAAGAGCAGGCCGGTCTCGGCGAAGACGATGAGCGTCATGACGGGTACGCCGCCGATTTTGATCATCTCCTCGACGTTCGACATCGATTGGAGGGCTGACTTGAGGGTGCTGAACCAGGTGTCCATGCGCCCATTAGGGAAGGGTGCGGAGGATTGGCAATCGCCCTTGAAGGAATCATCCTTTCCCGTCACGTTGGACGCGTCGCATGTCGCCCGAATACGAATCCTCCTCCGTCCTGCTCCGCCGCTCCGCGTTGCAGCACGGTTTGGCCGGTCAGGCGGCCTTGGAGGGCGAGTTCGTGCCGCGGGCCAAGGTGTTCTTGGCTGAAGCGCGCGAAATCCAGTTGGCGGCCCATCGCGCCGGCGTCCTCGGCGGTGAAGTCGCGAAACTCCGCTCCGACGCGATCGACATCCTTTTCGACGCGCTCTTCCTGAAGGCCGGACCGGCGGCTGCAGTCATCAGCCTCGTCGCCACGGGAGGTTACGGCCGCGCGGAGCTTTGCCCGCTCAGCGATGTAGACCTACTGGTGTTAGTTCCGCGGCATTCCGCCGCCACGAAGGCGCTCGTAGAAGCCATCCTCTACCCGTTGTGGGACCTCGGACTCAAGGTGGGTCAGTCAGTCCGTACGGTCACCGAGTCGACCAACTACGCCAAGGATGACCTGCATCTGCACGTCGCCTTGCTGGAGACACGGCATCTGTGCGGTTCGGCCGAACTTTACGCCCAGCTCGAGGCTAAGACCGCGGCCTTGCTTTCGGGGCAGGCCTGGAAGCCTTTCGCGCGGGCTATCGTGGAATCCCAACGCAAGCGTCGCGAAAAGGCCGGCGGCAGCGCCTACTTGCAGGAGCCTGACCTCAAGAACGGCGTGGGCGCCCTTCGCGACGTCCAAGGCTGCATCTGGATCGCCCGCACGGCCCGCAACGGCGTCGGCCCGGCCGGCTTGGCGGCGTCCGGTTTCTTGCCCTCCGTCGATTTGCAGAAGTTCGAAGAAGCCAAGCAGGTGTTGCTGCGTCTCCGCTGCGAGCTGCACTTCCAGGTGACCCGTCCCACCGAGCAGCTTTCGCTCGAGCGCCAGGACACGATGTCCCAAGGCCTCGGCTACCGCGGCACGCTCACGGAACGCATCGGGGGGATGATGCGCGAGTATTTCGACGCAGCCGACCATGTGCGCCGCTGCGCGGAGATTGTGGAAGGCGCCGTCATGGGTGAGCCAGAGCCTGAAGGGTGGGGCGCCCCTTTCATCATGGACGGCCTCCGCGTCGTCCCGGGCGGCACCGTCACCGCCGAGCATCGCTTGGTCTTCGAGGAAGACCCTGGCCGCCTTGTCCGTCTATTCCGGATCTGCCAGATCCATGAAGCGAAGCCTGATCGGGCTTTGTCGCTTCTCGTCCGCGAGCGCGCCCACCTGCTGACTCCTTCGCTCGCCGCTTCTGAGGAGGCCAGCAGCGCTTTGCGTGCGATGCTCACCGAAGGCGGTCGCGTCTACGGCACCTTGAACGCGCTTCGCGAGCACGGCATACTGTATCGCTTGGTTCCTGAGTTCGCCGGTCTGCACTGCCTCGTGCAGTTCGAATTCTACCATCGCTGGACGGCTGATGTGCATACGCTGCGTTGCCTGATGGAGCTGGACGCGATCTACGCCGGCGAGACGGACGTCGATCAGCGCTATCGCGCCGTCGTCCTCGGCTCCGAAGCCCCTTCGCTGCTCTACGCGATCCTCTTCATGCACGATATCGCCAAGTCCGGCGGGATCGAAGGCCATGCGGAACGCGGGGTGCCCATCGCCGATAAGGTCCTTGAACGCCTCGGCTTCGACGCGCGTGAGCGTGAGATCGCCGCCGGCGTCATCCGTCACCACCTCGTGATGGGTCTTTACTGGCAGCGTCATGATATCGACGATCCCGCTAATATCGACCGCTTCGCCCGCCTGATGGGCGACGAGCAGGTCCTACGCAGCCTCTTCGTCCACACGCGTTGTGATGCCCGGGCCACTTCCCCGGACCTGTGGACGGAATTCAAGGATGGGCAGCACTGGTCGCTCTATCGCCGGACCCTCGCCAAACTCGCCGGCGAAGCAGAACATGACCATGGGGTCATTGTGGCAGCCTTGCGGTCCGCCACCGCCGCCATCCTGGGCGCAGAGGTCCCCGCCGACGAGATCGAAGCCCATTTTACGACGATGCCGCAGGGGTATTACCTGCATGCCGCGGCCGAGGACGCCGCGCATCACCTCCGGATGATCCATCGCCTCATCGCGTCGGTCTCGGAGGCCGACGCCGAGGTCTCGTTGCGTCCGATCGTCGAATGGCATGACGACGCCGGCTCCGGCCAGTCGCTCGTGACCGTCGTCACCTGGGATCGGGCGGGACTCTTCAGTCGTATGGCCGGCGCCTTCGCCGTGGCCGGTATCAACATTGTCTCCTGTCGTGCCTTCTCGCGCGACGATGACGTCGCGATCGACTTCTTCAAAGTCGTCCTGCCCGTGGGCAAGGAAGTCGCCTCCAAGGAACGTTTCACGTCGGCCTTGGCGAAATCTCTGCTGGAAGGCACCGACCTCGTGGAAGACGTCGCGGCCGAAGAGCAACATGCCCTCATGACCGCGCCGCGACGCAAGGCTTTCGTGCCGCTCGCCGCCAAGGTCGAGGTCTACTATGAGGTCGAGCTGACCCGTACCGTCATCGAGCTCCAGTGTAACGACCGCTTGGGCCTGTTATTCCGAGTGGGTCGAGCCATCCGGGAGGCTGGTTACGCCATTACCTTCGCCAATATCGCGACCGAGCAGGGCTTCGCCATCGACACCTTCTACCTGACCCCGGAGCGCGGCCTGACCCGTGACCCGCATCCGTCGGAAGCCTTGGCCGAGGTCTTGCGCGGAGTGGTCTCCTGAGCGTCGTCCCACCTTGCTTCGGTCAGGGAATCGCCCAATGTAGGGCGGTCCCGCCATGAACAAGTTGCTTACCCTCCTGAAGTCCGGCCTCGTCGCCTGCGCCGCCTGTGGTCTCCTGCTTGCGGCCGACACGAAGCCTTCCACCGAAAAGACCATGACCACTCCTCCCAAACTCGAGAAAGCCACCTTCGGGGCCGGCTGCTTCTGGGGCGTTGAATATCAATATGCCAAGATTCCCGGCGTCCTCTCGGCCGTCAGCGGCTATGCCGGCGGTAAGATCGACAACCCGACCTACGAGGACGTCTGCTCGCATACTTCTGGTCATGCCGAAGTCATCGAAGTAATCTTCGATCCGGCCAAGGTGACCTACCGCACGTTGGTCGAGTATTTCTTCAAGATGCACGACCCGACCCAGGTCAACCGTCAGGGCCCGGACGTTGGCGACCAGTATCGCTCGGTCATCTTCACCCACTCTCCCGAGCAGAAGAAGGTAGCCGAAGACGTGAAGGTCGGCCTGACCCTTGCCAAGGCTTTCAGTCGCCCGATTGCCACCCAGATCGAGATCGCTCCTAAGTTCTGGCCCGCGGAACAATATCATCAGAAGCATTACCAGCTGCGCGGCACCAAGCCGTACTGCCACCTGGTGCCCTTCGCGGAAGAGAAGTAAGTCGTGGCTGAACGGCGCCTCGGGTCAGACGACGCCCTGCCTGGCCTAGGTCAGGGGGTGCCCGATGCCATCCCGGAGCGCCGTCGCCCGCTGGCTTCGCGCATGCGCCCCCGCAACCTCACGGAGGTCGTTGGTCATGCCGGTTTGCTCGGACCTGAGGCCTTGCTACCGCGCCTGATCAAGGCCGACAACTTCGGCTCGCTGCTGTTCTACGGTCCGCCCGGTTGCGGTAAGACCACCTTGGCCGAGGTCATCGCCGCCGAAACCCAGTCCTTCGTCGTCCGCGTCAACGCCGTGCTCTCGGGCACGCCGGAGCTGCGCGAAATCCTGGCGGATGCCCGCCGCCAGCCTTCACGTAAGACCGTCCTGGTCGTTGATGAGATCCATCGCTTCAACAAGGCCCAGCAGGACCTCCTGCTGCCCGACGTCGAAGCCGGCGTGGTCCGCCTGATCGGCTGCACCACGCATAACCCCGGCCTCTACGTCGTCCCGGCGCTGCTGAGCCGCAGTCATCTTTTTCGGCTCGACCCCTTGTCACCTCCGGAGATCGCCACTTTCCTTGGCACGGCGCTGGCCGACAAGGAGCGCGGCCTCGGCGCGCTGGGTATCAAAGCTTCTGAAAAGGTGTTTCAGCAGGTCGCCGAGATGGCTTCAGGAGACCTTCGTCGCGCGCTGAACTGCCTCGAGACCTTGGTGCTCTCCGCACCCGCGCTCGGCACCGTGACCGACGAAGCGGTGGCGTCCTTCGCCCGCGAGCGTCGCATCCGTTATGACGACGGCGGTGACGACCATTACGATACCGCTTCGGCCTTCATCAAATCTGTCCGCGGCGGTGACCCCGATGCCGCCCTTTACTGGCTCTTCCTGATGCTTGAAGGAGGTGAGGAGCCTCGCTTCATCGCCCGTCGTCTCGTCATCTGTGCCTCCGAGGATGTCGGCTTGGCGGATTCTCGCGCCCTGGGTGTCGCCACGGCGGCCTTCCAAGCCTGCGAGATGGTCGGTATGCCCGAGTGCGAATACGCGCTCGCGCATGCGACGCTCTTCCTGGCGCTCTCCCCGAAGAGCAATAGCACCACCGTGGCAATCTCCGAGGCTAAGGATGCCGTGCGTAATATGCCGCGCCAGGAAGTCCCGCTGCACCTCAAGGATGCGCATAACAGCGTGAACAAGAGTCTTGGGAACGGCGGCACCTATCGTTACAGCCACGATTATCCCGAAGCCATCAGCGGACAGGAATACCTCAGCCGCCCGCTTTCGCTTTATCATCCCGGAGATGCCGGCGCCGAGCCGCAGATCGCCGAACGCCTGGCCCGTTGGCGCGAGCTCAAGGCTGGTCTGAAGAAGAAGGACGGACGTCCGTGAGCAAGGTTGCGCCACGTCTGCCGTGGTTCGGCCCGGGTAAGTTCCCGCTCTACCTTGCGCCGATGGCCCGTCACACCGATGTGGCCTTCCGTCAGTTGTGCAAGGAGCAGGGCGCCGACGTGATGGTCACGGAGTTCGTGCAGTCCGAGGCGCTCATCCGCGACAACGCTAAAGCCTGGGAGATGGTCGATTTCACCGAAGCCCAGCGTCCGATGGGCGTCCAGATCTTCGGCGCCACGCCCGCGTCCATGGCCAAGGCCGCCCGCTTGGTGTGCGACCGCATGAAGCCCGACTTTCTGGATCTCAATTTCGGCTGTCCGGCGCATAAGGTCATCGAACAGAACGCCGGCTCAGGGCTTCTTCGTTGCACGCCGCTGCTTTACGATCTCGTGAAGGCCGTGAAGGATGCGCTTCCCGATGTTCCTCTGACGGCCAAGATGCGCCTCGGCTGGGATCACGCCACCATCGTGGCCGTCGAGGTAGCCGGCCGCCTGCAGGAGTTAGGCGTCGAGGCCTTGGCGGTCCATGGACGCACGAAGGAGCAGGGTTACTCTGGTGAGGCCCATTGGGGCTGGATCGCCCAGGTAGCTGCTGCGGTCGATATCCCCGTGATTGGTAACGGCGACGTGAAGGACGGAGCTTCGGCGCTGCTTCGGCGTCGGGAGACTGGGGTCTCCGGGTTGATGGTCGGCCGCGCCGCGCTCGGTAATCCCTGGATTTTTGCCCAGATTAAGGCAGCGATGGAGGGCAGGGAAGGGTCCGCCGCCGAAATCGGCATGCAACAGCGCTGGGATTGCATGATTCGCTTGGCCGAGCTCACCATCGAGGTGCATGCCTCGCGTCTGGGGTCGCGCGACGTTCGCTGGATGCTCGATCGCATGCATCCACTGACCCATGGGCTGCCCGGATCACGCAAACTGCGCGACCGGCTTCGCCACTGTCTGACCTTGGACGATCTGCGACGGCTCCGCGACGAGCACCTCGCGGAATCGGTGAAGTGAATTAAAACCCCTATTCGCAAGGTGACGGTGACGATGTGACGGACGTGCAACAGAAACCTCATTTTCTTATCTACAGGGGTCCTGTTAATAACCTGTGCAGGGCTTGCTCTTGTCCCCCGTCACCGCGCGTTCACAAATGCCACCCGATTCGCCCCCCACGGATCGAAACTGGCCCCACCGCCGGACACTAAACGGCGGAAACCAATTTTTAACCTCTCAAACGCCCGCTCACCAACGACTTATGCTGCACCTGCCGCCGATCACCCACTCGGCTGGTAAGCAGTCAAAACCTTAAGGTCGTTTCATTAACATCCCTTTTACAAAAATACCTCACTTTCGGGCTTCCAAAGAGCCTGTGAACAACCTTTCTCAACCCTCCCCCTTTCTCATGTCCCCTTCCGTCAGCCACCTATCCCTTTGGGAGACCGCAAAAAGCGAACTCCGTAACACCCTTCCTCGCGCCGACTTCGAAACCTGGATCTCCTCCCTGCAGCCCCTGAGCATCATCGAAGGCAAAGTCCTCGTCCTGGAAGCTCCGTCGGTGCTCACTGAAGCCTGGGTGAACAGCAACTACGCGGAAGTGCTGCGTCGTCAGCTCACGCTCGTCGCCGGACGTAACATGGATTTCCGTCTGACCGCCTCAATCGACGCTTCGCGCGACGCCGCTCCGGCTCCTGCTCCGGTCGCGCGCGCTTCGCGTCAGTCCGCCGCCACCGCTTCGCCGGCTCCGGCAATCAAGGCGACCAACACGTTTGATAATTTCATCGTCGGTCCGGAAAACGAGATGGCCCATGGCGCTTCGCTCGCCGTCGCCAAGGAACCCGGCCACTACTATAATCCGCTCTTCATCCACGGTCCGACCGGTCTCGGCAAGACTCACCTGATGCACGCGATCGCTCACTCGGTCTACGCCGCTAACCCGCAGGCTCGCATCGCCTATATCTCTTCCGAGACCTTCACCAACGATTTCATCCAGGCCCTCCAGACCGGCAGCGTCGCCGCGTTCCGTCGCCGCTATCGCGAACTCGACCTGCTCCTGATCGACGACATCCATTTCCTCGCCGGCAAGGAGTCCACTCAGGACGAGTTCTTCCACACCTTCAACGAGCTGCATAACAATCATAAGCAGGTGGTCCTCACCAGCGACCGTCCGGCTTCCGAAATCGCTAAGCTCCAGGAACGCCTCGTCTCCCGCTTCCAGTGGGGCATGGTTGCTTCCATCCAGGCCCCTGGCCTCGAGACCCGTATCGCAATCCTCCGCAAGAAGGCCGCTGCCCGTGGCCTCGACCTCCAGCCTGAGATCGCCGAGTTCATCGCTTCCCGCATCGCCCGCAACGTCCGCAACCTCGAAGGCGCCGTCACCCGTATCGTCGGCCTGACCGGCATGACCCGTAAGCCCCTCGAACTCGCTCAGGTCGAGAAGCTGCTCCATGACATCCTCGTCGAGGAAGCCAGCCACACCCTCACCGCCGAGGTCATCCAGCGTAAGGTCGCCGAGCACTACCGCATCCAGATGTCGGACATGACGTCCAAGCGTCGCATGCAGAATATCGCTTTCCCCCGTCAGGTCGCCATGTACCTCGCCACCCAGCTCACCGGCATGTCCCTCGTATCGATCGGCCAGGCTTTCGGCGGTCGCGACCACGGTACGGTCATCCACGCCCGCAAGACGGTCGTGAATCAGATGGAAGTGGATGCCAACGTGCGCCGCACGGTCGAGTATCTCCGCGCCCAGCTGTCGATGAATCGCTAATTTCCGGTTGTCAGTGATGCCAACCAGGGCCCGACGTGTGTCGGGCCCTTCCTTTTGGCGGGATGCCCGCCGGGGAGGGGTTGCCACTTGCTACTTGGGAAGTTTCCACCTTCATAAGGGCGTTCCTTCCTAGTCTTTCCCAGGGGAGTCCGCGACCGGACTGAGATGAGGCTTGGCCTCGAACCCTCGTACCTGATGCGCCTCGGCGCCGTAGGAAGCGGATTGTGCAGCCCATAATATCCCCGTTTCCGCGAACCTCCCAGGTCCGTGTGGACAGTCTTTCCTCCCGCCCTCCGGTCCTCTTTCCCTCCTATCCTCTATTAATTCCATGGTCTCCGACAACAAGCCTACCACCTTCCCGAACTCGACGCGTGTTTACGTGCCGGGCTCACGCCCTGACATCCTCGTGCCGATGCGCGAGGTGAAGCTGGCCGATACCTCCCGCCCCGATGGCGCGAAGTCACCCAATGAACCGGTGCGCATCTACGATACCTCCGGCCCCTGGGGCGATCCGGCCTTCCATGGCGACGTCGAGAAGGGGCTGCCGGACATCCGCGCCGCCTGGATCCTTGAGCGCGCCGATGTGGAAGCCGTCCCTGGTCGCGAGCTGAAGCCAGAAGACGACGGTTACCTTTCGTGGAAGCACGCCGAGACCGCTCAGCGCGCGACCTCCCGTAACCGCCTCGTCCAGTTCGATCGTGCCGACCGTAAGGTCTACAAGGGTAAGCCCGGCCATCGCCCGACCCAGCTGGCCTACGCCAAGCAGGGCATCATCACACCCGAGATGGAGTATATCGCCATCCGTGAGAACATGCGCCTCGCGACCGATCAGCCGGAGTCGACGCGTCGCCATGACCTGACCTTCCAGCACAAGGGCGAGTCCTTTGGTGCCGCTATCCCGAAGGTCATCACCCCTGAGTTCGTCCGCTCCGAGGTCGCCCGCGGCCGCGCCATCATCCCGGCCAACATCAATCACCCCGAGCTCGAGCCGATGATCATCGGCCGTAACTTCCTGGTGAAGATCAACACCAACATCGGCAACTCCGCCGTGGCTTCGTCCATCGAGGAAGAGGTTGAGAAGATGCGCTGGTCCATCAAGTGGGGAGGCGACACGCTCATGGATCTTTCCACGGGCAAGAACATCCACCAGACCCGCGAGTGGATCCTGCGTAACTGCCCGGTGCCCGTCGGCACGGTGCCGATCTACCAAGCCCTCGAGAAGGTCAACGGTCGCGCCGAAGACCTCACTTGGGAGATCTTCCGCGACACGTTGATCGAGCAGGCCGAGCAGGGCGTCGACTACTTCACCATCCACGCCGGCGTCCGCCTGGCTTATATCCCGATGACCGCCCGTCGCGTCACCGGCATCGTCTCCCGCGGTGGTTCGATCATGGCCAAGTGGTGCCTCTCGCACCATAAGGAGAACTTCCTCTACACCCATTGGGACGACATCTGCGACATCATGGCCGCCTATGACGTCAGCTTCTCGATCGGCGACGGCCTCCGTCCCGGTTCGATTGCCGACGCCAATGACGACGCGCAGTTCGCCGAACTGAAGACGCAGGGCGAACTGACCACCCGCGCGTGGGAGCGCGGCGTGCAGGTCATGAACGAAGGCCCCGGCCACGTGCCGATGCACATGATCAAGGAGAACATGGACAAGCAGCTGGAGTGGTGCCACGAGGCCCCGTTCTACACGCTCGGACCCCTCACGACCGACATCGCCCCGGGCTACGACCACATCACGTCCGCCATCGGCGCCGCGATGATCGGCTGGTACGGCACCGCGATGCTTTGCTACGTCACGCCGAAGGAACACCTCGGCCTGCCGAACAAGAACGACGTCCGTGAGGGCGTCATCGCCTACAAGATCGCCGCCCACGCCGCTGACCTCGCCAAGGGCCACCCCGCCGCGCAGATCCGCGATAACGCCCTCTCCAAGGCCCGCTTCGAGTTCCGCTGGCCCGACCAGTTCGCCTTGGCTCTCGATCCCGAGCGCGCCCAGGAATACCACGACGAGACCTTGCCGCAGGAATCCGCCAAGACCGCGCACTTCTGCTCCATGTGTGGCCCGAACTTCTGCTCCATGCGTATTTCCGACGACATCCGTAAGTTCGCCGACGCCCAAGGCGTCTCCGAAGCCGAGGCGCTCGCCAAGGGTATGGAAGAGAAGTCCAAGGAATTTCGCGAAAAGGGCGGGGAGATTTACCAGTAGCCACTAATAGGTGTCTGCGGTTAGCGGTAAGCGGTTGGCGGTTAGGGTAAAACCCACCCCCAGCCCTCTTGCCGTGACTCTGCCACCTCACCCCATGTTTGAACCCGCCTCGGTAGTGTCATTTCCAACCGCCAACCGCTAACCGCCAGCCGCTGTGTCCTTTTCCAGACAATCCTCCACGGCGTGGTACGACTCGCCGTTGTATTACGACATGGTCTACGCGGACTATACGCCGAAGGAGACGCGCTTCATCGAAGGCATCATGAAGAAGCACGGTCCGAAACTCGCGGGCGCCATGCGCGTGTTCGAGCCGGCCTGCGGGTCCGGTCGCCTCCTGGAGTCGCTCGCGGCTCGTGGGCACGTCGTCCATGGTTTTGACCTGAATAAGCACCAGGTCGCCTTCGCCAAGAACCGCCTCAAGGCCAAGGGCCTGAAGGGCAGGGTATGGCGCGATCGCCTGCAGGATTTCAAGGTGCCCAAGGGCGCCCGTTACGACGTGGCGCACTGCTTCGTCAGTACCTTCAAGTATATCGACACCGAAGCCGGCGCGGTGAGCGCGCTCCGTCGTATGGCCGCGTCCCTGCGTCCTGGTGGCCTCTTGCTCCTTGGTCTGCACCTCACTGATTATAAGAATACCCCGCCTGATCATGAGCGCTGGATCGGTCGTAAGCCGGGCATCCGCGTGGTCAGTGACACCTGGTCCGCCCCGGCCGATCGCAAGTCGCGCACCGAAGCCATGCGCACGCGTATGCGCATCACTGAGAAGAGCAAGACCCGCGTCGAGGAGACCCATTGGGATTTCCGGACCTATTCGCCCGCCGAACTGAAGGCGTTGCTGGCCAAGGTCCCGTCGCTCCGCCTGGTCGCCTGCCATGACTTCCATTACGACCTACAATCGACCCGTAAGATCGATATGGAATACTCGGACGTGCTGCTGGTGCTACGCAAGGCCTGAGGCCTGCGCGCCGTCCATCAGATCCGCTTCATCACCGACTTTGCGATCCCCTGGATCGTGAGAGAGGTGGTGGGGATGAGGTCTGGGTAATTCTGGTTCTCCGCCTTGAGGTAGACCTTGGCGCCCTGCTTGATCAGGCGCTTGAGGGTCGTCTCGCCGTCGATGAGCGCGGCCACGATGTCGCCATGCTTCGGGGTGCCGGGTTCGATGATGACCGTGTCGCCGTCATTGATGTCGGCATCGATCATCGAGTCACCGCGCACGCGGAGGGCGAAGGCCTCGGGGGCACGACGACGGGAGCTGGCGGAAATCGGGACCTGCATCGAATCAAGGACGCCGGAGGATTCGGTGTAGTCAGGGAAGCCGGCGGCGATCGATCCGGCGAACTTGACGCTCTCGAAGGCGATGGCGTCGTCGCCGGGGCCTTCGTAACGGATGACCGTCTCGGAGGTATCGCCGAGGACTTCGGGGACGATCTTATAGGCGCGAGCGGCGCCGGGGATACGCTGCAGGACCCCTTTGCGCTCGAGGGCCTGAAGGTGGCCGAAGACGGCGTTGGTCGAGGCGAAGCGGAACTTGGCCTGGATGTCGCGGATGCTTGGCCAGTAGGTGTGCTCGGCGACGTGGGCCTTCATGTAGTCGAGGATGGCCCGCTGCTTCTTGGTCAGTTCTTCCATAGTGAACGCATGTTCTATGAAAACTTGTTCACTGTCAAGTCGGCAGGCCAAAAGGCCATATAAACCTCAAAATCCGCCGAACCTGGCCTCGAATTCGGCCACGGTGCCCTCCATCCCGGGGTAGCAGCGGGCGGCGATGGCCAAGGATTGCTCGCGGATGGCCCTAGGTACGCCCCAGAGGGCTTGGCTGATCGAGCCGGTGATAGCAGCCAGGGTGTCGGCGTCCCCCCTGACTGAGGCGGCAAAGCGGACTGCGGACTCGAAGTCGGGGGTACCGACGGCGATGGCCAGGCATTCCGGCACGCAGCCTTGGCAGGTCTCGTTGTAGGTGTGGGTCCTCCGGATCTCCGCGAGGTCGGGCAGGGGACCGTAGAAGTTTTCGGCGACGGCGCGGACGGCGTCGGGCTTGCGGAACGTCCGCGCCGTCCAGATCGCCGCCGCCACGGCTTGGGCTCCCTTGATGCCCTCAGGGTGAGCGTGCGAAGGCCGGGCGCTCAACGTCGCGTGTTCGAGGACCGTCTCAAGGTCGTTGAATGCCCAGGCCACGGGTGAGACGCGCATGGCCGAACCATTACCGTAGGAATCGCGCTCGCCCTGAGCTCCGCCGTAGACCCAGCCGCTGAAGCCGGAGCCGAAGGCGGCGCTGAGCGGCGCGTTGTGCCCGTGCTTCTCGTAATAGCTGATCATCCCGACGAGCCGTGGCTTGTAGTCGCGTTCGCCCTTGAGAATCGTCTCCGCGACCGCCCACGTGAGCAGCGAGTCGTCGGTGGGGCAGGAGCGTTCGGCGAAGAGCGGGAACGTCGCGT
>JBAXMD010000022.1:0-17216 GCA_037134475.1 Verrucomicrobiota bacterium | reverse complement strand
CCATGACCGATTCCCCTTCCGGCCGCCGCCCTCGTTCACGCCAGGCCGCCGCTCCCAATTACGGCGACCGCGTGCCGCCCCATAATCTCGACGCTGAACGCGGCCTGATCGCCAGCATCGTGATCGACGGAGGCGATACGCTCCAGCGCTGCCTCGAGCAACGCGTCACCGCCGACTACTTCTTCGACCCTAAGCACCAGGATATCTACGCCGTCGCCGTCCAGCTGAATCAGGCGAGCACGGGTATCGACGAGATCACGCTCACCGAACAGCTCCGCCGCGAGGGTAAGCTGGAGTCCGCTGGCGGCGCGACCTACATCAACGAACTGACGGGCCTCATCTCGTCGAGCGCGCACGCGCCCCATTGGCTCGCCATCATCCGCGAGAAGCACTTCCTGCGTCAGCTCATCTCCACCGCCGTCACGACGGTCGAGAAGGCTCACACGCACGCGGAAGGTATTGAGCGACTCCTCGAGGAGGTCGAGCAGTCCTTCTTCCGCATCAGCGAAGACCGCATCTCCGAATCTGCCCAGACCATCGACGGACCCATCGCCGAGGCGATGGAACTCGTCCAGCGCATCATCCGCGACCGTAATTCAGTGCAGGGCGTGCCGACCGGCTTCCCTGATCTCGATGCGATGACCTTCGGCTTCCAGCCCGGCCAGATGATCGTCGTCGCCGCCCGCCCTGGCATGGGCAAGACTTCCATCGCCCTCAACTTCATCGAGGCCGCGCTCTTCCCCAAGCCTAACGAGGCCCGCAAGCCGTCCAACGTCCTGTTGTTCTCCCTCGAAATGCCGGCCCGTGAACTGGCCCTGCGTCTGCTCTGTTCCCGCGCCCGCGTGAACATGCAGAAGCTCCGCACGGCCCACCCGGACGAGCGCATGCAGGTCGACCTGGTCCAGGCGGCCAACGAGTACAAGGGGCTCCCCCTCGTCGTCGACGACAACGGCGGCCAGAATATCCTCGAGATTCGGGCCAAGTGCCGCCGCGTCCATGCCCGCACGCCCTTGGATATGGTGGTCATCGACTACATCCAGCTCATCAACGGACTGGACTCAGGTCTTCCTCGCGAACAGCAGATCGCCGAAGTCTCCCGTAGCATCAAGGCCATGGCCAAGGAGTTTAAGATTCCCATCATCGCCCTAGCCCAGCTGAACCGAAAGTCCGAGGACGAGGCCCGCCAGCCCCGGATGTCCGACCTGCGCGAGTCCGGATCCATCGAGCAGGACGCCGATATCGTCATGCTGATCTCCAAGCCCCCCATCAGCCAGGGTAAGGCCGCCGAGGCCGAGGCCGAGCAGGCAGGGCAGGATGGGTGCTATTCCCGCCAGCTTATCGTGGCCAAGAACCGTAACGGCCCCACCTCCGACATCAACTTGCTCTTTAATCCGGGGCTGACACGCTTCGAAAATCCGGCCAAAGATTACCGAAATAATGAATAACCCCTCCTTCCGCCGCAGTTGGCTCCGTGCCGCCTGCTTCGCCCTCGCCCTGTCGCCGCTCGTCGGCGCGGCCCAGATTGCCCCGGCGACGAAGGAGCCGCTCGTCCGCTCCATCCGTATCAAGACCGACGGAACGGCCGTCTCCGAGCAGTTTGTCCTCGGCTTCGTCGCCCTCCGCCAAGGCGAGCCGTTTTCTAAGGACGCCGTCGCCAGCACGGTCCGTTCCCTTTACGCCACTGGCCGCTTTAATCAGGCCTTGGTCGAACCCATCTTGGATCCGGTGACCGGTCAGGTCGATATCGTCGTCACGGTCGAACCCCGACCGATCCTCAAGGAGATCGAATACATCGGCGGCGATGGACTCGTCGGCAAGGCCGGCTGGTTCGGCGGCAGCGTGATCGAAGACGTCAAGGTCGGCGAACCGCTCGACATGGCCCTGCTGCGCCGCTCGGAGCTCAAACTCCAGAACGAGCTCCGCAAGAAGCGCCCGTTCGCTCGCGTCACCTCCCAGCTCCGTAATAAAGACGGCGGCAAAATCGTCTCGGTGATCGTCGACGAAGGTATCGAGATGAAGGTGGATAATTTCCGCTTCGAGGGCGCTACCTCCTTCGAACGCTACGACCTCTGGTCTGCGGCCGACCTTAAGACCAGCGAATATCGCTGGTACAAGTGGTCTTGGCTCATCGGCGGCGGCCGTCTCGACCCCGAACAGTATCGTGCCGATTGCAAGAAGCTGCGTGAGTACTACCGCTCCAAAGGCTATCTCGACGTCGAAGTCGAAGACGCCGACCCGGAGAAGGTCTGCGAAGTCAAGGACGTGAAGGACGCTTCGGGCTGGGTCGACGTCGTCTTCAAAATCAAGGAAGGCCGTAAGTATACCGTCGGAGCCATCGCTTTCGACGGCAACCAGCTCGGCGCCTCCGACCCTATCTACTCCACCGACTCCCTTCGCAAGGTGGTCACTGAGCCTTCCCTGCGTCGCGGCGCCCACCCCGCCGAGTTCGACATGATCGCCAGCGGCGAAGCTTTCGCGATTCCGGCCATCGAGGCCGCCGCCGACAAGCTGCGAGAATACTACGGCCAGATGGGCTATATCAACAGCTCCGTCCAAGTTGTCCGTAAGCCCGATCTCGCGACCGGCGCCATCGACGTGAAGTTCCAGATCGAAGAAGGACAGCGCCACACTGTTCGCGCCGTCGAGATCCAGGGTAACACCAAGACCCGCTCCACCGCCATCGCTCGCGAACTCGCGCTCGGGCCCGGCGAGGTCTTCGACCTTGCCCGCACCCGTGTCTCCGAGGCGCGCCTCCGCAATACGCAGTTCTTCGAGGAAGTCCGCGTGGCGCCCGTCTCGACCTCCATCCCGGGACAGAGCGACCTTCGCGTCACGGTCAAGGAAGGCCCCACCGGCCAGGTCAGCTTCGGCGCGGGCTATAGCACCGTTGAAGGCCTTGTCGGCTTCGTCGAATACGCCGAGTCCAACTTCGACTTCGCCAACTCCGAGGGCTGGTATCGCGGAGACGGCCAGAAGTTCCGCGTCCGCGTCTCCGTCGGTAGCCTGACCAGCTCGTTGGAGCATTCCTTCGAAGAGCCTGCCCTCTGGGAGCGCGACCTCGCCGTGGGCTACTCCATCGAGCGTCGTTACGCTGGCTATGCCTCCGCGAACTACTCGGTGCTTTCCGAAGGCATCAGCCTCTACGCCCGCCGCCGTATCTTCAGTAATATCGAAGGCCGTATCGGCTACAATCTGCGTCGTATGTCCGTCGGCAATGTCACCGCCGATGCCCCGGCCGACGTGGTCACCGAAGGCAATGCCGGCGCCCGCGTGATCTCCTCCGTCTCGACTTCGCTGACCTACGATACTCGCGACGAATATAACTTCCCGACCAAGGGCTCACGCATCTCGCTCACCGAAGAGCTCGCCGGCAACGGCCTGGGCGGCGAGGTCAAGTACCTGAAGTCCGAGCTTCGCACGGGTCGCTGGTTCCTCGTCTCGCCCACCGCGGAGCAGACCATCGGCGTCATCGGTCGCGTGGGGCTGCTCACCGGTACGGGCGGCTACCTGCCTTTCTACGAGCGCTTCTACCTAGGTGGCGCCTATGACATGCGTGGCTTTGGCTACAACGACGTCGGTGCCTACGACACCTACGACACCTCCCATGGTAACCAGCCGATGGGCGGCATGACCTACGGCTTCCTCAGCGCCGAATACACGATCAAGGCCGCCGATAATCTCCGCTTCGCCGCGTTTTACGATTACGGCATCGTCAATCGCTCCGAGACCGACTTCAGCGTCTCCTCGGCCAACTCCGACATTGGTCTGGGTATGCGCATCCTCCTTGGCGGCGCTGTCATGCGCCTCGACTTCGGCTTCCCGCTGCAGACGACTAAGGTGCCGGTCACGGGCGTACCGCTCAATACCGGCGGCATGAAGTTCAACTTCAGCTTCGGCACGGTGTTTTGATTGCCATCCCCCCTCCTAACCGCTTCTTAAACCAGAATACGCCCATGAAGTCCTTCTTCGCCCTCCTGCTCGCCTCCGCCTCCGTCTTCGCCGCCACGCCCAGCGTGGGCATCGTCGACGATCAGGAGATCTTCAAGAAATACACCAAGGCCACCGACCTTCAGGCCGAAATCCGCAAGTCCGAGGAATCCGCGCAGGCTTCCGTCAACGAGCGCATCAAGGCCGTCGAGCAACTTCAGACCGAACTCCAAGGCATCGACAAGCGCGGTCAGGATCCGATGCTCAGCGAAAACGGTAAAAAGGCCGTGCTCGCCGAGTTCCAGCAGAAGAACGCGACCTTCCAGCAGCGTCGCGCTGAACTCCAGAACTTCGTCAACGAAGCCCGGAATGCCATCCAGCAGCGCGTGGGCGAGATGAATAAGCAGATTGTCGCCGACGCCCGCGTCCAGGCCGAGAAGGTCGCTAAGGCGAAGGGACTCAATCTCGTCATCGGCAAGGCCCCGGTCCTTTTCTCCGACGCCTCCCTCGACGTCACCGAAGACGTGATCAAGGAGCTCAACGCGGCCTACAAGGCTTCCGCTCCGGTTGTCGCGCCGACCATCACCCCCGCTCCGTCCGCTCCCGCGGCCCCTGCGCCTGCCGCCGGCGACAAGCCGGCTGCCAAGTAAGACTCTGCCGCGCCCCTGCTAGTCAGGGGCGCTTCATTTAGGACCATGTCGCTCGCTTTCACCATCGCCGAACTTGCCTCCCTGACCGGAGCCAAATCCGTCGAGGGTGCTTGCGTCGGTCCGATTACGGGCATCGCCGCCCTCGCCGAAGCGACGCCCACCGATCTTTCCTTCCTCGGCAACGCGAAGTACGCCGACGCGGTCGCTTCCTCGCAGGCCGGAGCGCTCCTCGTGCCGGTCGCTTTCGCGGGCAAGCCTTCCGACGGCCAGGCTTTCCTCCGCGTCGATAATCCATCCTACGCCCTAGCGCTGCTCTGCTCGGTCCTCGAGGCGCGTCTCTGGCCCCGCCCTGCTGCCGGCATCCATGCGACCGCCGTCGTCGCCGCCTCTGCCAAGGTTAATGCCGCCGCCCATGTTGGCCCGCTTTGCGTCATCGGCGAAGGCGCCACGGTCTCCGCCGGAACGGTGCTCGAAGCCCGCTGTCATGTCGGTGCGCACGCCTCGGTCGGCGCCGATTGCTGGCTCAAGCCCGGCGTCGTCGTCGGCGACTATTGTATCCTGGGTGCCCGTTGTCGCATCCAGTCTGGCGCTGTCATCGGTTCCGATGGCTTCGGCTATGAACCCGTCGACGGCGTGATCCAGCGCATCCCGCAGATCGGCAACGTGGTCCTCGAAGATGACGTCGAGGTCGGCGCCAACTCCACCCTCGACCGTGCTCGCTTCAGCAAGACGGTGGTAGGGCGCGGCACTAAGATCGATAATCTCGTCCAGATTGCCCATAATGTGCGTATCGGACGCCAGTGCCTCATCACCGCGCAGGTCGGCATCGCCGGTAGCACGACCCTCGGCGACCATTGCGTCCTCGGCGGGCAGTCCGGCGTAGCCGGACATCTTACCCTCGGCGACCGCGTCAAGCTAGGCGCCCAGACGGGTCTTTTCGAGGACGTGCCTGCCGACGGCTTCATGAATGGCACGCCGGCCGTGCCCTTCGGCCTAGAACGACGCTTGGTCGTCCTCTCACGTCGTCTGCCTGAATTGTTCAAAAAGGTTGATTCGCTGGCCGCCTCCTTGGACTCTGCTAAACGTTAACCGACATGAGCCTACCTGAGATGAAGATTTTCACCGGCAACGCCAATCCGGCGCTGGCTAAGGAAATCTGCGAACATCTCGGCGTCCCTCTCGGGACTGCCACCGTCAACCGTTTCCCCGACGGAGAGACGTTCGTGCAGATCAACGAGAATATCCGCGGCTGCGACGTCTACGTCATCCAGCCCACCTGCGCGCCGGCCAACGACCGTATCATGGAGTTGCTCATCATGATCGACGCCCTCCGCCGCGCCTCCGCCGCCCGCATCACCGCCGTCATCCCTTTCTTCGGTTACGCCCGTCAGGATCGTAAGGACAAGCCCCGCGTGCCGATCACGGCCAAGCTCGTCGCCAACCTGCTCACCGCCGCGGGTGCCAACCGTGTCCTGACGGTCGACCTGCACGCCCAGCAGATCCAAGGCTTCTTCGACATCCCCGTCGACCATCTCTACGCTTCACCGGTCTTCTACGCGCACATCAAGAATAAGCCTTGGCTTAAGGACGCCACGGTCTTTTCGCCCGACGTAGGCGGATTGAAGTATGCCTCGGCCGTGGCCGACATGCTCAACCTTCCTTACGGTTTCGTGGCCAAGCGCCGGACGAGCGCGACGACCGTTCAGGCCACGAGCCTCGTCGGTGAAGTCGAAGGCCGCGACATCATCCTGGTCGACGACATGACGGAGACCGCGGGCACGCTCGTGGCCGCCGCCGAACTCCTTAAAAAGAACGGCGCCCGCTCGGTGCGCGCCGTGGTCTCGCATTGCATGATCCAGGAGATCGCCTTCGAGCGTCTGCGCAAGGGTCTCATCGATGAGGTCATCACGACCAACTCTGTCCCGGCCGACTGGCCGAAGGACCTACCGATCACGGTGCTTTCGATCGCACCGCTGCTTTCCGATGCTATCCGTCGCATTCACGGCAACAATAGCGTGACCGACCTCTTCCCGATTAAGGGCCACTGAGCTTGCCGTCCGGGTACGAAAAAGGCCGCATCGAGTGATGCGGCCTTTTTGTTGAGCGATGAGCTTGGACTTACTTCTTCTCAGACTTGAGGAAGTCGAGGATGAGCTGGGCCTGATCGCTGGTGTGGCCCTTGTGGTCGGCGTAGACGCACTTGCCGTCCTTGAAGAGGAAGGCGCTGCGGCTGGCCATGCCGATGAGGTTCTTCACGCCAAAGGCTTCGGTGACGGCCTTCTTTTCCTTGTCGGCGAGGAGGCGGAAGGGGAACTTCTGCTCTTCCTTGAATTCCTTCTGCAGCTTCTCATCGTCGGTGCTGACGCCGAGGACGTTCACGCCGGCCTTCTGGAGGTCGGACCAGCCGTCGCGGAGCGAACAACCCTGCTTGGTGCAGCCGCCGGTCTTGGCCTTCGGGTAGAAGTAGACGAGGAGGTAACCCTTGGCGCCTTCTTTGGCCAGGGAGACGGGCTTGCCGTCTTGGTCATTGCAGGTGACGTCCGGGATGGACGCGCCGACGACGAGCTTTTCAGCCGCATTGCCGAAGAAGGGTAAGAGTGACATGAGGAGGGAGGCGAAGAGCGTCTTCATTTCCCGTAGGATGGGTGTCCGCCGGCAAAAGGCAAATGCGTCTGGCAGTGTTTTCGTGTCGCTTGTCCGTGTCTCCGGAGACAAAAATGTGCCCATGTTGCAGGCTGTCCTCGACACTATCCCTCATCGCCCTCCGTTCCTCTTCCTGGACCGGATCGACGAGGTCCGGGCGGACGGCGCTACCTGCACCCGGACCTTTCGCGCCGACGAGCCGTTCTACTCCGGCCATTACCCAGGCAATCCGATCACGCCGGGCGTACTGCTCTGCGAATCGGTCTTCCAGGCGGGCGCGGTCTTCCTGACCAAGAAGCTCCAGTCGGAGGGCGGCGTTCCCTCTGGTAAGACCCCAGTGCTTTGCCGCATCGAGGAAGCGAAGTTCAAAGGGATGGTGATGCCTGGCGATACGGTCTCGATTGACGTGAAACTCGTCGAGACGCTTCAGCAGTTCCACTTCATGACCGGCACGGTGCGCCGCGACGGCAAGGCCGTCCTGACCATCCGCTTCGCTCTCGCCCTCGTCGACCAACCCGCCTGACCTCATGTCCTTCCTCGGCCTTACCGGTAAGACTTACCTCGTCCTCGGCGTCGCGAACAAGAAGTCCGTCGCCTGGCACGTCGCCAAGACCCTGGAGGCCGAAGGGGCCAAGGTGGTCTACTCCTTGCGCTCCCAGGCCCGCCTCGACTCGCTGAAGGGCCTGCTTGACGGCAAGCCGGTGTATCTCTGCGACCTCGAGCACGAAGCCCAGACGCAGAAACTGGCCGCCGATGTCGGCCGTGAGCACGGACCGCTCGACGGGGTTCTGCATAGCGTAGCCTTCGCTAATTTCTCGAAAGGGATACAGCCGTTCCATGAGACCGTACGTGCCGATTTCCTTCAGGCCACCGCGATCTCCGCATTCTCGCTCGTCGAACTTTCCCGTGCGCTGAAGCCGCACCTTAAGGCCGACGCTTCGGTTGTCTCCATCGGCATCTCCTCGCAGGTGACGGCCTCGAACTACGGCTACATGTCGCCGATCAAGGCCGCCCTCGAATCCGCCAGTCGCTTCCTTGCGAAATCCTTCTCCGCTGATTCGCGGGTACGTTTTAATTCCGTCAACGCCGGCCCGCTCAAGACGAGCGCGAGCGCGGGCATCCCGGGTTATCTCCATAACTACCTTCACGCCGAGAAGATGACCTTCCGCAAGGAAGCCTTGAAGACGCAGGAGGTCGCCGACACGGCGGTCTGGCTGCTCTCGCCTCGTTCGAGCGGTATCAACGGCCAAGGCATCGTGGTCGACGCCGGCATGGGTTGGAATTTCTTCGACGAAGAACTCGTGGCCGCTTCTTCCCGCCTTCCTGGAGCGTGATTTTCAAGCGCACAGTCCTTTCCGGCCTCGTGGCCGAACTGCCTCCCGAGGTCTGGACCTCCGACGAGGTCGAACGCCGCCTGGCGCCCCTCTATGGCCGCTTGAAGCTGCCAGAAGGCCGTCTCGAGCTGATGACTGGCATCCGTGAGCGACGTTTCTGGCCGCAGGCGATCCGCCCGTCCGCCGCTTCCGCGCTAGCGGGCCGGCGTGCGATGCAGGCCGCCGGAGTCGGCCCCGCTGATATCGATTTGCTCATCCATTCTTCGGTTTGCCGCGATCGTCTCGAGCCTTCGACCGCCGCCTACGTGCACGGCCTGCTTGGCCTCGGCCCGCAGGCGCAGATCCTCGACGTCTCTAATGCCTGCTTGGGCTTCCTCAACGCCGTCGTGCTCGCCGCGGGTATGGTGGAGTCAGGGCAGATTCGTCGCGCACTTGTCTGCTCGGGCGAAGATGGTCGTCCGCTCGTGGAGCGCACGATTCGCATGCTCAACGAAGACCTCGCGCTCACGCGTGAGACAATCAAGCCCTACTTCGCGAACCTCACCATCGGCGCCGGCGGCGCGGCCGCGGTTATCTGCCGCGACGATCTCGCCGGGCCTGGCTCAATCCGTCTCTTGGGCGGCGCGGCCGAAACCGATTCTTCCGCCAACGGACTTTGCGAAGGCGATACGTCGTCTGCCGAACTCGACATGCGTACGGACTCCGAAGCATTGCTCGCCGCGGGCGTGGCGCTGGCCCAGCGTTGCTGGGGCCGTTTCAAAGGTGTGACGGGATGGGATGAATCCACGCCGCATCGCGTGGTGACGCATCAGGTCGGACGTCGCCACTCGTCGTTGCTCTTCGAGAAGCTCGGTCTCGATCCCGCCAAGGACTACCAGAGCTTCGATCGCCTCGGCAACGTCGGCTCGGTCTCCGTGCCCGCCACGTTGGCACTCGGACTTGCTGAAGGACGCATCAAGCCCGGCGAACGCGTCGCACTGCTGGGTATCGGTAGCGGTCTCGCCAGCATGATGCTCGCCGTCGAATGCCAATGAGCACCGTCTTCATTTCTCCTGCCGTGCAGGCGCTCTATCCCTTTGCGCCGAAGGATTTCGCCGCGCTCTCGGGTCGCATGAGCTATGTCGACCACGGCCCGCGCGACGGACGTCCGGTACTCTTACTGCATGGCAACCCGTCGTGGTCGTTCCTCTGGCGCGACCTCATTCTAAAACTCGCCGCTCAGGGTCGACGCGTGATTGCGCCCGACCATGTTGGCATGGGCCTGTCTGCCCGTCCTGATCGTTTCCTGCGTCTCGCTGATCGCATCGCCGACGTCGAAGCGCTCATCGCTCATCTTGGCCTCAAGGAATTCGACCTGGGCGTCCATGATTGGGGTGGCGCCATCGGGTTCGGCGTCGCTGGTCGCCGACCAGAGAGGGTGGGGAAGATCCTTGTCACGAATACGGGGGCTTTCCTCTCCGATCGCATCCCGGCCCGCATCGCCCTTTGCCGAGCCCCCTTGATCGGCCGCTTCATCGTCCAGGGCCTCAACGGCTTCGCCTGGCCGGCGACCTGGATGTCCGTCGAGAAGCCCCTTAGCCCCGCCGCCAAGGCCGGTTTCCTCGCCCCCTACGGCTCCGCTTCGGTCCGCCGGGCGGTGGCCGACTTCGTGGCCGACATCCCGATGGAGGCCGCACACCCCACCCGGCCCGTCTTGGCCGCCGTAGAGGCCTCTTTGGCGGGGTTAAAGGGCAAGCCCATGCTCCTTTGCTGGGGAATGCGCGACTTCTGCTTCGACCGCTCCTTTCTGGAAGGCTTTATCGCCCGTTTCCCGGCCGCCGGGCAGCTCCTGTTCGCCGACGGCGGACATTACGTCCTCGAAGACACCGGCGAAGCGGCGCTCGGTCCGATCGCCGCCTTTTTTGGGCCGGCTTGAGGGTCTGATTTTAGGCCTGCCTCCGAGGGGCGGAATAGGGCTGTGGATAACGTGTGAACAACGGTTTCTAACACCCCCTATAAGTTTTCGTAAGGGGTTGATTGGTAGTCATTTCTGGCCGTCCAAAAACATTCACGAATAGGGTGTTTCCTGTTGCAGATACCCCTGTGAAAAACAGCATGAAAACACCCCTCCTTCCGGCGGGGAAATATCATTTATTTACACACCTAAACATGAGCGAAAATTCTGAGAAAACCCCGAACCGCGGCAAGCACGCCGGCAACGAAAGCTACGGCGCCGCCGACATCAAACGCCTCAAAGGCCTCAAGGCCGTGCGCGAACGACCCGGTATGTATATCGGCGATACGAATGAGACGGGCCTCCATCACTGCGTGTATGAGATCGTCGACAACTCGATCGACGAAGCCCTCGCCGGATATTGCAAGAGCATCAAGGTCGAGATCCATGCGGACGGCTCGCTGTCCGTTGAGGACGACGGTCGCGGCATTCCTGTCGCCATGCACCCGGAGGAAAAGGTCCCGACGCTCGAGCTCGTGCTCACCAACTTGCACGCCGGTGGTAAGTTCGACAAGGGTGCCTACCAAGTTTCCGGCGGTCTCAACGGCGTCGGCGCGAAGTGCGTCAACGCTCTCTCCGATAGCTTCATCGCGGAAGTCAGCCGCGAAGGCGAAGTCCACCAGATGAAGTTCTGCCGCGGCGAAGTCACGCAGCCCATCAAGGTCATCGGCAAGACGAAGCGCACCGGCACGAAAATCACTTTCCATCCGGATCCGGAAATCTTCGTCGCCACCCAAGAATTCAAGTACGACACGATCGTGCGCCGCATGCGCGAACTGGCCTTCCTTGTCCCGGGTATCACGGTCGACATGAAGGACCATCGCTCCAACCGCTCCGACAAGTTCGAGTTCAAGGACGGCATCGCCGAGTATGTCTCCTTCCTGAACGCCAACGAAGAGCGCCTCTTCGACAAGCCGATCCTCATCGCGGCGGAAGTCGATTTCACTGACCTCGCCAACCCGCGCGTGATGGCCGACGGCGAGAAGCCCACGCCGGGCATGCGTCGTATGACGCTCGACGTCGCCCTGCAGTATAACGACCGCTACGACGAGATGGTCTTCTGCTACGCCAATCTGATCAACCAGCCCGAAGGTGGCACGCACCTGTCCGGCTTCCGTTCCGCGCTCACCCGCGTGATCAATCACTACGCGAAGTCCAACAATCTCGTCAAAGACAAGGACACCAAGCTCAACGGCGACGACATGCGCGAAGGCCTCGTGGCCGTCATCTCCGTCAAGCACCCTGACCCGAAATTCCAGTCGCAGAACAAGACACGCCTCACGAACCCGGAGGTCGAAGGCATCGTGACCTCCGTCGTCGGCGAGCAACTCAAGTATTACCTCGAGCGCGACCCGAAGACCGGCCGTCGTATCGTCGACAAGTGTCTCAACGCTGCCCGTGCCCGCGAAGCCGCTCGTAAGGCCCGCGAGACGGTCCGTAAGTCCGCGATGTCCTCCGGCGGCCTCCCTGGCAAGCTGGCGGACTGCTCCGAGAGCGATCCGTCCGTCTGCGAGCTTTACATCGTCGAAGGTGACTCCGCCGGTGGTTCCGCCAAACAAGGCCGCGACCGTCGCTACCAAGCGATCCTCCCAATCAAGGGCAAGATCCTCAACGTCGAGAAGGCCCGCATCGACAAGATCCTCTCCAACGAGGAAATCCGTACGATCATCACCGCCTGCGGTACCGGTATCGGCAAGCACGAGGGCGATGGCGCCTTTGACGTCACGAAGTGCCGTTACCACAAGCTCGTCATCATGACGGACGCCGACGTCGACGGGTCGCACATCCGTACGCTCCTCCTGACTTTCCTTTACCGCCAGATGCCCGGACTCATCGAAGCCGGCTACGTCTATATCGCCCAGCCGCCCCTCTACCGCATCAAGCGCAAGAAGCGCGAGCAGTACGTCGATAATGATCCGGAACTGAACCGCATCCTCCTCGAGCTCGGCTCCGAGGACGTGAACCTCCTTCGCCTCCGCGATAAGCACGTCTTCCCCGGCCAGAAGCTCGACAAGATTGTCGAATCCCTCGCTCGACTGGAATCCCTTGGGACCGTTATCGGCCGCACGGGTTGCCAACTCGGTGCCTACCTCGACCAGCAGGACCATAAGACCCACGCGCTCCCGCGTTTCATCGTCCGTACCCGTACCGGCAACGAGGAGACCTATGAGTTCCTCGTCGATACCGACGCCAAGCAGGCTTACCTGCGCAAGGCCGGCGTCGAGGACTTCCTCGCCGACAAGATCGACCGCGAGAAGAAGCTCAAGGACGGCACGGTCGTCCAGGAACGCGTCAATGTGATCGAGATTTTTGAGAACGATTCCATCTCGAAGGTGCTCAAGGAACTCGAGACCCAGGGTATGGATGTGAAGCAGTTCACGACCGGCGAAGAGCCGCGCTACCACCTGATCGACGGTTCGACCGCCGAGGAGGCTCCGGCCCCCGCGGAAGGCGAAGAAGAGCCCAAGGGCGAAGACAAGCCGGCTAAGAAGGTCGTCAAGAAGGCCGACCCCATTCCGCTCGGCTCGATTCTCGAGCTCATTGGCCAGATCCGCCAGTTCGGCCGTAAAGGTCTCACGATCCAGCGATACAAGGGTCTGGGCGAAATGAATCCGAAGCAGCTCTTCGAGACCACGATGGATCCGGCCAAGCGTCGCTTCCTCAAGGTCGACATCGCCGACGCCGCCGAAGCTAACCGCGTCTTCGCGATGCTCATGGGCGAAGATGTCCCCTCCCGCCGCGCCTTCATCGAAGACAACGCGCTCAACACCTCGAACCTCGACGTCTGATCAACCTGACGAACCCAACTCAAGACCTCTTCGAATATGTACTCTGACAAGGAAAAGCTCACGACCGCCAACATCACGGACATCATGCAGACGGCCTACATCGATTACTCGATGTCCGTCATCGTCTCCCGCGCCCTCCCGGACGCGCGTGACGGCCTGAAGCCCGTCCAGCGCCGCATCCTCTACGCGATGATGCGGGAAGGCCTCGTCCACAACCGCCCGTTCGATAAGTGCGCCGGCGTCGTTGGCGAAGTGCTTAAGAACTACCACCCGCACGGCGACAGCTCCGTCTACGACACGCTCGTCCGCCTCGCCCAGAACTGGGTGATGCGCTACCAGCTGATCGAGCCGCAGGGCAACTTCGGCTCCGTGGACGGCGATCCGCCCGCGGCCTACCGTTACACGGAGTGCCGCCTCTCCGAGGTCTCGTCCGAACTCCTCGCCGACATCGACGAGGACACGGTGGATTTCATCCCGAACTACAAGGAGTCGACCACCGAGCCGACCGTCCTCCCGTGCGCCTTGCCTCACCTGCTGATGAACGGTTCGACCGGCATCGCAGTCGGCATGACGACCAACATCCCGCCCCATAACCTAAACGAGCTCGTCGAGGCGACTTGCCTCATCATCGACAAGCCCAGCGCCACCGTCGAAGACCTCGAGAAGATCATCATCGGTCCGGATTTTCCGACCGGCGGAGTCATCAATGGCAAGGACGGCATCAAGCAGTACTTGCGCACCGGCCGAGGCATCATTCGTGTCCGCGGCGTCGCCCACACGGAAGAGATGAAGAACGGCAAGGAGCAGATCGTCCTCACGGAGCTGCCCTATAACGTCAACCGCTCCTCTCTAGTGAAGCATATCGCCCAACTGTGCACCGACAAGGTGCTGGATGAGGTTTCCGACCTGCGTGACGAGTCCGACGAGAACACCCGCGTGGTCATCGAGCTCAAGCGCAACGAGAACCCGAAGGTCGTCATCAACAAGCTCTACAAGCACACCAACTTCGAGAACTCCTTCGGCGTCATCCTGCTCGCCCTCGACAAGCGTCGCCCGAAGCAGATGAACATCCGCGAACTGCTCGAATGCTTCGTCGAGCACCGTCGAGACGTGGTCACCCGTCGCACCCGCTTCCGTCTCCGTAAAGCCGAAGACCGCGCCCACATCCTCGAGGGCTTCAAGATCGCCCTGCGTAATCTGGACGACTTCGTGAAGATTATCCGCGCCGCGACCAACCGCGACGAGGCTCGCGTGAAGTTGATGGCCAAGTACGGACTCAGCGAACGCCAGGCCGTGGCCATCCTCGACCTGCGCCTCTACCAGCTCACCGGCTTGGAGCGCGACAAGATCGAGGCCGAGTACCGCGAACTGATGGCGCTCGTCGAAGAGCTCCGCAGCATCCTCTCGAGCGAGCTGAAGCTGCTCACCCTGATCAAGAAGGAGCTGCGCGACGCCGCCAAGAAGCACATCGGTCCACGCAAGACGAAGGTCAACGCCCAGGAAGGCGACCTCTCGATGGAGGACATCGTCGCCAACGAAGGCTGCGTGGTCACCGTCTCGCATGCCGGCTTCATCAAGCGCACGCCAGTCGCCCAGTATCGCCTTCAGAAGCGCGGCGGCAAGGGCACCAAGGGCGCCGAGCTCTCCAAGGCCGCATCCGACGACGACAGCGACTTCATCGAACACCTCTTCACGGCCAATACCCACGACCATATCCTGTTCTTCATGAACAACGGCCGCGTGTACGTGGAGAAGGTCTACGAAATCGAAGAAGCCAACCGCGCTTCCCGCGGTAAGTCGATCGCTCGCCTGCTTGAGCTCAAGGACGACGAGAAGCTGGCCGCGATGGTCTGTGTCTCGAACTTCGAGGAAGGTAAGTTCCTCATGATGTGCACCGCCAACGGCACGATCAAGAAGACCGAGATCTCGAAGTACGCCAACTACCGCAAGGGCGGTATCATCGGCATCAACATCGAACACGGTGATCGCCTCATCTCCACCAAGCTGACCAACGGCGACAACGAGGTCGTGATGATCTCGCAGTCCGGCATGTCGATCCGCTTCCACGAATCCGACGTCCGCTCCATGGGTCGCGACACCACCGGCGTCGCCGGCATGAGGCTCGATACGGGCGACCAGGTGAAGGCGATGGAAGTCGTCGATCCGGCCTGCACGCTCCTCGTCGTCGGCATCGATGGCATCGGTAAGCGCACGCCCTTCGACGATCCTGAGACCAAGGAGCCTGTCTATCGTAAGCAGACCCGCGGCGGCAAAGGCGTCATCGCCATCGCCACTGAAGTCGGCGTGGCCGGCGCGCTCAGCGTTCAGGAAGAGGACGAGGTCATGCTCCTCACCAAGGGCGGCCAGTCCATCCGCACCAAGGTCTCCGACATCCGCTGCACGGCAGGTCGTAATACCAAGGGCGTCCGCGTCATGCGCCTTAAGGATGGCGAGGCGTTACTCGGTATCTCCAAGGTCGAGCGTTCGGACGAAGAGGAAGAGAACGCCGCCAAGCCGCAGGCCTGAGCCGGCTGACCAGCGAAGCAGAAGGGGCGCCTGGTGGCGCCCCTTTTTTGTGCCCTGATAGGTCGCTTAGGCCCGTTCCAGCGCCGCGATGCACTCGACGTGCCGGGTCTGCGGGAAGAGGTCGAACGGACGAACTGAGATGACCTTCCAGCCCTTGGCGCAGAGGTACTTCACGTCGCGCGCTTGGGTGTCGGGGGCGCAGCTGACGTAGACGATGCGGCGCGGTCCGAAGGCATCCAGCTGATCGAGGAAGGCCTCGTCGCAGCCCTTGCGGGGCGGGTCGACGATCACGGCGGATTCATGGCCTTCGACGGGGATCTTCTTGAAGATCGATTCCGCGGAGCCGGCGATAAAGCGGCAGTTGAGGAAGTGGTTGAGCGTGGCGTTCTCGGCGGCCTTGCGGGCGGCCTCAGCGCTGACCTCGATACCGTTGACAGAGTCGAAGAGGCGGGCGCCGGAAAGCGCGAAGAGTCCCGAGCCGCAATAGGTGTCGACGAGGTGCTTGGCACCGGATTCATGCGCGAGCTTGATGGCGTGGCCCACGAACTGTTCGAGCACCGAGGGGTTGTTCTGGAAGAACTCGCCGGCGAGGAACTTGAGCTGCACGGCACCCACCTTCTCGGTGACGACCTGTCGGGAGTCGGTGACGACACCTTCTTCGCAATCACGGAAGAGCAGGGTAGCACCGCGTTCGAAGCGGCCCGGGTTGGACTTGATGTCCTTGCGGGAGCGGGCGAGGGCCGCGTTGATCGCATCGGTCGCGATAGGGCACTTCGGCACGTCGACGACGCGGCGGGAAGTGCCGGCAGCGAGGAAGCCGATTGGGAAGTCCGCTCGGCGCGGGGTCATGAAGTGCGGCGTGATCTTGGAGCGGTAGCCATACTGCTTCGGCGAAGGGTGGCAGGCGTCGACCTTGGTCTTGATACCGCCGAGGCGCTCGAAGGCCTCCGCGACCTGCTTCTGCTTCCACTCGAGCTGCTGCGGGTAGGCGAGGTTCTGATACTGGCAGCCGCCGCATTCGCCGAAGAGTTCGCAGCGGGGCAGGACGCGATGGGGCGAGGGGACGACGACGCGGACGAGGTCGCCGCGCGAGAAGTTGGCGGCGTTGTGCCAGATGCGGGCCACGATTTTTTCGCCCGCGAGGGCGCCGGCGATGAAGACGACCCAGCCATCGACGCGGGCCACGCCTTCTCCGAGGTTTGTCAGGCTGGCGATCTCGACCTCGATCTCCTGGTGGTAGGTGAACTTGCCCTCCCGGAACTTGGAGGAGTCGGGTTTGCGGGACTGAGGCGGCTCGAATTCGGACATGGCGATAAAGTCCGTCTCCCAGCGTAGAGGTCGAGACTTATCCCTG
>JBAXMD010000021.1:0-19079 GCA_037134475.1 Verrucomicrobiota bacterium | reverse complement strand
AGCCAGCCCGTCTGGTCGGAGACACCTCGGATCTTCGCCCCGCAATCCGGACAGCGGCCGCAGGCTGACTTCCAGAAGATATCCGGGCGAAACTTCATTCCTTCAGGCTATCCGTGGCGGCCGTGTAAGCAAGCCAAGCAAAAGGCCGACCACCTCGCGGTGGCCGGCCTTGTTAAGCCAAGCTTAGTGAAACTTACTCGGCAGCCGTCTCACCCACCTGGAAGCGGGTGAAGCGAACAATCGAGACTTCCTCGCCGACCTTGGTCTTGGCAGCGGCGATGAGGTCCTGAATCTTCTGGTCGGGATCGCGGAAGTAAGCCTGTTCGAGCAGGCAGGATTCGGCGAAGAACTTATCCACGCGGCCGGAGATAATCTTCTCCATGTTGGCGAGCTGGCCCTTCTTACGGCCTTCGGCGGCGACGACCTGCTTCTCGCCCACGGCGATACGCTTCTCGAGTTCGGCGATGGCTTCGGCGTCGTTCGCAGCCTTCTGCTCGACGAGCTGGCCCTTGTAGTCCTCGACGATGCGCTTGGCTTCGTCGATGGCCTTATCGGCTTCGGACTTCGTGAACTCGGCGGCGATTTCGCGCTCCTTGGCGACGACATCAGGGGAGACCTCGTCGCGGCGGACGAAACGTGCGTTGTTGGCGACGACCTGCATCGCGAGCTGGCGGGCCAGTTCGGCGACTTCCGGGTTAGCGGCGGCGGCCTGGGTCTTAAGGCCCAGTTCAAGGAGGACGGCGATCTTAGCGCCGGTGTGGACGTACGCGGAGACGCGACCCACGCCGGTGGCTTCGAACTTCAGGACGCGGGAGACCTTGAGGTTCTCGCCGATCTTGAGCACCTGATCGTTCAGGTAGTCGTTCACCTTGCGGGACTTGTCGGCGTGGTAAACCTGATCGAGGAAACCATCGACGCCGTTGCCGGCAGCCTGGCCCACGAGTTCCTTGGCGAGGGCGATGAAGTTCTCGTTCTTGGCGACGAAGTCGGTTTCGCAGTTCAGTTCGAGGAGCGTCGAGGTGCGACCGTCGGCGGAGACCTGGACGGCGAGGATACCCTCGCTGGCCTTGCGGTCCGCCTTCTTGTTGCGCGTGGCGACGCCCTTGATGCGGAGGATTTCGACGGCCTTCTCGGTGTCGCCGTTAGCTTCGACGAGGGCCTTCTTGCAGTCCATCAAACCTGCGCCGGTACGCTGGCGCAGATCGTTGACCGTCTGTGCGGTGATAGCGGACATGATCGGATTACTTGGACTTACGAGGGCTGGGGCGCTTCGCAGGAGCGGCACCTTCGACGGCGTCGGAACCTTCGTTGGCCTTGAGCAGCTCTTCGGAAATCTGGACTTCGGGCTGGACGGACTCGCCGGTGTTCTGGCGGGCGACCGGGGTCACGGTCTTGCGGTCCTGGGTCACGGCCTTGCGGCGGGCGAGACCGTTCTGCACGGCCTGGGTGAGGACTTCGACCACGAGGCGGATGGACTTCGCGGCGTCATCGTTGCCCGGGACGGGGAACTTAAGAAGGGTCGGGTCGGAGTTTGAATCGCAGAGGCCGATCACGGGGATACCGAGACGGACAGCTTCGTTGACGGCGATTTCTTCGAGCTTCGTGTCGACGACGATCATCGCGGCCGGGAGTTCGCGGTATTCAAGGAGGCCTTCGAAGTTACGGTTCATACGCGACATCTCGCGCTTCACGGCAGCGGCTTCCTTCTTATGCATCTTGGCGAGGGAACCGTCCTGCTCCATGCGGAGGTAGGTGCGGTACTTGTCGAGGGAGCGCTTGATGGTCGCGAAGTTGGTGAGCGTACCGCCGAGCCAGCGGTTCACGGCGAAGGGCATGCCGGTCGACTTGGCGGCCTGGCGCACGACTTCCTGTGCCTGCGGCTTGGTGGCGACGAAGAGCACTTCCTTGCCCTTGGCGGCGGTGTCCTCGATAAAGGCGGCGGCGGCGACGAGGCACGCGTGCGTCTTCTCAAGGTCGATGATCGAAACACCGTTGCGGTGGTCGAAGATGTACGGACGGCTGCGGGGATTCCAGCGACGGGTCTGGTGTCCGAAGTGGACGCCGGCATCGAGGAGGTCTTTGACTGTGATGTTCATGTTTTTTGGCTCCGTATCCCTTTTCCTGCAGAAGGAGGGGACATTGGATCAGGGGGGACTGACTGGGTTTTTGGTTTTATGTCCGAGGCGATCTGCGGTCGCTTCAAACGGTGGAAAGTGGGTTCAAACACCCCTACCCGCCCGGTGCAAGCGGGAAAATCAGCCCAAAGGGCCTCCTTTGGAACTGACAGACCCTCTCACCCTCCGCACGGTCGGCACAACGCGATGTCTTGGGCCTACCGGATACTCTTCCCGCTGCTGCTAATCCCAGCTCTCCCGTACTATTTCTGGCGGATGCTCCGCCGCGGGGGGTATGGCACGGATTTCAGCCAAAGACTTGGCTTTTTCCCGAAATTAGGCCCAAAAACCCCCGGAAAGCACCGGCATTGGATCCAGGCGGTCTCAGTGGGCGAAATCGAGGCCATCGGCCCCCTCCTCCGCCAGCTTAAGGCCACGGGTACGGCCGAGATCATCCTGACGACCACCACCAGCACGGGTTACCGGCTGGCCCTGGATCGCTATGCCGACGTGGCCGACCGCATCGGCATCTTTCCGACCGACCTCTGGCCCTGCAGCGCCCTCGCCTGGAGCCGTATCCGTCCGGACGCCATCATCCTCGTCGAAGGGGAACTCTGGCCTGAGCACCTCGCCCAAGCCCGCGCCCGCGGCGTCCCAGCCACTCTGATCAACGGGCGCATCTCCGACAAGTCCTTCGCCCGCCACCAGCGCTTCCCCCGGCTCTCCGCCTACGTGCTCGGGCATTTCCGGAAGATCGCCGCCAGCAGCGAGGAAGACGTCCGTCGCTTCCGCAAGCTCGGTTTCGCCGCGACGCTCACGGGTAACATCAAGTTCGACGTCGCGAGCGATGCCCCGATGTCCGTCGACGAACGTACACGGCTCCGCACCGAGCTCGGCTTCGGAACCGACCCGCGCACGGTGGTGCTACTCGGCTCGTCCACTTGGAAAGACGAAGAGACTTTACTGATCCGCGTCGTACGCGAACTCCGAGCCAGCGGTGAAGATGTCCGCCTCCTGCTCGTCCCTCGCCACTCCGAACGGCGTGCCGAAGTCGCGGCCGAAGCCAGCGCCAGCGGACTCGCCTGGCACCAGCGCTCCACCGGCGGAGCGCTCGCGCCCGCCGATACGATCATCCACCTCGCCGACACCACCGGCGAACTCCGTCGCCTCACCCGCGCTGCGGATCTCGCCTTCTGCGGCAAGAGCCTCGCCCCGCATGAGGGCGGCCAGACACCGGTCGAATGCGCCGCTGCCGGCGTCGCCATTGTCTACGGACCGCGTATGTCTAACTTCCGCGACATCTGCCTCGGACTGGAGCGAGCGAAGGCTGCGTTAAAGGCAAAAGACGCCCCGGAACTGGCCACCCTGCTCGCCCGGATCATCAGACAAGCCCACGAACGCAGCGAGATGGGCAGCAACGGCGCCGCCTGGCATCAGGGCAACCGTGGTGCGACCGAACGCACGCTGGCTTGGCTGCAGGATGGTCAGTCGGCCCGGTAAGCCTCACGCAGACGCCGCGCTTCCTCGCGCAGTTCGCCGCCGAGGATGATCTCGCGCGCCCGCTTGGCTCCGGCCGACGGATCCTTCGCCTTGCCGGCGACCCACAACGACGTTCCCGCGCTAAGGCAAAGCGTATCCATGAGTCCATCCGTGACACCACCCACCAGCAGGTCGCTGAACATCGCGATATTTTCTTCGGGCGTTCCGCCACGCAGATCCGCCACGGCGCAGGTCTTGAAACCGAAATCACCGGGCAACCAGACGGCGTCGACGGAGGCGAGCTCGCCGCAACCGCGCACGCGCACTTCGCCCGCCGTGGTGATCTCATCCATACCCCCGCCGGCACGCGAATGCGTGACGAGACCGCGCTTCACGCCGAGCTCGCCGAGCGTGGCCGCCAAGGGCTCGACCCAGCGTTCGTCATAGACGCCGACGACCATGTGCGCCGGCTGGGCGGGATTGATCAGCGGTCCGAGGACATTGAAGACGGTCTTCGTCCCGCTTTCGGCGATCTTCTTGCGCACGCCGAGAATGGCCTTGAAGGCGGGATGAAAGGCCGGTGCATAGAGGTAGCAGAAGTTCGCCTGCGTCAGACCGTTGAGGAGCTGCGCGTCCGTGGCTTCGAGAGTCACGCCCAGGCCGGCGAGGAAATCCGCGCTGCCCGACTTCGAGGTGATCGAGCGGTTACCGTGCTTGAGCACCGGCACGCCGGCGGCGGCCACGATGAGCGCGCTCGCCGAGGAGATATTGAAGCTGCCTGAGCGATCGCCTCCCGTGCCCACGATATCGATACCCTTCGCGGGCCAGTCGCCGAAATCGACGCGCCGCGCGAGCGACCGGTAGGTCTTGGCGAAGCCCGTGACTTCGTCGGCGGACTCGCCTTTGACTGCGAGGGCGAGCAGAAAGGCTTCCTTGGACGCATCCGCGACCTGCGTATCGGCCATCGCCGCGGCGGCGGACGCCGCCTCATCCGGAGCAAGGTCGCGTCCGGCCGACATCGCGGCGGTCAGGGCAGAAAGGTCCGTAGCCATGCCGGATTAGCCACGGTCAAGGCGTTCGGGACAAGGGCATTTTCGCCACAAGGGGTTTGCAACGGGGGAAAAGCACCTAATGATGGACCCTATGGACGATGGCGACCACCCCCAGGGCGACTTCGACGGATCCGGCAACGCCTCTTGGGGCGAAGCCGACTGGGCTGGCTACCTGCAGCGCAACGACCTCGAGGTCGGACGCTTCCTTTCGTACTACACCGAGGTCAAGGACTTGCCTGACCGTCTCGACGTCAGCGCCCGCCGTATGGGCTGGGAAAACGCCGACTGGGCACCGGGCGACAGCCCCGAGGAAGTGAACGACTCAGACGAAGAAGGCCCCGACCTTCCTTACTGCATCCACCAGCACCCCGTCTACGTGGTATCTCGCGCGCTCTGCCTACAGCTCACGCATTCCTTTCATCGCCTTTGCACCGTCGCTGGTCCACAACTCACGGCGGTCGATTCGGCCAACATCATGCTCTCCTTCTGGGATGCGCAGCACCAGATGATCATGGCGATCAATGCCACTGACACCGGTGACTTGCCGCTCGCTCTCGTGCATATGAAGCGTGCCCTGGCCGCGATCAACTATTCCATCGGCCTCACCGCCGGCATCCCCAGCGGCGCGCGCCTGTCCGCCGCCGAAGCCGCGCAGGACATCGAGTCTACATTGTTCGACCTCCGCGAAGTCTGTCTCCGCGTGATGGCCGACTGTCGCTGGGACGGAAAGAAGAAGTAAGGCCTCAGGCCTCGCCCTTTTTGTCCTTGGCCATGAACTGGATCAGGCGGTCGCTGAATTCCTTCGCGGAATCGTGACCCATCACACGTAAGGCCTGCACCATCGCGGCGACCTCGACGAGGCGGGCCATGTCGCGCCCCGGACGGACCGGAATCGTCATGTGCGGCACCTTGCGGCCGAGGATTTCGAAGGTCTCGACCTCGAGGCCGGAACGCTCTTCGTCCATGCCCGGCTGCCAGAGCACGAAAGTGACCACGAGGTCGACGCGCTTCTCGCGGCGGACGGAACGGATACCGAAAATCGAGGCAACGTTGATGATGCCGATACCGCGGCACTCCATGTAACCCCGGTTGAGCTCCTTGGAAGTACCCTGCAGCTCACGGTCGCCGATGAGCGTGACGATGACGTAGTCATCAGCGACAAGGGAGTGGCCGCGCTCGATAAGGGCCAGGGCGCACTCGCTTTTGCCGACGCCGGAGGCGCCGCGAAGCAGGACGCCGACGCCCTTGATGTCGACCAAGGTAGCGTGAAGGTTGGTGCGCGGGGCGAACTTCTCCTCAAGGAGCACCGTGGCCTCGGCCGAGAAGTCCTTGGACTTAAGCTGCGTCCGGATCAGCGGGACATGATGACGATCCGCGATACGCAGGAGCAGGTCATCGACCGGTAATCCGCGAGACACGACCACGGCCGGGATTTTCTTGAAAAAGACGTCGTTCAGCAGTTTCTCACGGAGCGGCGCGGTCTGGTCGGAGAGGTAGGCCATCTCACCGGCGCCAAAAAGCTGCAGGCGCTTGTTAGCGAACTCCTTGAAGTAGCCCGTCACCGCCAACGCCGGACGGTTCAGCGACTTCTCGGCGATCATGTTGTCGAGGCCCTGTTCGCCGGCGAGGAGCTCCATCTGGAGCATATCCTTGAAAGATTCGAAGAACTCGCGGACGGAAACGGATTCCGGGCGGGTGTCAGGAGCGGGGTCAGACATGGCGTCAGAGTTTGAAGCTTTCACCTAGGTAATGGCGACGGCTCTCAGGATTATTGACGATTTCGGAGGGAGTTCCAGAAACAAGCACGCGCCCTTGATGGATAAGATAGGCCCGGTCCACAATGGAAAGGGTTTCTCGGACGTTATGGTCGGTGATCAGAATGCCGATACCGCGGGCCTTGAGTTTACGGATGATCGACTGGACCTCGGCGACCGAAATCGGATCCACTCCGCTAAACGGCTCATCCATGAGCAGGAAGCGCGGATTGGTCGCGAGGGCGCGGGCGATTTCAAGGCGGCGGCGTTCGCCCCCGGAAAGCGTGAAGGCGGGCTGACGGGCAAGCTTCTCGAGTCCAAGGTCAGTGAGCTGCTGGGCGGTACGATCGCGGCGTTCGCGCTCGTTGAGGTCGAGCGTCTCGACGACGGCCATCACGTTTTCCCAGACGGTAAGCTTGCGGAAGATGGAGGCCTCCTGAGGAAGGTAGCCGACGCCATTGCGGGCTCGCTGCCACATGGGCATGCCGGTGACGTTGCGGCCATCGAGGAAGACGCGGCCGTGGGTGGCCGGGATGAGCCCTACGACCATGTAGAAGGTGGTCGTCTTGCCGGCGCCGTTCGGCCCGAGCAGACCGACGATCTCGCCAGCATGAAGCGCCAAGCTGACATCCTGGACGGCGACCTTGGCGTCGTAATGCTTGGCCAAGGCCTGCGCCCGGATAACGCCCTTCTCACTCGTTTCGGCCATACTTATAAAAGGAAGCGGTCAGCGTCCGTTGTCGAGGTTTTTGACCTCCGGCAAGGTGAAGTCGCGATTGAGGAAGATCTTTGGGCGGACTACCTGTCCAGGGCTGGCTTCGTCAGGCGCCGACTCCATCCGCCAGGCGCGGGTGCGCATGTCGTAGGTAACTTCCTTGGCGGGGACACCTTCGTTGCCGAGTTTATCGAGGATGCGCGCGTCGCCCATCAGGCGCGCGCTGCCCTTCTCCGGCTGCATCTCCAGCGTACGACCTTTGGCCGTCGTGCCAGCCGCGACCACGACCACGTTACCACGGCCGACGACCTGGCGGGCCACAAGATGGCCAGCCTTATCCGGAGCCGCCATGCCTTCAAGCAGGTCGCAGGTGGCGGCGGTGCCATCCGAATCCATTGCCACGGAACCACGGAGGAAGAACTTGGTGAGGTCGGGAGTCGTGAGCACCTCATGTGCGTCGGCGATGAACTCCACATTCTTGCCGCCGGTCGAGGTCATGAAGAGATGCGGACGGGTCGCGCCCGCGCCGCCCGAAAGCGTAAGCAGGCGGGGTCGGCCAGCGAGCGCGTCCTTGGTCAGGACTTCCTCAATCTGCACGGCGGGAGTCAGGTCGATGCGCTCAGCGACGCAGCGCAGGCCCGGCTGCGCGTAGCGGACATGCCCAGACAAAATGGCTTTATTGAGTTCATATTCCGAAGCCTTCTTCGGCTTGGGCGTAGCAAAAGCCACCATCTGATCCGACTCCGTGGTGACCGTGCCGGCGACATAACGAACCGAGCCCATCAACTCGACCTGCATGGCCCCTTCTTCGGTGACGACCACGATCTGGTTGGCCTCGGCCAAGCCAGGGGCCGCTCCGATTTCGCCCGCGGGTAAACGGATGGCGGCCCGGATGCCGGGACCGGAACGAATCTCGATGCGATCCTTCAGCGCATCGGTGCGAATGGAGAATCCGGCCGCCTCCAGACCCCGGACCTCGCGGATGCGGGGCAGCTCCTCGAGGTCGAGAATCCGCTTCGCCCGATCCCAACGGGCCTTACCGGATTCGAATTGATTGCCCTCGAGACGACCCTTAACGCCGCCTTCGGCCACGAGCACGCTGGTGCCGTCACGCCCTTCGGAGGCGACCAACCGACGGGCCGTGAGATGAGATTGGGCCGAAAGAAACGATGCGTTGTCCTGCACTTCGACCTGGGAATTACCCGTGGCGGCATCGCGGCGGATCGTGATGAGTTCGCCTGCGAGATCGGCCGGCTCCTGCTGCTTGCGCTGCAGGTGAAGCTTCACCTGCGTGCCGTCCCCAGCGTAGAGCTGCGTCAACCCCGGTTTGGGCTGGTGACGCAGGCGCTGCGCAGTGGCCTTTAGTTCAGGCTCCTCGAGTTCGACATGTCCGATGAGTTCCGCGGAGTCGTCCTTCGGATCGAAGGTCGCGCTATCGCCGCGTAAGGTCTGTTTATCCAGCACGCGGACGACGCGACCCAAGGCGACCACGGAGCGGCAGGTGGCGTCGCCGCCGGGCCCGTCGCTGACGAGGCACTCCAGTCGCTCGCAGGTGGTACGCTCGCCGAAACGATCAGCGACCACGCCGCCCTGGAAGACCATCAGCGTGCCGCCCTCGACGGGAGAAGCGTCCATGCGGGGTGCGTGCAGACGGAGGCGTCTGGACAGCGGCTTGGCGAGGTCGAGCTCGGCCACGACGTCGGCGAGGATCGCGAAGCTGTCGCCCTTGGGCGTCGAACGCCAGCTCCAGCCCTTGCCGGTCAGATTGAACGCCGGGGACGAAGATTGAACGAGGCCGTTACCTTGCGCGGCGCGACGAGCCGGGGCCATCGTACCGTTGGGGCTCGTGAAGAAGGCATAAGGCTTACCGCCGCGCAGCGACTGCACCTTAATGACATCCATATCCCAAACGCCCGCCTCGGCAGTCGGGCGCATAAACTTGGCGGTCGCTTCCCAGATTTTCTCCGCCTTCTCGTCCTCGGAGAAACCGGAGAAGGAGCCGCCGACCACCTGGCGGAAGGAGACATCTTTCTGCTGCGCCATGGCTCCCACGGCCAGGAAGAGGCAGAGAAGGAATGCTCGCATGACCTTATGACATCCAGCGGCGAGGGCTAATCAAGCGATTATGCCTTCGGCGTCCGCGGAAACGGCTGATCGGCGACGAAGGCGGGCATTTCGGCGGAGGCCAGGACCTCTCCCACGGCGAGCGGATATCCCGCCAGGAATTCGCTCGCCGGAAGCATCTTGCCTCCCGGTCGTTGCAGATGTGTGACGATCAGCACGCCGTGACCGCAGGCGATGCGGACGCCGGTCCGATCGGCGGCGACGATGGTGCCCGGCGCGGAGGGCGCAGCGGTGTCATCGGCTATCGCGGCACCAACCTTGATCAAGGCGGCGCGATGGTCGAACGTCGAGCCGGGCCAGCCCTCGACGGAAAGGACACGCTGACGCAAGACGGCCGCCGGCTGACGGAAATCCAACGGGGCATCAGCACGGGTCAGGCGTCGCGCATAGGTGACCTTGGCCTCGTCCTGCGGAACCGGGATGGAGGTGGCGGCCAGTAAGGACGGCAAGGCGGCAGTGGCGAGCTCGCCAGCGATGACACCGAGGCGGGTACGTAGGGCCGCCCTGCCCTCGCCAGATTGGATCTCCGTCCGAGCCGAGGCGTGGATAGGGCCAGCATCGAGTTTACGTACGACCTGCTGCAACGAGACGCCGGTCTCGATCAGGCCAAGCGCGAGCGCGCCTTCGACGGGGGTGGCGCCGCGCAGTTCAGGCAGGAGCGAGCCGTGGAAATTGACGAAGCCCAGACGGGGCGCGGCGAGGAAATCTTCCTTGAGCAACTGGCCATAGGCCATCACCACGCCGAGATCGGCCTGCAAGGAGACGAGGTGCGCCGCATCGGCGGCTTCGAGCTTCTCCGGCTGCAGGAGCGTCAGGCCTTCGGCGCGCGCCCAGGCAGCGACGGGATTGGGCCGCACCTCCTGACCACGTCCAGCTGGGCGATCCGGCTGCGAATACACGGCCACCACTTCGGTGTCGGGCAAGGCGCGAGCCGCGGCGAAAGCCGGGAGCGCGATCTCATCCGAACCGAGCAGGACCAGTCTCCGCGGCATGCGTTACTTGCGGGCCTGGCGCGCGGCGCGGCCTTTGAGCGAGCGCGGCTTATCCCAGCGGGTGAAGGATTTCTTGCGGACCGGCGCGTTCTTGCTGCGCGGATTCTTAGACTTACCGAGACGCGGGCCAGAGGGACCGATGGCCTTCTTCGGGGCGGCCTCGAGGACTGCCTTTCCAGCCACCTTGGCGATCGGCTTGCGGGCGGCGCCTTCGATTTCAGGCATCGGGGAACCCGCGGCGGCACCAGGACCACCGGTACGACGACCGGTCTGCTTGGGCTTACCGACGATATCCAAGTAGAGCGGCACGCCCGAGAGGTCGAAACTCTCGTGGACACCCTTGACGAGGAAGCGCTGGTAGGCGTCCTCAAGGCGTTCCTCGGAATTGCAGAAAAGGCGGAAACGGATCGGACGCTTGGAGACCTGCGTCACGTAGTAGCACTTGAAACGCTTGCCGGAAACCATGCGCGGAGGGCGCTTGATCATCAGGTCCTGCACGACGCGATTGAGACGGCCGGTGGAAATGGCGGTGCCGGCGCGAACGAAGACGCCTTCGGCGGCATCAAGCATGTCCTCGGCGCGGAGGCCAGTCTGGGCGGAGACGAACAGAATCGGAGGCTCAGGCAGGAAGAAGAGCTCGCGGCGGATAGCCGAGCGGAACTTCGCGCGAAACTCTTCTTCGTCCTCGAAACCATCGATGTTCTTGTCACGGAAGGCCTTCTTCGCGAGGTCCCACTTGTTGACCACGAGGACGAGTCCGCAACCGAGGAGAGCGAGCTCACCGGCGAGCTGCTTGTCGATACGGGTGACGCCCTGACCAGCATCGAGCACGAGGAATACCACGTCGGTCTCGGCGAGGATCTCATCGGAACGGACCTGTGAGTAGAAATCGAGGGTGTCGCGCTTGTTGGCGGTGCGACGACCGGCGGTGTCGACGAGCGAGAACTTCGCCTGCGAGCCGTCGGCCTTGGTGCGGGAAAGGCCTGCGCGGACAGGGTCACGCGTCGTACCGGCGACTTCGCTGACGATCAGGCGGGAGGCTCCGAGAAGGCGGTTACCGAGCGAGCTCTTGCCGACGTTCGGGCGACCGGCGAGGGCGAGACGAATCGGACGCGGACCTTCTTCGCGCGGGGTCGTGGGTTCAGGTCCGAGATGCTTGATGATCAGCGCCTGTAGCTGCGGGATACCGCGGCCGTGTTCGGCGGAAATGAGGAGAGGCTCGCCGAAACCGAGGGCGAAGAACTCGGACATCAGACCATCGCGTTCTTCAGTGTCGGCCTTATTGGCGACGACGATGACCTTCTTGCCAGCCTGACGCAGCATGGTGGCGACTTCGAGGTCGAGGGCGGTACATCCTTCGGAAGCGTCGACGACGAGGAGCACGAGCGCAGCGGCGGCGAGGGCGAAATCGACCTGTTCTTCCACGGCGTCAGCGATGAGCTTAGGCGTCAACTCGGCGCGATACAGGCCGATACCCCCGGTATCCATCAAGGTATAGCGACCTTCGAAGATGTCAGACGTGATGAGGTCGCGCGTGACCCCGGGCTGATCGTGCACGATCGAGATGCGGCGGCCCACCAGACGGTTGAAGAGGCGGCTCTTACCGACGTTGGGACGGCCCACAATGGCTACCGCGCGCGAAATTTCTGTGTTCCGTTCCATAAGGCGACAGTCAGGGCTACCTGCCCTCCTAGCAAGCAAGGATGCGTCAGCGACGCGGGATGGTGTCCAAGAAGCGGGCGATTCGCTCGCCAGCCTCATGGATCTTCTCGTAGCTGGTCGAGAAGGACGCACGACAGAAACCGGCACCGGCGGCGCCGAAGGCCGTACCTGGGACCATGGCCACCTTCTGCTGTTCGAGGAGCTTCTGGGCGAAGGTCATGGAATCCATACCCGTCGAGGTGATGTCCGGGAAGGCGTAGAACGCGCCCCGGGGGAGGTGGCACGGCAGGCCGAGCTCATTGAAACGACGGACGATGAAGTCGCGGCGTTCGCGATACTTGTCGCGCATGTGGAGCATCGAGTCGCGGCCATTGCGCAGGGCTTCGACGGCGGCCTCCTGGCTCATGATAGGAGCGCACATGATACCGTACTGGTGGACCTTGAGCATGCCGTCGATGACGGCGGCGGGACCGCAGGCGTAGCCAATACGGAAGCCGGTCATGGCGAAAGCCTTTGAGAAACCGTGCAGGAAGACCGTACGCTCGCGCATGCCGGGTAGCGAGGCGATGGAGACGTGGTCGCCTTCGAACGTGAGTTCGGAGTAGATTTCGTCGGAAGCAACCAGGAGGTCCTTCTCGATGGCGAACTTGGCGATGGCCTCGAGCTTGGAACGGTCGGCGGTGCCGCCGGTCGGGTTCGTCGGAAAATTCAGGATGAGCAGTTTGCAGCCCGGCTGCCAGGCGGCGCGGAGGGCGGCCGGATCGAGCGCGAACTGGTCGGCAGCGACGGTGCGGATCGGAATGGCTTCGGCGTGGCAGAGAGTGACGCTCGGCGCGTAGCTCACGTAGCAGGGCTCATGGTAGAGCACCTTGTCCCCAGGGTTCAGGGTCGAGCGGAGCAGGATGTCGAGGGCTTCGGAGACGCCGATGGTGCCGAGGATCTCGGTCTCAGGGTCATATTCTGGGCCGTAGTTCTTGGCGACGTAGCGGGAGATCTCTTCGCGGAACTGCTGGGTGCCGCGGTTATCCGTGTAGGAGGTGCGGCCCTTCTCAAGCGAAGCAATCGCGGCTTCACGGATATGATACGGCGTGACGAAGTCGGGTTCGCCGATGCCTAGGGACACGGCGTCCTTCATCTTGGACACGATGGCGAAGAAGTCACGGATGCCCGATTTGGGCAAGGTCGCGACATGTCGCGCCACGAAACGGCCTGAAGAATCCATAGTCAGGCTGGGTTCAGGGGCTGACCGAGGGCTGGTCGCGGCGGGAAGCTTCGGCGTTCACGATGAAACCGTCCTTCTTGTAGGCGCGGAGGAAGAAGTGGGTGGAGGTGCCCTGGACGCCGTCGATACGGGCGAGACGCTCGTGGACGAAGCCAGCAACCTTATAAAGATTATCGGCCGTGACGACGACGAGAAGGTCGTAGCCGCCAGACATGAGGTAGCAGCTCTCCACCTGTTCGAAGCTGGAGATACGTTCGGCGATACCGTCGAAGCCGCCGACGCCTTCGGTGCGGATCTTGATTTCGATGACCGCACGGACGCGGTGCTCGGACTCGTAGCTCGGGTTCAGCACCGGGCGCATGCCCAACAGGACGCCCTGCTGGCGCAAGGCGGCGAGCTCACGGTCCACGGCTTCGGCGCCGAGGCCGAGGATCTTACCGATCTGGGCGGTGTCGAGGGCTTCCCCATCGAGGATGAGCTTGAGTACGGAGTTCATGGCGGAAAATTAGGACTGCTTCACCGCGCGGCGAGCGCGGACGGCGGCGGCGAGGCCGTCGAGGACCGGGATGGTCTCCTGGAAAGAGATGCACGCGTCGGTGATGCTGCAACCATAGGTGGAGGCATCCTTGCCCTTCCAATCTTGGCGGCCTTCGACGAGGTGGCTTTCGATCATCACGCCGGCGATCACGCGCGAACCTGCGGCGACCTGGGCGGCGATGTCCGCAGCGACGAGCGGCTGGCGGCGATGGTCCTTCGAGCTGTTGCCGTGCGAGCAATCGATCACGAGGCGGGAAGTGAGGCCGGCCTTCTGGATCCGGGCCGCGGCGTCGGTGACAAACTCGGCGCCATAGTTTGGTCCAGTGCGGGAACCGCCGCGCAGGATGATGTGCGCATCGGGATTTCCGGAGGTCTGAAAGATAGCGACGATGCCTTCCTTGGTGACGGACGGGAACCAGTGGGACGCACGAGCGGAGAGGCAGGCGTCGACGGCAACCTGAATCGAACCGTCGGTGCCGTTCTTGAAGCCGACCGGCATGGAAAGACCCGAAGCAAGCTCGCGATGGATCTGGCTCTCGGTCGTGCGAGCGCCAATCGCTCCGTAGGAGACGAGGTCAGCGACGTACTGGGGCGTGATCGGGTCGAGGAATTCGGTGGCGGACGGCAGCCCCATCTCGGAAATCTGCGCAAGCAGGCCACGGGCGAGGCGGAGGCCTTCATTGATCCGGAAGGAGCCGTCGACCTGCGGGTCGTTGATGAGGCCCTTCCAGCCGACGGTGGTGCGAGGCTTCTCGAAATAGACGCGCATGACGACCAGGAGGTCGGCGGCATGCTTCTGGGCTTCCTTCTGGAGGAGGGCGGCGTACTCCAAGGCGGCCTTGGTGTCGTGGACCGAACAGGGGCCGACGATGACCAACAGACGGTCGTCCTGACCGGAAATGACCTTGGCGGCGTCCTTACGGGCGGTCGTCACGACCTCGGTGGCCTTCTCGGACGCAGGGAGATCCTGGAGCACGAGGGCGGGAGTCAGCAGGGGGTGCTGGCTGCGAATGCGAAGATCGTCCGTATTGTGATACATCAGGTGAAGGGCCTTTCCCTTTGGGAAAAGGGGGTAAATGAAGGGGTCGGGAGGCCCGGTGTCAATGACGCGTCCCTTATTGACGCGAGGGGGTTTCAGTATCAAAACTGTCTCAAATCGGCATGCCCAAGCCTCTTGCCAGTGAATCGCCGGAGCAATCCGGAGCCTTCCGGGCCTTCATCGCCCAGCAAGGCCTGCGGGCCACCCGCCAGCGGATGGCGGTCTTCGAAGGTGCCCGGACCATCCAGGGCCACTACACCGCCGAGGACCTGCTCAAGAAAGCCCGCTCCCTCGACCGCAGCGTTTCCCGTGCCACCATCTACCGCGCCATTCCCCTGCTCATCGGCAGCAGCGTGATCCGCGAGGTCGATGTCGGCCGCGATCACAAGTACTACCTCGCCGAAGCCGGCAGCGCGACCTTCCGCGCCCAGCTCATCTGCGAAAGCTGCGAGACGATCGTCGAAGTCGAAGCCCCGTTCATGGAATGGTACGGCAAGGCCGTCGCCGCCAAGCACGGCATGCGTCCCATCTCCCAGAAACTCCAGGTCACCGCGCTCTGCGAACGTTGCCAGAAGCGCAAGGCCGCCCGCCCATGATCCCGTATCCCTCCGCTTCCGTCTTCCCTCCCCTGCCCGTCGGCGGCACGCCGTTATCCGACCTGCAGAAAGAAGTCATCGCCCTCAAGCAGGCCAAGGACGCCATCATCCTCGCGCACAACTACCAGTGCGAGGATATCCAGAACGTCGCCGATTTCGTCGGCGACTCCCTCGGCCTCGCCTACAAGGCCGCCGAGGCGAAGCAGTCGACGATTGTTTTCTGCGGCGTGCATTTCATGGCCGAGACGGCCAAGATCGTGAACCCGACGCGCCGCGTGCTCTTGCCGGACATGAACGCCGGCTGCTCGCTGGCCGACTCCTGCCCCGCCTCGAAGCTCGCCGCCGCCAAAGCCGCCGACCCTTCTCTTTACGTCGTCGCTTACATCAACTGCAGTGCGGCGGTGAAAGCGATCAGCGACGTCATCGTGACCAGCGGTAACGCTTCGAAGATCGTCAACCGCGTGCCCGCTGATCGAAACATCCTCTTCGTCCCCGATCAGAACCTCGGCCGCTGGGTCTCCGCTAAGACCGGCCGCTCGATGCAGCTGTGGCCAGGCAACTGCTACGCCCACGTGCAGTTCACGCCGGGCGCCCTGCTCCGCACCAAGGCCGCGCATCCTGGGGCGCCCATCGTGGCCCATCCGGAATGCACCGAAGCCGTGCGAGAGATGGCCGACATGGTCTGCTCGACCGAAATGATGGTCGGCTGGTGCAAACAACAGACGGCCGAAACCATCATCATTACTACGGAATCAGGGATGATCCACCGCCTGCGTAAAGAAGTTCCCGGAAAGACCTTCGTGTCCGCGCCGACGGACCGCTGCTCCTGCAACGATTGCAAGTTCATGAAGATGAATACCCTAGCAAAAGTGCGTGATTGCCTGCGCGATGGCTCGCCGGAAATCCTGATGGAAGAGAGCATCCGCGTCGCCGCCGAGATTCCGCTCCGCCGCATGCTCGAGTGGAGCAAGTAGAGCGAAAGCGTCATTCTATGAAATCAAATGGGGTAAAATAACTTTTACCAAAGTTTGACAACTCGGAATATAATAAAAGGTTGAGGGGGTAAGCGGAATTAAATTCAAAAAGCCACCAACCCACTCTTCATGAAAATCGACCTCAATCCCTCCGCCTTCACTTCGAAGGACGCCTACGTCCGCGCCGCCCTCTCCAAGGCCCGCGACCTCGCCGTGCAAACTTGGGAAGACGAACACAGCGAACGCCAGTCGTTGATCGAACGCGAAGTCGCCAGCCTCTCGAAGCCGGAGCTCGCCAAGCGCCTGATCAAGCTGCTCTCCCGCCCGAACCGCGCCCGCGCCCAGATCTCGGACAGCATGCGCGCCAAGGCCCAGAACATGCGCAAGAAAGGCGCCCCGGTCCGCGAGATCGCCGCTGAGCTCGGTATCTCGATTCCTTCGGTCTACAACATCACCAAGGACTAATCTTGCCCGCCGTTCCCGCCTCGCCGAAGGTATCGGCGATGCAGGAATGGAATCGTGGCGACCCGTCGAAAGCCCCCGCCCGCGCGCCCTTGGCTCGCGGCGGGAAGCTGGACGCGCCCCACTTGATTGCGGCCTACCGTGCCGGGATCTTTCCTTGGTATTCCGCTGGTGAACCGGTGAAGTGGTGGTGCCCAGATCCGCGCTTCGTGATGCGGCCCGCGGATTTCCGCCTAACGGACAGCCTGAAGAAGACGATGCGCAAGAAGGGCTGGTCCGTCACGTTCGACCAGCAGTTCGAAACGGTGATGCGCCGCTGTTCCGAAGTCCCCCGCCCCGGTCAGGACGGCACCTGGATCAACGACGACATGATCAAGGCCTACTGCGAGCTGCACCGCCTCGGCATCGCCCATAGCGTCGAAGTCAGCTGGGAAGGCCAACTCGTCGGCGGGCTCTACGGCGTCGCCCTTGGCCGTCTCTTCCACGGTGAATCGATGTTCCACCTGAAGGCCGACGCGTCGAAGGTCGGCTTCGCGACGCTCGTCGCCCGCCTCCAGGCCTGCGGCTACTTCCTCATCGACTGCCAGGTGCCCACCCCCCACCTCGCGAGCCTCGGGGCCTTCGCGGCCGACCGCGCCGAATTCCTCGAAGTGGTAAAGCTCTTCCGCGACCAGCCGCCCACCGGCGACGCCTTCGCGCCTATTCCGGCTTCGGACGCGACTTGAGCGACGCGCGGGCCTCGCGCTCGTAGACGCGCTCGACGATCACGCAGAGCTGCTGCAGCGAACGCCCGTCGGTATACACGGCGATACCGGCCTTCATGTAGGCCTGCTCACGCTTCTTCATCAGGTCGCGGATCTTGGCCTCCGGGTCGTCGCCCTTGAGGAGCGGCCGACGCGAGTTGCCAGCGGTGCGACGCAAGATGGTATCCACCGAAGCGAAGAGCGTGACGACGATACCTTTCGAACGGACGAGCTCACCCATGCCTGGCGGGACGACGAGACCGCCGCCGCAGGCGATGACCGCGCCGTTCTCCGGCAGCAGGCCTTCGACGACCTGGCGCTCGAGGGCGCGGAAATGCTCTTCGCCGTGCTGGGCGAAGATGTCGGCGATCGAAACGCCGGCCAGTTTCTCGACCAGTTCGTCGGTATCGTAGAAACGGCGGCGCCAACGCTTAGCCAGCTGGCGTCCGAGCGCGGACTTCCCCGTGCCCATAAATCCGGCGAGGATCAGGTTCGGAGAGTCTTCCTTGTTCGCGACGGGCGCCATGGAGACATAGCAATCCCCCACCCGCCTCTCGGCAAGCGACAAGCGTCAGGGGAGATTACTTGGCCGGGAGGGCGTCGAGCGCAGCCTTCGCCTTGGGCGCGATGCGTTCAGAGAGCCCTTGCGAGGCTTCGGTCAACGCGGCGCGGTCGGCTTCGGTGAAGAGACGCGGCACGGAGGCCCAGGCGGCTTCGGTCAACTCGTTGGCCGGGCCCTTGAGCAACGGCAGCATCGCCGCCTGGATGGCGAGGCGACGGCTCTTACCATAGCCGTTGATACGGGTGGCGACGATGCGAGCCCAGGATGCCTTGGCCGCGAGCGACATACCTGACGGATCGACAGGTAGGAGCTTCATGGCGATGGAGGACGGGAGGCGGAGGATCTCATCTTCGACCTCTTGGACCTGCGAACGCTGCGTCAATTTCGCCACACGCTCCCAAAGAATCGGGGCGGCGACGGTCGGGCTGATACGACGCAGGAGACGGTTGGCGCGCTGGGCGGTGGCGAATTCCTCATTCTTCGTGAGTGCGACGAGTTCGTCGACGGTCAGCGGGTATTCCTTAGTCGAACGGCGCTGATCAAGCAGTCGCTCCAGCTGGGCGAGCTTGGTTTCCGGCGTGGTGCCATCCGGCGCGTCATACTCCTGCGGCTGCTTCTGATTCAAAGGCAGGAGCGGCTTGTAAGCAGGATCCAGCAACAGGATCTGGCCGAACGCGGCCTGGACTTCAGGATTCTCGGAAACCTTGGCGGCGGCGCGGACCCGATCGAACCAGGCCTTAGCCTCGGGCGAAGCCTTGGCGAACGAACGGGAGTGATCAAAGATTGCCTGCTGGGCGGCGAGACGCTTCTCGGCGACGGCAAGATCGGCGAAGGTGGCGTCGGACGGCGCCTCGGCAGCCAAACCGACAAGGCAGGCGGCGCAGGCGAGGAAAAGCGAAAGATGCTTCATAGTCGTAAGGATCAGGGTGGGCTCAGATGGACCAGTTTCCGCGCATGGCCGGAGAATGGAGATGGTTGGCCTGGTCGTCGTCGATGAAGCCACTGGCGTCGGACTTGAACTTGAGCTTACGGCCGAGGCGGACGCACACGGC